>JBDLQQ010000239.1:0-7852 GCA_039800465.1 Verrucomicrobiota bacterium
TCGGGGAAGAGGCGCACGCGGAGACGCGGAGACGCGGAGAAAAGACCGAATTGGCGAAAGAAGAGGGGGAAGGCTGGGGTGGCCCTGTCTCTCCAAGGGACCGATTTCGAATCATTGGGCACCAGCGAAAGGAATCCATCGGCCAAGCCTTCAGCCAATGTCTTCCTTGCCCCGTCTTCCTCCGCGTCTCCGCGTCTCCGCGTGCCCCCGCTTCCCCTCAGCGGGAGGTGCCCGTGAAGTCCCGATACAGAGTCGCCAGCTCGAGCAGGATCGTCTCCAGGGCCTGATCGTATTCCGCCTCTGGGAGGCTGGTTTTCTTTGCCTTCAATGCTGCCAACCGTTCCTCGATCGCAGCCCGGCGCGTCCGGAATTCCGGGGTCAGCGACGCCTCGAACGGACTCGGCACCAGCGTGACCCGGTGGGCCTTGGCGCCGTCGATGGGACGTCCATCCTTCGGCTTCTGGATCGGCTGCAGGCCTCGATACCAGCTGGCCGGGGTGCCTTGGCGATCCCCGGTGTCGTCCAGGAGCGCATGCTCGGTGACCAGACGTCCCTCCGACCGGTAGCTGTCGGCAACGGATCGCACCGCGAACAGGAAGGCCTCGAGCAGCGAGACCTGCTCGTCGACATCCAGATCGGCCGCGGGCGTCCCCAACGCCTCCACGAAGGCGGATCCGAACCGCGTCGCATTCTGTTCGCTGCCACTCCGGGTAGCGGTGATCACGATGCGGTTGGTGCCCGACAGGGCCGGGAGGAACGGGCCACTCGCGGAGGCCGTGTTGATCAGGACCAGGGGCCGTTGGAGCGGCTTCAGCCAGGCCGCGATCTGGGCGGCGCTGATATCGGGTCCACGGAGGTTGAGCCACGCCTCCTTGCCGTCGAACGTGCCATGGCCGATCCAGACGACCCACAGCGGGGCGTCTCCACCCGCAGCCTGCTGGAGGTGGTTCTGGAGCTGGAGGGCATCGTCGGGCGCGGCTGCGGGATCCTTGGGCGATTCCGTCCCCACCGTGAGCACCGGCGCTCCGGCCTTCGCGGCATGGGCCCGCCACTGGGTCACCTGGTTCAGATGGTGGGTGGCGTAGCCCGATTCCCCGGGAGCCCCGACGACCAGCAGAAGCGTGGGCGGATCGGACGGGGCGGCTTGGATACACGGGCAGAGGAACGACAGGCCGAGCATCAGGGCGATGCCGATCCCTCCGATGAGGCGGTGCCATCGGACTCCGGACCAGAAATGGGGGATGCGTCGTGTCATGGCATGCCGTGGGATCTGCGGAGTCCCCATTCGGCGAGGAGACAGCCCAGGGCGAGTGCGAACCACCAGGGCGTGTGCCAGGCCGGACGGGTGTGGGGTTCCATCACCGGGGCGGCCTTCTCGGGGAGTTGTTCCACCCACCGATCGAGGCGTCCGAACTCGACGACC
This sequence comes from Verrucomicrobiota bacterium, assembly GCA_039800465.1. Taxonomy (GTDB): domain Bacteria; phylum Verrucomicrobiota; class Verrucomicrobiia; order Limisphaerales; family UBA9464; genus UBA9464. The sequence continues at coordinate 1,424 of JBDLQQ010000239.1, forward strand.
TCGCCGCCGGTCGCCTTGGCGAGACGTTCGAGGAGGTCCCGGTTGGGGGTGAGCGACTGGAACTCCTCGGCGGCGAGGTCGGTGCTCCATCCAGCCTGGGCGGATCCTTCGCGGGCACCCGCGGCATTGGTCGCCACGGCGGTCGCCCGGAAGCCGCCGCTCCAGCGGGGCAGGAATCCCAGACGGTACAGTCCGGGCTCGCCCGACGCGGGCTCGGCAGCCAGGCGCAGGACGTTGGTGGTCGCTCCCTGCGAGGGCTCGCCCAGGACCGGCTCGATCTCGATCTGCACCTGGGCGGTGTCCACCGGTTGGAACCGGGCATCGCGCACCCGGACCAGGAGGTCGACCGCACCCGGACCACGGTCGGTGGCCGGTTCCACGGTGAGGTCCACCCGATGGGGCACGTCGCTGACCAGCCAGCGCACGAGTTGACGCCAGGCCTTGTCGAGATCCTGACGCTCCTCGGCGCCCTTCATGCCCCAGCGCCAGAGGTCGCCGATCATCAGGCCGGCGGTGCGTCCGCGACCGAATCGCTGTGCCACGAGGGCGGGCTGGGCGGATCGGGCGTCGGTGGTGCCGTTCGTGGACCCCACGGTGGCGAGAACGCTGGCGCCGGGTTTCACCTCGCGCACGGGGTTGAACACGGCGAAGGGGGGCATCTGGCGGATCCGGTCCCGCTCTGCGTCCTCGGTCTCGCGCAACCGGGCCCACGCCTGGAGCCAGCCTTCGCGGGACAGGTCGAACGCGACGGCCGTCCCGGTGCGGGCCTCGGGGGAACGGTCGAGGTAGACCGGCAGCATGTCGCCGATGGGGGTCCTGGCGTAGCCGCCCTGCTGGAACGACTCCGCCCCGCCGAGCATCAGGAACCCGCCCCCGCGCTCGGAGACGAACTTCTGGAGGAGCAGGGCCTGTTCGGCGTCGAAGAACGCCGCCTCGAGATCGTCGAGGATCACGGCGTCGTACCCGTACAACGCCTCGGCGGTCCGGGGGAACCCGCTCCGGAGCTCGAGTTCATCGCGCGTGTTCAACCGCACCAGGACGGGCTGGTCGTAGCGTTCGACCTCCTCGCGGGCCTGGTCGCCGAACCCGCGGAAGAGCGGATTGCTGGATTCCCCGGCACGGCCGAGGAACTCGAACTTCGGTTCCCGCTTGGCGACCCGGATCAGGCCGACGAGCTGCATCTGGGGATCCTCCTGCACGGCGCGGTTGAGGAACTTGAACTCCCAGTTGGGGCGTCCAGCCACGTAGAGGATTCGATAGGCCTCGCGTCCGCGGTCGGCGGCGAGGATGCGCTGATTGTTGGCGAGGGTGGCCTCGGCCGGGGCCGGTTCGCCGTCCGGCACGGCCTCGAGTCGATAGAAGGAGACGCCAGCCTTGGAGGGACGGACCTGCAGCGAGGCGGGCTGGGGTTCGCCGGAGGAACGTGGGGGCAGGGAGGTCGTGGCGACACTTGCGCCCGACTCGTCGGTGAGCCGGACCCGGAGGTCCCGGGAACCCATGCCCGGCGCCGCCACCTCGGCCTGGATCCGCACGGGGGCATCCTCAAACGCCGAGGGATTCACCGAGACTCGGCGCAGGGCGACGTCGGGCGGGGAGGTCGCCTCACCGAGGACCACGGGATAGACGGGGGGGAGCCCCGTGAGATCCGGCAGCCCGTTGGGCAGGTCCGTCGCATTGCCGTCGGTGAGGAGCAGGATGGCCGCGACGGGCTGGTCCTTGTAGCGCTCCCGGAGGGAACCCAGGGCCGACCCGAGCGCGGTGGCGGGGCCGGAGAAGTCGAGTCCGCCGAAGTCCCGGACTTCCTGCAGGCGTCGGTCGAACTGGTGCCGTCGCAGCTCGAACGTCTCCGCCAGCCGCGTCTGCCACGAGGGTCCGGGTCCGGTGAGGAGTTCGCGGAGGGTCTCGCCGCGGGTCCGGGTCTGGGCGATGTCGCGGATGCGGAGGCCCTGGCTGTTGTCGGCGACGAGCACGACCCGGTTGGCGCCCGGTTTGGCGCGGGTGCCGGACCAGAGCGGGTCGAGCAGGCAGAACGCGAGGGCTGCGAGGGCGAGGGCCTTGAGGAGGACGCAGGCGAGTCCGACGCCACGGGTGGGCGCGGTGCGGTAGGCCCAGTAGAGCAGCAGGGTGACCCCGAGGGTGGTGGCGATCCACCACGGGGTCGACGGTGACGAGGGAAGGAGGAGGGCGTCGGCGATCATTCCTTGCCGAGGTTCTCGTAGTAACGGCGGACCGACTCCGCGTAGCGGCTGGGCACCGGGTCGCGGTCGATCGGGACGAGGGTGTCGCCGGGGTTCCGACGGCGCAGTTCCTCACGGATCTGCTGCTGCACCTCCACGAGCGGGGCCAGGACCTTGAGCCGGACCTGCGCCCAGTCGGGCTTCTGACGTCCTTGTCGGGCTCCGAGTCGGACGAGTCGTGCGGTCTCGCGGGCCGAGGCGACCCGGCTCCGCAACTGGGGATCGTCGAGGTTCTCCTCGACATCGCGTAGCCGATCCGACCACTCGCCGTAGGTTTCGCCCGTCATTGGCCCGGTCCCGCCTCCGGTGCCGCCCTCGGCGTCGGCGCCCGCACCTCCGGCCAGGCGACGGGTCCATTCCTCGGCCGTGGCGCGGCCGCCTTGGGCCTGTCCCGGAGGTTGGGTTCCGTTGCGGGTGCTGGAACCGGGACGGGATCCCGGGGAACCGGCCTCACCGGGGGTGCCGGGAGTCCGGTCGGACGGGGAGTTGGGTGTCGACGGCGTGGCGGCGGTCTCGTTGGGCGGTCTCGAGTTGGCCTCGGAAGACCCTTGTCCCTGGGCGCCCTGGGGTTGTCCGGGAGTGGCCTGGCTGCTGGCGCTGGGGTCGGTGTTCGCCGCGGTGGCGGTCTCGGTGGCAGGACTGGGTGCCGTGCCGGGAGCTTCGCGGGTGGCCTCGCGATCGAGTTCCTGGGCGAGGCGGTCGAGCTCCTCACCGGCGCGCTGGAGGGCTTCGGTGTCGTCGCCCACGACGTTCGCGGCGGCCTTCTCGATGCCGCGCTGCAATCGGGTGAGCACCTGGGTAGCCTTGGGATCGATCTCTCCGGCCTGGCGGGGACGGCCTTCCTGGACGAGGTCCCGCATGACCTGGATCGCCTTGGCGTCAGGATTGGACTTCGTCGTCTCGAGTCGGTCGTAGAGTGAGCGGCTCATCTGACCCCGTTCGATCAGGGCTTCCTGGACCTGCTTCACCAGGCCGGCGTCGTCCTGGTTGAGCTGGCGGAGGGTGTCGTAGAGCTGCCGGGAGACCGTGGGTTCACTGGACTCGGCGGCCTCGGAGACCTGGGTCACCTCCGACAGGAGGTTCGTCAGGCGCTGTTGTTGGCGGTTGAGCTCCTCAAGGAGGGCGGTCTCCTTGGGGTTGCCGGAGAGGGAACGCTTCGTGTCGGCACCGAGTTCGCCGAGCTCGCGTCGGATCTGTTCCTGGTTCCGGGTGAGTTCGCGGGCCGACTGGCGCATCTGGCGGAGGTCCTCGGCAAAGGCGGAGGCGCTTTCGCGTCGGACCTGTTCCCGCAGCTGCTCGAGCTGTTCCTCGGCGCGGGTGCCGGCAGCGAGGGCCTGGGAGGGGGAGCCCTGCGAGGCGGCCTCGGAGGCGCGCTGCATCTGCTCGCGGGTCCGGTCCAGCTGCTGGCGTTCCTCGGCGAAGCGCGACTGGTTCTCGGGACGCTCCATCCGTTGCCGGAGCTCGTCGGCGTCTGACAGCATCTGCTGTTCCTCGTCCTGGAGGCGCTTGAGTTGGCGGCGGATCTCCTCGCGCTGGGCCTCGGATTCGGCGCGGGCGAGTTCGGCCTGGAGCTCCTTGAGGCGTTCGTTGAGGTCCTGCTGTCGCCGGGCGAGCTCGGTCAGGCGATTGAGCACCTGCAGCTGTTCCTGTCGTTCCGGGGTGGGACCGGCCTGGGCGGTGCGTTCGGTCTCGTAGCGGTTGGCCTCCTCGGTGAGGTCGAGTTCCTCCAGTTGCCGCTGCCGCATCGACTCGCCGCCGTCGCTGCCGCCCTGCTGGCGCTGGCCCCGGTTGCGGGCGACCTGGAACTCCCGCTCACGGAGTCGGAGCAGGGCCTGGTAGGCGGCGGTCTCGGCCGAGATGGCCGGGGTGAGCGACTGCGTCCGGTTCGTCGCGCCAGCCAGCGCGGCCAGCGACTTCTCCATCGCAGTCAATACGGCGCCCCAGAGCATCTCCGCCCGGGGATCCTCCGCCGCCGAGCCGAGGTCCTTGGCCTGGTCGAGGGCCTGGGACTGGGATTCGGTCACGACCTGGAGATCCTTGGCGTGGCTGTCCGCAGTGGCCCGGGGACGCTGGCGTTCGATCTTCCAGGTGGCATTCAGGATGTCCTTCTGCAGGTCGGCCAGCCGCGTGGTCGGACTCCCGTCCTGGTTCCCAGGCTCCTGGCTGCCGCCGCTCGACGAGCTGGAGGTCTGCTCGCGGAAGATCTCGTCGAACGGCCGGATCTCCCCGAAATGAAGATCCGTCTGGGTCCGGCGCACGGCCCCATCGGGACCGTGGTCCTCGGCCCAGAGGAACCAGGACACGAGATCGTCGGGAGCGAGGTCGAACGGCTCGAGGGCGATCGTATGGGTGAAGGGGCGCTTGCCCTGGGCCGGGGCGTTGGTGCCGAGGAGGATGAGGACAGGCTCCTCGCCGCCTCGGGAGAAGCCGAGGCCGTAGGCGAGGATCCCGAAGTCGTCCCAGACGGTTCCCTCGAAGCGGAGTTCCTCGAGTGGGGAGGGGCGCTGGTCGCCGCGGGGGCGGGCGAGCTGGAGTTCGGGGGGACGGTTCGGGACGACCTCGAACGAGAACGGGGCCGGGACCCGGTTCATGCGGCCGTCGGTGTCGACCAGCTGCAGGTCGTAGGTGCCGCCCTGGGTGGGGATGAACCCCTTCAGCGTGGCGACGGCGCGGTTCGTGGCGGGATCGAGGGTCAGGACGGTGTTGCTGGTGCCGCGGGGGAGGAGTCGGGCCTCGCGCACGGGCTTGTTGAGCTGGAGGTGGAGGGTGATCCCGGTGCCCTCGACCGCGGTGAGGCGCCGCGTGTCGGCCACCGTCCTGGGCGCAAGCCCGGTGTAGGCGGGGTAGACGAAGTCGGCATCGGCCCGCTCGAGCCGGGGGAACTCAAACACGCGGACCTCGAACTCGGGCGAGGTGCGGGTTCCTGCCTCGACCCGATAGCGGAACGCCTGCTGGACCTCGGGCAGGGTGCCGCCGAACACGGGGTCGCCGAGGCTGCGGGTGAGGGGGACGGTGGTGGCGGTGCCGGTGGCGGGTTGGACCCGGAGCTGGGCGGTGGAGGGGACGTCGCGGCCGAATCGGGCCAGCACCACGAAGCTGGAACCGCGTTCGATCTCCGCGTTGCCGGGGGTCACCTCGAGATCGGGTCGGACCCCACCCGCCACCGCGGTCGGGCGTTGCCCTTCGATCCGGAGGCCCTGGAGGGATCCGAGCATCAGGGTGAAGGCCACGAGGGCAGCGGCTGCGGCGGCGACGATCTGGAACGCCGGAATCGGCTTCGCCCAGGGCTGACGGTAGCTATCCTCGATCGCCTCCACGATCAGTCGCTGCTGGAGGAAGTTCAGGGACCCCGAGCCGTCGCGGCGCTGGTCGAGGGCGGCCGACAACCGTCCTTCGAGCTCGGGATGGGCCGCCTCGATGCGCCGGGCCAGGCGTTGCAGCGTGGCCATCTCGGAACCGCGTCGGAGGAACCGTCCGAGCAGCAGGGCGGTTGCGAGGAGTCCCGACGCGGTGACGAGCAGGAAGGGGACGGGGCCGTTCGGAGGGGCGAGGTGTCGGAGGGCGGCGGCGGTGGCGGCGACGGCGGTCCAGACGAGGGCCAGGCGCCCGAGGTGGTTCCGCCACGAACGCCGACGTTCGAGCGGACGCAACCGGTTCTGGAGCCACTGCTCGATCATGCGGTCTGGCCTTCCATGGGGCGGGTGTTGCGGCGCGCTGCCCAACCCGCGGCGACCGTCTCGACGACGAGGATGAGCAGCGTGGCGGCGAGGAACCAGCGCCAAAGCTTCTGCTGTCCTTCGGTCTCCTCGGCCGCCTGGAGCGCCGGCTTGGCGGGTTCCGGTTCGGTGGTCCGCGCCCGATCGGTCAGCGGCACCCGGAGGGCGTCGAGGACCTCTGCGAGCGTCGGGATCGTCCGACTCTCCGACGGCGCCACCTGCACGGCCCAGGAACGGATCGGACCGTCTCCATGGAGCCGATAGAATCCGGGTCGGGTCGTCTCGGTGAATGCGGTCCTGCCCGCTGGGAGCGGCACCCGTTCCCCGGAGGGCAGCTCCAGTTCACGTCCCCCGCCGGACGATGCCGGAGGGAGGGGCAGAGGATCGCCCACGGTGAGGAGCCGGTCGCGGTCCGCTGGAAGGGCTCCGCTGTGGTCGATCAATGCCATGAGGAACGGCACGAACTTCGTCGAGAG
>JBDLQQ010000240.1:0-2786 GCA_039800465.1 Verrucomicrobiota bacterium
GAGCAGTGCCCTGCGAACCGGGCGCGGGAGCGCCCCTCGAGGTAGGGAACGGGTCCCTCCGGTCCCCATCTCATCCCCTAGGATCCAGCAGGCCGTGGCGGTTGGGACTCTCAACACTCGACTCTCAACTAATCCGAGAGGGATCGAGATCGGGCCTCAAGGGACTGATGCCCTACCAGGAGCAGTACTACCTCCTCGGCCGCTGGCGGTAGCGGTCGTAGAGACGGGTGTGACGGCTCTCGAGAGAGACCTCGCGTCCGGAGATCCACATCCGTTCCACAGGGGCGCGCAGGTCGAGGATGTCGCCATCCACCACGAAGAAGGTCGCATCCTTGCCGGGTTCGAGGGAGCCGACGCGGTCGGCGATCCCCAAGGCGCGTGCCGGATAGAGGGTGAGCCCTCGATGGGCCTCCAGCACCGGCAGTCCAAACGCCCGGGCCTGGGCGGCAGCGTAGGGGATGTTCCGCACATTGGAGGCGCCGAAGCGGTCCGTGCCCTCGCTGAACGACACCTCCACACCGGCCTTGTGGAGGAGGTTGGGGGCGGTGAAGTGGACGTCGTAGGGCTCGGTGTCGCGGAGCGTCTCGGTGAAGACATGCTCGTAGACGACCGGCACGTGGTGTTTCGCCAGGAGGTCGGCCACGCGCCAGGCGTCGCGTCCTCCGGCCAGCACAGCCCGGTACTGACGGCGCGTGGCCCAGTCGATGGCCGACCGGATCTGACGCTGCTCGTTGGCGTGCAGGAAGAGGGGGACCTCCTTCTTCAGGACCGGCAGCACGGCCTCCCAGGCCGGGACGATGGCGAAGCCCGGGCCGTTCGCCGCCTTGGCCTTCGCGTAGGCCTCCGCCTCGGTGAAGAAGTCGTCGATCTGCCGCAGGCGTTTCTCGCGGGCCTTGATCTGGTCCTCCGGGGATTTCCAGGACTCCTTGTTCGCCGCCCGATCCTTCGGCGTGGTGTCGAGGCCGAACCCCGGCCAGCTCACGTGCAGGCCGGCGTCCGGTCGGAACGCCATGTCCTCGATCGTCCACGCGGTCAGGGTGATCACCGCCGAATGGCCGCCCACGATGCCGCCCACCGGGATGGGTTGGGCGTGGGTGTAGCCGTTGGCCCGCGCCACGGGAATCAGCTCGGAATCCGGGTTCACCGCCTTCCACGAATAGACGTCCGGGGTGTACTCACCACTCTCGGTCGTGTCCCGCGTCGCCCGCACGGCATCGATCTCCTGGAGTCCCAGCACCGTCGTGGGGGCGATCAGACCCGGGAACACATGGTGTCCCTTCAGGTCGATGGTCTGGTCCGCGGTTTGCGTGGGGGTGCCGGTGCCGATGGCCAGGATCTTCCCGTCGCGCACGAGCAGATGACCGGACGGGATCTCGGGCCCGGTGATGGGATGCAGGGTGGCGTTCCGGAGGAGCAGGGTCTCGGCCTGGGCGTCGAGGGCCACGAGGGCGGAGGCGAGAAGCGGGAGGAGGGGCAGGGAGGGGCGTGCGGTCATGGTCGTGTCCTCGTCGGGTTCAGGGGTTGCGGGGCAGGAGGCAGTCCTGGCAGTTCTCGACACCCAGGTGGCGGGCCTGCTCGAGGGCGCGTCGGAAGAACTTCTCCCGGGCTGCCGCGCTGGCGTCGTCGGGACCGCCGTCCCCGGCCAATCGCTTCGCCTTGGCCAGCAGGGCTTCCCGTTCGCGCTGGAGCGCCGCCGCCCGCTCGGTCTCCCGGGAACGGCTGAAGTACTGGCGGCCCTCGATCCACGTCTGGAGGCAGACGCTCGAGGAGTCCAGCGGATCGCCGGACCACACCACGAAGTCCGCATCCTTGCCCGGCTCGAGCGATCCCACCCAGCGGTCGATCCGGAGCTGCTTGGCGGGGTTCAGGGTGACGAGGTTCAGCGCGGCCTCGCGCGACATCCCGCCGTACTTGATCCCCTTGGCGGCCTCGAAGTTCAGGCGTCGCGCATGGTCGCTGGAGTCGGAATTGAAGCTCACGACGACGCCCCGGTCCTGCATGAGGGCGCCGGCGTAGGGGATGGCGTCGATCACCTCGTACTTGTAGGCCCACCAGTCGGCGAAGGCGCTCGCTCCCGCACCATGGCGCGCGATCTCGTCGGCCACCTTGTAGCCCTCGAGGATGTGCTGGAGGGTGGCGACCCGGACGCCGAACGATTCCATCAGGCGCAGGAACGCCAGGATCTCGTCCTGCCGATAGCTGTGGCAGTGGATCAGCCGTTTCCCCTCGAGGATCTCGACGATGGCGTCGAGCTCGAGGTCGCGTCGGGGTGCCGGCCCCTTCTGTCCCCCGTCGCGCCAGGACTTCCAGGTGGCGGCATACTGCTGGGCGGCGGTGAAGCGGTTGCCGATGAAGGTGGGAACCCCCATGCGGGTCTGGGGGAACCGGGTGGTGAACTTGTCGCCCCAGTTGGCCTGTTTGACGTTCTCGCCCAGGGCGAACTTGATGCCGCTGGGGGCGTTCGTGAACTTGAGATCCTCTGGCGAGGCGCCCGAACGGAGCTTGATCACCTGGTTCTGTCCACCGATCGGGTTGGCCGAGCCGTGGAGGAGGTTGGCGATGGTGAGGCCGCCGGCGAGCTGCTGGTGGATGTGCGGGGTCTCGGAGTTGACGACGTCGCCGATCCGCACCATGGCGCTGCTGGGGAGACTGCCCTCGTTCACGCCGCCGACGATCATCGAATGGCTGTGGGCATCGATGAGGCCCGGGGTGACGTGGAGTCCGCGACCGTCGATCTCGTGGATGGGTCCGGAGGTGTCGATGACACCGACCTGTTCGATGCGTCC
>JBDLQQ010000241.1:0-24991 GCA_039800465.1 Verrucomicrobiota bacterium
GGTGAATCCGGCCGCCGGATGTCTGCCGATGCTGATCCAGTTCCCGGTCTTCATCGGGTTCTTCTTCATGCTCCGGACCGCGATCGAGCTGCGGGGCGCGAGCTTCCTGTGGGTCTGCAACCTGGCGGAACCCGACACACTGTTCACCATCCCGAACCTCGGATGGGTCCCCTTCCTGGGCGTGGCCGGCGTGGGGCTTCCCTTCAACCTGCTGCCCCTCCTGATGGGCATGACATCCCTGTGGATGTCCAGCCTGACCCCGCCGTCGCCGCAGATGGATCCGGTGCAGCAGAAGATGATGAAGTACATGCCGGTCTTCTTCGTCGCCTTCCTCTACAACTACAGCTCGGGCCTGACCCTCTACTGGACCGTCCAGAACCTCCTGAGCATCCTGCAGACGAAGATCACGCGCATGAACGACGAGAAGTCCTCGGAAAAGGGCTCGCCACCGGCCCCGCTCGCGCGCAAAAAGGCATGAGCCAGCCCGAGCAACGGACCCACCCTCACCCCACCGCCGTGAACGACGCCCCCACCATCGATCCCCAGGCCACGCTCCGGGAGATGCTCCAGACCCTCGGATTCGAGGTGACCATCCGACAGGAGCTCGTCGACGACCAGATCCTGCTCGACATCCAGACGGATGACCCGGGTCGGCTCATCGGCCGGTCAGGTCAGACCCTCAGCGAGCTCCAGTACCTGCTCAACCGGCTGGTGTTCCATCAGGACACCAAGATCCCGAGGATCATCCTCGATGTCTGCGGGTACCGGCAGCAGGCCAAGGAACAGCTGGTCAAGCGTGCCGCTGAGACCGCGGAGAAGGTCCGTCGCTGGGGGGATGTTCTCGAGCTGGAGCCGATGAACGCCTACGATCGGTGGGTCGTTCACAACGCCTTGAAGGATGATCCAGACGTGGAGACCACCAGCGTCGAGGTCGAGGGCAGCGACAAGAAGGTCATCCTCGTCCGCCCCCGACGCCGTTGACCGGCCGGTTGGTGTCGTTCTTCCGAAGACGCAGTCGGCCTTCCCTGCAGGAACCTAAGCCACGCGTTCGTAGGTGAATCCCTTGAGGTATTCCGTTTCCGGGATTGAGGGGACTACGGGATGGTCCGGCGACTGGCTGTGACTTGCCACCCGCCGCAGGATGACCCGGGTATCGATCGCTGCCGCGAGGATGACGTCCTCGAACAGCACGCGGTCGACATGATGGGAGCAGCAGAAGGTCGATAGCAGTCCCCCTGGTTTCAGGAGCCTCAGGGCCCGGAGATGGATCTCCTTGTAGCCCCGCAGTGCGTCGGGCACGGACGCCCGGTTCCGGGTGAACGAGGGCGGGTCGAGGATGATGAGGTCGTAGCGCGGGATCACCTTCTCGTTGGGGCCGACGGCGGTGCGGGCCTTCAGCCAGTCAAAGACGTTGGCGGTCTCGAACTCAACCCGGTCTGCGAGCCCATTGGCTGTCGCATTGCGCTGGGCGGTCGCCACCGCGTCGGCGCTCTGGTCGAGTGCGTGCACCCGCTTGGCCCCGGCCTGTGCGGCATGGAGGGCGAACCCGCCCGCGAAGCTGAAGCAGTCGAGCACCTCGTGGGCCCCCTTTGCCAACTCCCCGACCGCCGCGTAGTTCACCTGCTGGTCGAGATACATCCCGGTCTTGTGACCCTCCGAGAGGTTTGTCAGGAACCGGATGCCATTCAGATCCACCGGGATCTCGCCCACAGGCTCACCGCAGAGCAGTCCCTGGGCCTCCGCGAGCCCCTCGAACTTCCGCGATGCCGTGTCGCTGCGCTCGAGGATCGCCCGAGGATCGACCAGATCCTTGAGCACCTCGACGATCGTCGACTTCCGGAGCTCCATCCCGAGCGAGCTGATCTGGATCACGAGCACGTCGTCATACCGGTCCACGATCAGGCCGCTGAGGAAGTCGCTCTCCGCATTCACGAGGCGGTAGGAGGTCGCCCCGGGCATCCAGCGCTGGCGGTGGGCGAGCGCGGCCCCGATCCTCTGGCGGAAGAAGCTGTGGTTGGGCTCGATGCGGTCGCGGTCGAGGATGCGGACCACGATCTTGGAACGGGAGTTGTAGAACCCGGTTCCCAGCAGCCGTTGACGGTGGTCCTTGACCTGTACGAGGTCGCCGTCGGTGACGGGACCGGTCAGTCGGAGGACGGAGTTGGAATAGATCCAAGGGTGGCCGGCGACGATGCGGTCGGCCTCACCCGGCTTGAGCAGGACGGAGACGAGGGACATGGCTTGTAGACAGGTTTCCGGGTGTTTCCGGAGGAGGGGTAACCCTACGGGAGGACCGACGGGACGGGAAGCGACATTCGGCAGGACGAGAGGGCAGGGGCGTCGACTCGGATTCGCAGTGCCCACCGTCACCAAACCCGGGCTTCCCATCCTGCATGGGGATCGCTAGACAGCCTGGCCATGGAGTCCCACGAGGTGCTGCGCGAGGTGATCAAGGAGACCAGTCCGAAGAAGATCTCGGCCGACCTCAATGTCTCGATGTCCCTCGTCTACAAGTGGTGTGAGAAGCCTGCGGAGGATCAGGGGAACACGGGGGCCAACCCGTTGGATCGGGTGGACCAGCTCATGCGCGCGACGGGGGATACCCGGATCATCCACTGGCTCTGCCACCAGGCCGGCGGCTTCTTCATCCGGAACCCCGAGCGTCGGGAGGCCCATCCGGAGTACCTGATCCCGGCCACGAACCAGATCGTCCGGGAATTCGCGGATCTCCTTGCCGCCATTGCCGAGGCCTCGGCGGGCAATCAGGTCGGGCCCAAGGAATCCGAGATCATCCGGCGGCGATGGGAAGAGCTGAAGAGCGACACCGAGACCTTTGTGGGCCTCTGCGAGGCCGGGAATTTCAGTGGCGTCCACGAGGCGGCCAAGGCGGTGGGCAAGGGGCGCACGGCCTCCGGGTCCGCCGGAACCGTGCCGAAGTCCGGGGTCGCTGCCACCGTGGCACCCCGCGCCTGAAAATTGCTTCGTCGTCCGCCGCCGTGGCCCGGATCAGGGCCAGGGGAAGCTCCCGTGCTTCGACCGGAGCTGGGACCGCAGGGTCGGATAGACCTTCGCCTTCCACTGGAGGAAATCCGTCGTGGTGCCGAGCCGCTTCTGGTCAGGCGCGAGCAGCACCAGCGAGACCGGCACCCGCCCCTCGGCGATGCGTGGATGTTCCTTGAGTGCGAAGCAGTCGGTCACCCGGACCTGCAGTTCCGGGAAACGAGGCTCGTCGCCGTCGGTCGAGGGATCCGGGTAGACCAGCTTGCCGGTGAGCCCCGTCCCGGCCGGCAGCCCCATGGGCATGAGTTCCTCGAGGAATCCCCGCTGGGCGGCATCGAGGTGCCCCTCGAACGCCGGAGCGAGGTCGACCGATTGGGCCTCCTTCACGAGGGTGATGCCATGGAAGGCCTGGGCGAGGACCGAGCGCAGCGCAGGCCCGTTGAACGGGGGTATCTCCAGTTCGGGCACGACCGTCGCGAGGAGATGCACCCGGGCGATGAACTGGCGGATCCGGTGGTTGAGGTTGGGCAGGTCGAACCAGCCCGAGGCGAATGCATCCGCCAGCGCCACACCCGCGGCGGCGGGATCGATGTCCCGCGCATGGTCGCGTCCGATCACGAGGTCGAGGAATCGGCGTTCGCGGATTGCGGCCACCCGCTTGTGGAGGCGATCGACCTCGCAGCCCGCACGTTCCGAGATGTGCTGCGGATAGAGTTCCACCAGCCACTCGGGTTTCACGGCCGTCGCCAACCCCAGCAGGGTGGTCCGCCCCTGCCGCCCCTCCACCTCACGCAGAGTCGCCACCACGAGCAGCGGGGAGTCCACCAGGCTCTCCCGGACCAGGGTCCCGCGTCGCCCCTCGGTCAGGCGGCAGTCGAGGGTGCCTGAGCTTTCCCGGACAGCGAGCTGATCGATGAACCCCGCAATCAGGCACAGCAGCAGCGGATCAGCCGCTTCGGCGGCCCTCCTGTGTGTCGTCTCCGTCGCGGGCGCCACCGGTTCCCCGGAACCCGGTGCGTCAGCGGGGGCCGTCTCCGGTTCCTGGTGGAGTCCCTGCCGGGTGGCGATCGACATCAACTGCCGGTAGGTATCGTCGATCTGCCGCGCCGTCTGGGCGTGGATGCCATGGCGCCGGCAGGCGACAACGTCGAAACGTTGGTTGCGCGCGAACTGGAAGGCGCGCATCAGCGTATGGAAATCACTGTGTCGGCTGGCCTCGAACAGCTCGCGGGCCTCCCGGACGGCCCCGTCCTCGCGGCCCAGTCGCACCAGGAGATCCCGCCCACCCGTGAGCGCCGCGCACAGGGCTGCCGCCGGGACGCAGCCGCGCCGGGAGGCCTCGACCAGGAGACGCGAGTAGCGCGGATGCATCGGCAGGCGGAGCATCTGGCGTCCGATCGGTGTCAGGTCGCTGCCGGTCCCAGCGGGGGCCGACTCGAGCGCCCCGAGGATCCGCAGCAGGCGTTCCGCCCGGGCGACCGCGTCGGGATCCGGACGGTCGAGCCAGTCGAACCCGACCGCGTCGCGGATGCCGAGCGAGTGGAGGAGGAGCACCACCTCGGCGAGGTCGGCGCGCTGGATCTCCGGGGTGTTTCGGGGGGGACGGTCCAGATGCGCGCTCTCGGTCCAGAGCCGCCAGCACGTGCCGGGTGCGGTCCGTCCCGCACGTCCCGCACGCTGGTCGGCCGAGGCCCGGCTGATCGGTTCGATCGCCAGCGTCTGGATGCCCCGCTCGGCATCATGCCGTGCGATCCGCGCGAGTCCGGCGTCCACGACATGGCGGATGCCGTCGATCGTCACGCTGGTCTCGGCCACGTTCGTGGAGACGACGATCTTGCGCTGGGCAAACGGGGCGAAGGCTCGGTCCTGATCCTCCGGGGACAGGTCGCCATGAAGGGGCAGCAGGACACAGGGCTCCCCCAGATGGGCTGCACGGAGGGCATTCAGGGTGGCGAGGATCTCCCCCATCCCGGGCATGAACACGAGGATGTCGCCATCAGCCCCCGACCGGACCAGTCGTTCCACGGCATCGGCGGCCTGTTCCGACGGAGGGCGACGATCGCCATACTCCGCCCATTGGATCTCGACCGGGTAGATCCGACCCTCGGAGGCGAGGATCGGCGCAGGTTTCCCGGGGGCGGTCGCGAGGTAGTCGGCGATGGGTTCGGCATCCAGCGTGGCCGACATCACCAGCAGCTTGAGATCGGGTCGACGGGTCTGCTGGAGGCGCTTGGCGAGGGCCAGGGCGACATCGCTCAGGAGGTTGCGCTCATGGAACTCGTCGAAGACCAGGATGCCGATGTCGCGGAGTTCCGGATCGTCCTGGAACCATCGGAGCAGGATGCCCTCGGTGACGAATGCGATCCGGGTGGTGGCACCGATGTGGTCCTCGAATCGGACCTGGTAGCCGACCTCCGTCCCGAGCGGGTTCTTGCGTTCCCAGGCGACCCGGGTGGCGACGCTGCGGGCGGCGACCCGACGGGGTTGGAGGACGACGATCCGGCGGTCTCCGGCGAGGCCGCCATCGAGCAGCATCTGGGGAACCTGGGTCGTTTTTCCAGACCCGGTGGCGGCCACGAGGACCAGTCGGTTGCCAGGGTCCAGGGCGGACAGGATCTCGGCATGGAGCTGCCACACCGGAAGGTCGCGGGGAGACATGCGGGGAGGGCGGCGCTCAGGGCTTCCAGATCAATCGCCAGACGATCCCGGCGGTCAGGAGGGTCAGGATGAGCAGCATGCCCGACGGCATGAATTTCCGGGTGGTCGCCAGGCGTTTGGCAAAGACGGCCACGAGGCTGCCGAGGACGAGGGGCACGACCCAGAAGGGCAGGATGCCCGCTGCGGCGAGGGCCAACGGGATGGCCGAGCCCACGGAGGCGATCAGGGAGACCTTGCTCCGGGCCTTCAGGAAGCCCACCACGCCCCCAACGATCAGAAGTGCGCTGAAGCCCCACACGACTTGGTTCCAACTCATGACCGGATCAGCCTATCCGGTGGACGCGGTCAGGGAACGTCAAACTCGCGAGTCGTCAGCCGCACACGTCACGGCCAGCCGATGTCCTTCACCGTATCCCCCTCGATGCGGAGGCGGCGGGCCCGGATGTCGGATCCAGCTCCCTCCTCGTAGTAGACCACGAGCAGGGAACCATCCCGGAGGTTCACCATCGATGGATAGGCACCGATCACCGGGTCGATCCGCGTGGCTTCCGACCAGGACCGCCCCTCGTCCCGGCTGACCCGGAGTGCGGTGCCGCGGGTGTCGCCGGCGACAGGCTGCCGGTAGGCCAGGAGGATCTCGCCCCCGGGGGCACGGTGGAGATAGGGACAGTGTCCCACGAACCCGAGGGCCTGGGCTGGGCTCCAGTGTGCCCCGCGGTCCTGGGAACGACTGACATTCATCGGTGCCCCCTTGCCGCCGCGGAGGGCGGCGAGGAGTTCGCCGGACTTCAGCTCGATCACGTCCGTCTCGGCATCCAGGAACTGCCCATTGCTGTCGATGAGTGCGGGCGGTTCCCAGGTTCTTCCCTGGTCGAGGCTCCTCAGCGTCGCCCCATGGGCCTTCTGGGCATCCTCGAAGTACACCCCGAGGATCCAGATCCCGTCGGACAGTTCCCGCACCGGGGAACTGACACCGAGCTGCGGACCGATCAGGCGTGGTGTGCTCCAGGGCCCGGAGGGTCCCTGGGCCTCGTTCACGAGGGTGCCGTCGGACGTGAAGAAGCTGCAGATGAGGCGCCCGTCCCTGAGCTGGGTGATCGACGGATCCCGGTCGTCCGCAGGGGTGTCGAGCAGCGTCTCCGGAGCGGTCCACGTCCGCCCCTCGTCGCTCGACCAGCTGGCGACGATCCGTCCGCCAAGCGGCCATTCCGCGGACGGAACCCCGACGTGGGCATAGGACGCGTACGTGATGCATTGGAGGCGTCCGTCCCGCAGACGGCACACGTCGGGGAAGGCCTCGTAGCGTCCGGCACCTCCGTCGGAGAATACCGTGATGCAGGGTCGAGGAGTGGGCGTGCCCCCAGCCTGGACCGGCGCGGCCTGGTGGAACCGGAACGAGAACACGTCGGCATCCTTCAGGACAAAGCGGATCCGGACCGGCTTCCCGGCGATCTCCTGCAGGCGGGACCCTGAGGTCCACATGACCGTTCGGGACAGGGCGTCGCCGATCAGCTCCGGGCAGTCGGACAGCGCGAATCCAGGCAGCGTCTTACCGGCCTCATCCTGGAGCTCCACCCGCACGGAGCCCGCGGCGCTGGTCGAGACGTTCAACTCCAGGGTGTCCCCGGAGAAGGTGATCGGCCGTGTCACACATTCCCCAGGAGTGTATCCGGCGTGGAGCGAGGCGAAGCCGTCGGGACGCAGGGTCAACCGGTCGAGGTGGATCGAGGGCTGGCCGTAGTGACGGACCACGTACAGCGACAGCTCGTCGGGTGCGGTCTGCAGGAGTCCCAGCGCAGGGTAGTTGGCCCGGGCGACCCAGTTCCGTGGATCCATGCCCGGGCGGATGAAGCTCTCGAGGAACGTCCGATCGTACCGCGTGCCGCCCCGGCTCGTGAGCAGCACGGCATCCGAATCGTCCTGCCGCAGTCCTGGATAGTTCCACGGTGCCTCGAGGTCGAGGTCCCTGACTTGGTTGGGGGTGAGGGCCTGGCGACCGGGGTTGAACCGGGCGGCGATCCCCACGTACAGGTGGGGCGCCCGTGCATAGGGCTGAGTCTGGTTGATGTAGAGATGCTCCGGCGGGGCATCGCCGAACTGCATGGGCTCGGGAGTGGTCCAGTCGAGGAAGTTGGTCGAGGTGGATCTTGCGATCCAGCGCACGTTGTTCGTCCAGGTCCGGAAATAGCAGCAGTAGCGCTGCTCGGACTCCGACCAGAACACGACGTTCTGGGAGTCGAACTGTCCCTGGGTGATGAGGGGCGTCGACTTCACGGGCCGCCAGATCCGTCCCTCCGCGGAGGTGTAGCCGAAGAGGCCCCCGGTGCCGGTGCCGCCCACCGCCTTGAACCGCTGTTCGGCCGGGACCCCGGGACGGCGGTCGATGAACGGACAGAAGTTGTGGGTCACGGCCTTCGGCTCGACGAGGAAGACGTTGTTGCTCCGGGTGCCAGCCACCTCGAACAGGCCGAGGTTGGGTCGGGTCCAGTGGATCCCATCCAGGCTCTCCGCGACGCACGACACCTCCCTGGCCTCGTCGCTGGCGTCGGCATGGGATGTGGAGGGTCGCCCGCGGTAGTAGAGGAGGAACCGACCGTTGTCCTCGAGCACCGTGACGTAGCCCGAGACGATGCCTTCCCATGGGCGGTCGAACCGGAACACGACCCCGGCGGGGCGTGGGGTCTGGAGCCGTAGTTCAGCGCCGTCGATGCGTTCGATCAGGGCCCGGTCCACGAACAGTTCACGTCGGTCGGCGAGAGGGAGGACGGTGGCGGTTGCGGGTAGGCCGAGCAGGGACAGCAGCGTCAGGAGGGCGACGAACCGTGGGGACATGCGGGGAGGAGACCAGAGTCCGCTTGGGTTCGGCAATGTGGGTTCCTCGGTCATGAAGTTTCCACGTCACGGACCCGAGGTGGGACGATGCTGTTTCGAACTCTTCCTTGCCCGAGGATCCGACGACCGTAACCTGACCGCCCATCGTATGGTTGAACTCACGAACGAGGAGATCCGACGTTATTCCCGACACCTGATCCTGCCCGAGGTTGGCCTCGCCGGGCAGAAGAGGATCCGCAACGCTTCCGTACTCTGCATCGGCGCAGGCGGTCTCGGGTCGCCCATCGCCATGTACCTCGCCGCCGCCGGCGTCGGGAAGCTGGGCATCGTCGACTTCGACACCGTCGACTACTCCAACCTCCAGCGACAGATCCTCCATACGGATGCGGATGTCGGGGTCTCGAAGGCGGAATCGGCGAAGGTGACGCTCAACGCCCTCAACCCCAACACGGAGGTCGTGCTCTACAAGACCCGGATCTCGTCGGAGAACGCGCTCGATCTGATCCGCCCTTACGACATCGTGGTGGACGGCACTGACAACTTCCCGACGCGCTACCTGACCAACGACGCCTGTGTCCTCCTGAAGAAGCCGAACGTCTACGGCTCGATCTTCCGGTTCGAGGGCCAGGCCAGCGTCTTTGCGCCCCAGATGGGTGGTCCGTGCTACCGCTGCCTGTATCCGGAACCGCCCCCGCCGGGCATGGTGCCAAGCTGCGCCGAGGGTGGGGTGCTCGGGGTGTTGCCGGGCATCATCGGCTGCATCCAGGCGACGGAGATCCTGAAGCTGATCCTGGGCAAAGGGTCCCACCTCACGTCGCGTCTGCTCCTCTTCAACGCGCTGGACATGAAGTTCCGCGAGCTGAAGCTCCGTCGGGACCCGAAGTGCCCGGTCTGCGGGGATCACCCGACGATCACCGAGCTGATCGACTACGAGCAGTTCTGCGGGGTCGTGCCCGAGCCGGTGGTGGCGGGACAGAATCCGGACGAGGTGACGGTGCAGGACATGAAGAGCGCCCTGGGATCACCGGAGAAGGGGATCCGGGTCATCGACGTCCGGGAGCCGGACGAGTACGAGATCGCCCGTGTTGCGGGCGTGGCGTTGTTCCCGCTGAGCCGTCTCAACCAGCAGTTCACGGAGCTCGACCCCAACCAGCAGATCTACATCCACTGCAAGGCGGGCAAGCGGTCGATGAAGGCCCTCGAGTTCCTGCGGCAGCAGGGATTCAAATATGTGAAGTCGGTCAAAGGTGGCATCGATGCCTGGTCCGACCAGATCGATCCCAACGTGCCCAAGTACTGATCCCTTCCCGGCCACAGGTTGCAAAGCCCATCCCGACTGCCCATTCTCTGACGTTCCCATGAACTCGAATCTCACCCGTCGTGAGGCCCTCCTCGGCCTCGGTGTCCTGGCCGGTGGTTGGCGTCTGGTGGCCGCCCCAGTGAAGCTTCAGGGCCTGCCCACCGGGGCCTTCCAGGCGAAGGCGGGTCCCACCAACAAATCCATGACCCTCGACAAAGCCTCCTTCGGAAAGCTGCCCGACGGCACCGAGGCCGATCTCTTCACGCTGAAGAACGGTCACGGTATCACCCTCAAGTTCACCAACTACGGTCTGATCGTGACCGAGTTGTGGGCGCCCGACCGGAACGGCAGGGCCGGGAACGTCGTGCTGGGGTTCGACACCCTCGGCCGTTATCTCCAGGGCCATCCCTTCTTCGGCGCCATCGCGGGTCGCGTCGCCAACCGCATCGCCAAGGGGGCCTTCACGCTGGATGGGAAGACCTACACCCTCGCCGTGAACAACGGCCCCAACCACCTTCATGGGGGCGTGTCGGGCTTCGACAAGAAGCTGTGGGCCGTCGAGGGCTATGAGCTGACCCCGGAGCGTGCTGCGGTGCATTTCCGACGGGTCAGCCCGGATGGGGAGGAGGGATACCCCGGCAATCTCGACTGCCGGGTCACCTACGCTCTCAACCAGAAGAATGAATTCGTGATCGAGTACGACGCGAAGACCGACCGTCCGACGCCGATCAACCTGACCAACCACAGCTATTTCAACCTGGCTGGAAAGGGCACCATCGACGACCAGGTGCTGCAGGTCTGGGCCTCGCGGTACACGGCGACCGACGAGGGTCTGATCCCGACCGGTGAATTGAATTCGGTGGTCGGTACGCCGCTGGACTTCACCAAGCCGCAGCCGATCGGTGCGCGCATCGGCAAGACGGGCCTGGATCCTGCCGGCTATGACCACAACTTCGTCCTCGACTCCGGTGGCAAGCGCAAAGCCCTCGCGGCTCGGGTGGTCGATCCCGGGAGCGGACGTGTCCTTGAGGTGGAGACCGACCAGCCCGGGGTTCAGCTCTACACGTCGAACCACTTCCCGAAGGAGGGCATCACCTGCACGGGCGGCGTGACATTCCCGTCCCATGGGGCCTTCTGCCTTGAGACCCAGAACTTCCCGGATGCGGTCAATAAACCGTCCTTCCCGAAGTCCGTTTGGCGTCCCGGGGAGACCTATAAGACGACCACGATCTATCGGCTTGCCACGCAGGGGAGCTGAGCCTGTCCGGTCCCGGTCGGTCAGGCCTGGGACGTTGTGAAGCATTCCATCGCGGCGTCCCGTGGGCCCGCGAGATCTCCCGGCGCGTGGGTGACGCTGCCGGGAACGAGGGGATCTTTCCCGGGGACTCGTGCAGGCGTCCGGGTTTGAGGCGGCTCAAAACTTCCCAATAGTGCAATGGTTCCTTGCGGATCCTTCGTCCGCCGCGAGGCTGTTCCTGAATCAGGGTGGTCGTGCGGATTGATCATGAGCGGTTCCTCCTCCTCCAGCCCGTCCCCGAGACGTCCCAAGATCTCGGTGGTGATCCCGGCCTTCAACGAGGAGCGGTTGTTGCCGGCGACGCTCGAGGCCATCCGTCAGGCGAGTCGGGGTTTCGAGGATCAGGGGTGGGACCACGAATGGATCGTCTGCGACAACAACTCGACGGATCGGACCGCCGAGATTGCCGCGGCCGCAGGGGCGCGGGTCGTCTTCGAGCCGGTGAACCAGATCGGCCGTGCCCGGAATGCGGGGGCCCGCGTGGCGACGGGGGACTGGATCCTCTTTGTCGATGCGGACTCCAGGCCGACGCGGGAACTCTTCGCCGAGGCGGTCGTGACGGCGTCCCGTTCCGACGTCATCGCGATCGGCAGCACCATCCGTCTTGATGGAGGTGGCATGTCGGCCGGCGTGGCGGCGGCGGGATGGAATCTCCTGAGCCGGTTCGCCGGACTTCTGGCCGGTTCGTTCATCGTCATCGACAGGGCCGCCTTCGAGGCGATCGGTGGTTTCAGCCTCGAGTTCTATGCCGGTGAGGAGCTCGACCTGGTTCGGCGTCTCAAGGCCTATGGCAAAGGGAGCCGCCGCCGGGTCGTCGTCCTGCATCGCCACCCTCTCGAAACGTCTGCCCGGAAGGTCCGTCTCTATGGTCCTGCGGAAACCCTCGGTTTCCTCATCCGGGCGGTCTTCCGTCCCCGGAGCACCCTCCGTGACCGTGACTCCTGTTTCCTGTGGTACGATGCGCGACGCTGAAACCGTCTTGCATTCGATCGGTTTCGAATTCGGTGCTGCGGGAGTAGCGATTTTCTGTGACGCCGAATCGACTCGCTGAAACCATCCCGGTTCGATGAGTTCAGTCGTAACACAAAGGGTTCAAGGTCGAATCGACTTTGGAGTCTAGCGGGGAGGTCGGGCCGCCTCTCTCAAAACACGGAAAGGTTTTGCCCGGTTTGGACGATGCAATTGCGTTCCATCATTGCCGACATGTTGACCTTACTCGATGGGTTCCAGGACCTCAGTGTTCCTGGGGGGCCCGTTTGCCACCGGGAGCTTTGCAGAACGGGTTTCCATTCCCGCGACCAGATCCTGAGGAGGCTCCGATGACCCGGGTCTTCTGGTTCTTCGGCCGTTCTGGAGCAGGCAAGACCACCCTCGCGACACGCCTCCAACAGGGGCTTCGGGATCGCGGGCTTCCCGTGTTCTTCATTGATGGAGACGAAGCCCGTGGAGGTTTGAGTTCGGATCTTGGGTTCCACCCCGACGCCCGTACCGAGCATCATCGGCGGGTTGCCGAGGTGGCAGGCCTGGCGTCCCGCCAAGGCATCGTGCCCATCGTCGCCACCATGGCCCCGGAGTATGCTCAGAGGGATGTGGTCGGCCGGACACTGGGCGAACGGCTGGTCTGGATCTTCGTCGATGCGCCGCTGGAAGAGTGTCTCCGGCGGGATCCGAAGGGCCTCTATCGGCGGGCCAAGGCAGGGCAGGTCCAAAACCTGCTCGAATACCCCTTTGACACTCCCCGTTCCGGCGAAATCGATGTCACGGTCCAGACGGGTGGTGTTGAGATCGAGCAGAGTTACCGGGACTTGTTGAGGGAAATCCTGACCCGCCTGGCGGACCACGATCTCTAGGGGTTGGCGGTTCCTGCCGGATTCGGAAGCCATCGAGGATGGTCGATCCCGGTCCCCTCCGGATCCGTCACGAGTTCCCGCGCCGATCCCCGTCCGACGGGTTGGACCCAGAGCGATGGCAGGCCCGCGGTCGAGGCCCTGCAGAATGTGATCCACCGTCCATCGTCCGACTCGCTGCAGCGGAAATCCCAGATGCCCTCCTTGGGGTCGGTGACGGCCTCGGAGTTCCCGGTCCTGGGATCGATGCGATCGATCCAGGTGCCCCCTCGGGCCCCTTCCGGTCGGAAATCCCGATTGAAGTGGTCCGTGTCTGGTCGGTGGGGCTGGAACGACCACGGCACCTGGGATCCTGGAAGCCGTCGTGGGATCAGGATCCGGCCGTCCCGGGTCCAGGCCACCACATTCGATCCGCCGCCATGGTGGCGGTCATTGCCATAGGTCGCCGCGAACCACATGGACTGACCCTTGGTCAGCAAACGCGTTTCCTGTCCATCTGGACGCCCCACCCGG
Organism: Verrucomicrobiota bacterium; assembly: GCA_039800465.1. Taxonomy (GTDB): domain Bacteria; phylum Verrucomicrobiota; class Verrucomicrobiia; order Limisphaerales; family UBA9464; genus UBA9464. The sequence continues at coordinate 13,448 of JBDLQQ010000241.1, forward strand.
ACATCACACCAGTCGTGCCCGGGATCGTTTGCGGGAAGGCAATCCGCATAGGCCAGCCACTTGCCGTCAGGAGACCATTGGGGCCCGAAGTAGAGATGCCCGGGGTCGCCTGCTACCCGGATCCGATCCCGTCCCCAGGGGTCACTGGTCCAGATCTCGTACCCGCGCGGACTGGCGAGATGAAATGCGATCCGGTTGCCGTCCGGACTCCTCGAGAACCCGTAGGGCAAGCCCTCCCCCTCCTGGGTGAACGGTCGGGCATCCGACCCGTCGAGGTTCATGTTGTAGACCTGTCCGACCTTCCCCCGGACCACCTGGACGAGGAGTCGACCGTCCTGGAGCAGGAGCTGGGGGGTGTAGAAGACGGCGAGGCGGTCCCGGTGGGCGATCTCGACGAGCTCGCCCGACTCCAGGTCGAAGGTCCAGAGGTGTGTGGGGGTCTGGGTGTAGTACTCCTCGAACGGCCGGCCGGGTCCATCCCGACGCGGTTCCATGCTCAGAAGCAGGATGCGTCGACCGTCTGGAAAGAATGCGCAGGGCTGCCATGTCGCCTGGTTCGGGACGTCGAAGGTGAGCGGGTGCCTTTCCGTCCCATCCGCCCGGATCAGCTCGGTCCGCCCGCGCGTCACGAATGCGAGGCGCGGAGGCGGGCGTTGAGCATCCTTGTTGTGCGCGCAGGAGAGACCCAGGAGCATCGGCCCGGAGGCGAGGGTCTGGCCCAGGAACGTGCGACGCGACAGCAGGGAATCGGGCTCACTTTGGGAGATCACGAACCAATCCTGCAGGGATCCCGTGGTCGGGTCCATGTCGCCCTGTCGGGCTACGGGGACTTCGCAGCAGGGGATCGGACCGCACCCGAGAGATCGGAGGCGGTGGCGGCCCGATAGTCCGCCAACGCCCTGAAGACGTCGGCCGCAGCATCGACGTCGAGGGTGCGGGCGTCGAACGCGGCCTGTTCCCGGATCTGGAGCGCCAGCAGGTCGCTGATGCCCAGGTCGAACCGGGACGCCTCGGCCGAGAGCAGTTCCTGCGCGAGGGTGACGTTGAGCTGGGTCTGACGCGTCTGGTCGAAGGCCGCCCGGTAGGCTGAGAAGGCGTCCCAGATCTCGTTCCGGATGCGGTCCTGGGCGAAGCGCTGGTCGTTGGTGAGCTGCCCCAGTTGTCCCTCGAGCTCGTCGAGTCGTCCTCGGGCCTCACGACGCTGCAGGGGGATCTTGAACTCGAGGCCGGCCTTCACCTGGGGGTCGACGAGGTCCTTGTAGATCTGCTTCCCGAAGTCGTTCATGACCATGGCTCCGGCGTTGAGGTTTGGAAGCATCTGGTTCCGGGCGAGTCGCACGTCGACCTCGAGCTTCTGTCGGTTGATCTGGAGCCGTCGCAATTCGGGCCTCAGGTCCATGGCCTTGTGGGAGGCGATGCCGACCTGGGCCTCGTCGAGCTCGGGTGGTGTCGGGAATCCTGGGGGAACGCTGTCGATCGGGGCGACGATGGGTGCCCCATTTCCGTCGCGGTAGAACAGCGACAGGGTGAGGGAGGCCGCCTCGAAGCGTCGACGGGCCTGCACGAGGCTCAGCTCGCGGGAGACCACGAGCCGCTGGTTGTCGGTGAGGACGATCTTCGGCAGCAGCCCAGCCTCGAACTGGTTCGTCAGGGCGACATTCCGGTTGAGGGCGAGCCGGAGCAGGTTGGAGGAGATGGTCAGCTTCTGACCGTTGGCGGCCCAGTTGAAGTAGGCCATCGAGCCTGCGCGGACGAAATCGAGCCGCTGCCGGTCGATCACCGGCTGGGCCAGTTTCTGGTCGAGGCGCGCCTTGAAGAGCGCGGCGCGGCGCTTGTCGATGGAGCCGTCCTTCAGGATCGGGAAGTCCAACCCGAACCGGACCTCGCCATCCCCCTCCGTGCGGTTGTTGTAGTACTGGGGCAGCTCGTCACCCCCGGTGTACCGATAGCCTCCGAAGATCGTGCTGCCCCAGATGCCCGTGAACTGCTCGAAGCCGACGTCGGCTGTCCCATACTGGTAGTAGCCTGCCGGGGCTCCGAAGACCTTGGAGAAGGCGTTGAAGTCGAAGATCCCCTGGGCGCTGCGAAGCCGTCCGTTCGCGACATCCTGCTCGATCTGGGCGGCCAGGAGCGGTGGGTACTGGCTCAGGATCGAGGTGACGACGTCTTCGAGCCGGAGTGGGGTCGGGACGGGGAAGGGGGAGCTGGGGAAGGTCTGCGCGCGGGCTGGACCCGCGAACCACCCGGTCGAGAGAACGGTCGCGACGAGGAGGACCCGTACGATCATTTCAGCCCCCCGATCTGGTCCTTCGTCAACGCGGGTGGGAAACCGTTCAGCTGGCGCCAGATCTCGAACCACAGGGGCACCTCCTGGAGAAGAACCCAGCCATTGGCCCTGATGCCCTGTCGTAGCCACTGGTTCTCCGGCCAGTCCCGGATCTCCACCGCCTTTCCGTCTCTGGTGACGACGTCGGGCCTTGGTCCGACAAGAATCCGGAACTTGCCCTGCCCGTTGTCGGTCGGATCGACGAGGATCACCTCGCCCCCGAAGGTGCCGACCGCGAGGCTGGGCCAGCCGATGAGCTGCAGTGCAGGCCATCCCTCGAACTGGAGTCGGACCGGGCTTCCATACGAGATGACGTTGCCGCGTTCGTCCGAAACCCGGGCCTGGATCAGCGGCATGTCGTTGCCGCTCACATAGAGTTCAACCCGGGGTTCGGAGGTCTGTGGGATGAGGGTGCAGAGCGGCGAGCCGGCCCTGAGGAAGGTCCCCTCCGTGACCTGGAGACGCATGATGTAGCCGTCGCGCGGGGCGAGGACCTTCTGGTTCTGTGTCTGGTTGACCTGGATCTCCAGCGAGATGGCGGCCTGGTCGGCGGAGGCGAAGTCGGCCTTGGCGCTGTCCCGAGAGGCCATGGCGGAGTTCAGGCTGGCACGGAGGTCGACCTCGGTCCGGCGCAGCTCGACCTCCGAACGCGCGAGGTCCGCGGTGGTGCGGTCGCGATCGAGCTGGGCCAGCTCGAAGTCGCGCTGGGAGGCAAGCCCCCGCTGGTCCTTGAAGAGGGACTCGATCCGCTGGAACTGCTGGGAGGCGGTCGTGGCGCTCACGCGGGCGACGTCAAGCCGTGCCCGGGCGGCCTCGATGCCGAGCGGCATCGCCCGTTCGAGCTCGGAGACCTGCCCGTTCAGGGCCTCGAGCCGTTCCTTCGCGGCGTCCCGACGCTGACGCGCCAGCTGGAGCTGCTGCTGCAGGTTGACTAGCAGGTTCGGATCGTTGTCCGCCAGCTCAAACAGCAGGTCTCCCTGGCGCACATACTGGCCCTCCATCACATGGGATGTCTGGACCCTTCCCGCGAGGGGCGCCTCGATGACGGTGGTCCGCTCGAGGGGGTTGTAGGCGATCACACGGCCGCTTCCCTGGATGAACTGCCTCCAAGGAAGGAATGCCACGGCGACGAAGCAGAGGACGAAGAGGAACGAGAGCGACTTGCTGAGGAACCGGACACGGCGAAGGGAGCTGGGGAGGTCCAGGGCCTCGAAACCCGCGCGGTCCGCCAGGAACGGCATCGGATCGTCCACGCGGTGATGGGGATCAATCGCAGGATCACTCATGTGGAGGTGGTGGGGATGGAGGTGGCCGCATCGGCCTCGGCATCACCGAGACGGAGGAGGTGGTTGCAGCGCCGGATCAGATCCGGATCCCGCGTCACCACGATCAGGGTCCACGGGTTTTCGGCCGAGAATAGGAATGGGGCCAGTTGCGCCACCGACGTCGAATCGAGACCCTCGAGGCATTCGTCGAGGATGAGTAGTCGCGGTCGGCCCACGATGGCGCGGGCGAGGACCAGTCGGACCCGTTGTGTGCTGGTGAGAGGTCTCCCACCGGCCACAAGGGGGGTGTCGATGCCGGATGGCCAGTTCAGGATTGCAGGGAGAAGCCCCACCGACTCGAGGGCGCTGCGGACCTCGGTCGGCCCGATGTTGGCGCGTCCCAGGGAGACGTTCTCCAGGATCGTCCCGCTCACGATCTCAGTGCCGCGGACGAGCGCGACATCTTCCCGGAGGGCCTCGAGGGGCCAATGGCGGAGGTCCACCCCATCCATCAGGAGCTCACCCTGGTCGATGGGACGCAGTCCGAACAGGAGGTCGAGGAGGGTGCTGGACCCGTACCCGGCGGCACCGACGACGGCCACCCGCGAGCCCGCGGGGAAACGGAACGAGAGGTCGTGGAACAGTGGGGGGGCATCCGGGTAGGCGAAACCGATGTGGCGTCCCTCCAGGGCGGCGGGCCCCTCCCGCTTGACCGGGGCGGTCTGCCGGGCCGGTTCGACCGGCAGGTCCACGAGGTGCCCCAGCTTGTCCGACGAGGCGAGGGCGTCATACCACGCGGCCAGCTGTTTGCTCAGCTTGGCGATCGAGTCGACGATCGCCGTCAGGATCAGCTCACTGGCCACCAGTTGGCCGAGTGTGAGCTCTCCTCGGAGGACCAGCAGGGTTCCCAGAGTCAGCATGGCCCCGCTGGCGACGGCCTGCAGGGTGAGAAGTCCGATGATCTGGCGCAGGAGGATGCTGAAATGGCGCTCCCTCTTGTGGAGGTAATCCTGGGACAGCGCATCGGCCTTCCTGCAGGCGAACTCCGCGGCCCCCGTCCCCTTGAACAGGGTGGGATAGCGCGCCAGCTGCTCCAGCCAGTCCACGACGGCGTGCTTGGCGTAGGACTTCTGGATGCTCGTCTTGACGCCATTGTGTCCCAGGGGGCCGAGGATGAGGATCAGGCACAGGATGAGTGTCAGCGAGAAGGCCAGAAGGTAGGGATGGTAGAACGAGAGCACCACCAGGCCGATCACGGTCGAAAGGGCCACGTTGACGCCCTCCAGCAGCAGGGTGGAGCTGAGCTTCTGAAGGGTGACCACCTCGAAGAAGCGGTTGATCATCTCCGGCCCGAGCGTCTTTTCGAAGTCGCTGATCCTGCAGTGGGGAAGCCGGTAGGAGAGGTCGGCAGCCATCCGGACGAAGAGGCGCCGCTCGATGGTCTCCATGACGTACGACTGGGTCCCCCGCATCAAGGCACTGACACCGAGGAACATGCCGAGGGCGATGGCGATGATGATCAGGGCCTGGAGGTAGACCTTCTGTTCGCCGCCGAAGGCGATGTTGTTGACCACGGCGTCCACCGCCATCGGCTGTGCGATCAACAGCACGCCGTTCATCAGGGAGAACAACAGCAGCACCTCGATGTCCCGTCGTTCTGGCCTGAGTATGCCGAAGAATCGTTGTCGCGGGGACGGATGGCTGTGGGGCTTTGATCCGGTGGTGCCGTTCGGGTTCATCCGTGGACGTGTGAGCCTTGGAGGGTACCTAGTCCTGGCCATTTGGCAAAGTTCCGGGAGGTGATCCAGCGGGTGCTGTGCGGCTCCGGGACACGTCGGCCGGTCTCCCCCCGTGGGGCGGCCGGCTCGGCGGCGGACCCTCCAACAACCTGTGAACAACCCGGCTGGATCACCGTTGCTGGCGGCCTAGACTGAAGGCTTCTCAGAGGATCCATACCCAGAGACGACCATGAGCTGTTCTGCGACACCACGGGGAGAATCCCATCGACCGCCCCTCCTCGGTTTCCAACCGCATCCGGAACCCCGATGCCGATCCCCCCGCAGCGGCCCGGGCCGGACCCGTGCGCTGGCGGCTTGGATCGAGAAGGCAGCCGTCGCGCTGGCGGCCATCGCGGAAGCCGAGATGAGGCGTGGTTAGGTCGCCTCGATGGCGCCTCAGGAGGGTTCCCCCTGCGCGCTTGGGCTCCTGGCCCATTCCAGCCAGAAGGACAGGACGATCAGGGTCCAGAGGGCTCGACCGTGGTCGGCGCGCCTCTGGAGATGCTCCTCGAACACGGATTGCGCGGCCTTCCGGGAGACGCCCACCGATTCGAGGGCACTGTCGGACAGGCGATCCGCCGCCCAGTTCCGCAGCGGTCCCCGAAGCCACGTGGCCAGCGGGACCGACAAACCCCGCTTCCGACGGTGCACGATGGAATGGGGCAGATAACGGAGGGCATACGCCTTGAGGAACTTCTTGGTCGTCAGTCCCCTCACCCGATCCGAGGACTGCAGGGTCGAGGCGTAGTCCAGGACCCCGAGGTCCAGGAACGGAGCCCGCAGTTCCAGGGCCGAGCTCATGCCGGCACGGTCCGCCTTGGTGAGAAGCCCCTCGGCCAGGCTGGTCTCCAGGTCGAGCTGCTGGACCCGGTCGAGCAGCTCTGGTCCCTCCGGGATCGGCCCGGGGAGTGGCACGGGGTCGATCCCAAGACGCCTGAGGAGGGTGGGGGGTATGTTGGAGTTCCAGATCTGGTGGCGGGTGATCCCATCCAGATCAGCCCCTGAGACGAATCTCTTGAGCAGGAACGAGAGAGTGACCTTCTTGTCGCTGGGCGGCAGGGCCTCGACGGCCCGTCTGAACAGCGACCGGACCGGTCCCGGAAGACGGTTGTAGGTCTCGGCGGCCCGGACACCGAGGTAGGTGGGATACCCACCGAAGAGCTCATCGGCTCCCTCGCCGACGAGGGTCATCCGGAAGGACTGGGCGGCGGTCCGGGACAGGAGCGCGGCGGGCAGCCAGGCGGGATCCGCGAGCGGTTCACCCACCCGTCGGACCAGCAGCGGCAGTTCCCGGGCGAAGTCCTCGGGGCCGACCCAGATGGATTCCGGTCGGACACCGAGCCGGTGGGCCACTTCCTGGGCGACATCCCCCTCGTCGAAGGACGCCTCGCCGAAGCGGACGGTGTAGCCGACCAGGGGTTTCGAGGGGTGCAGGGACCGTGTCACCGCGGTGACGAGGGATGAGTCCAGGCCGCCGCTCAGGAACACCGCGAAATCGATGTCGACATCGGTCTGCCGACGGACCGCCTCGCGGAAGACGGTGTCGAAGCCGTCGATGGACGCGGGCCTTTTCTGCTGCTGGCCGAGGGACCAGCGCCAGTAGCGGTGCCGTGACACCGTTCCGCGATCCACGACGACCCTCTCACCGGGGCCGATCTTCTCGATCTCGTTGAATGGCGATCGGGGCGCGGCGAAGTTCCCGAACTGCAGATAGCTCCGGATCCCGATGTCGGACACCGTGAGGGGGCCGGATCCCGACGCGGCGAGCGCGGCGATCTCGCTGGCGAATGTCAGGCCTCGAGTGTCCCGACGGAGGAAGAGTGGGCGTTCGCCGGTCCGATCCCGGGCCAGGAGGAGCCTGCCGTGGCGGGGATCCCAGACGGCGAGGGCAAAGGCCCCCACCAGACGGTCGAGGAATTCGTCGCCGAGCTCCAGATACATGCCGGGCAGGACCTCCACGTCGCTGCCTGGTGGAACGGACCTCCCCCTCGCCTCCAGCCATTGGCGCAGCTCCCGGTGGTTGTCGATCTCCCCGTTGCAGACCACCACGACCCCGGACTCCCGGTCGATCGAGGGTTGGCTTGGGTGATCGATGCCCCGGACGGCGAGCCGGGTGGCTCCCATCACGATCGGGCCCGACACCGCCGAGCCGATGGCGTTCGGTCCGCGGTGGCGCAGGGCCTCGAGCATGGCGTCCACCCGTTCCTGGGACCGGTCGGAAGAGGACGGGCCATCAAATCCGAGAATGCCGCAGATGCCACACATCTCAGAGTGCCTCCTTCGGCGGGATCAGGGCACCGTAGTATCCCTGGAAGAAGCCCTGGACGGTGGCGCCTCGGCTGGAGGCCAGCTCCTTCAGCCAGGGCTCGTCGTGGCGCTGGACCACCAGGTAGACCGGGGTCCTGACCTGTTGGAACCAGACAGTGAACTGGTCGACATCGACGATCCCCGGTGGACGTACCGGGTGTCGTGCGAGGTTGTACTTCACATAGTTGCTCGCCAGTTCACCGCCGTCCTTGGTGACGAGGGTGCCGGTCCTGCCCAGGTAGAATGGAAGGCCGACGGGCATGCACCGGTAGAACACGATCTGCGTCTCGTCCGAGAACCGGGGCATGGTCAGGGCCATCTTCCGGGCCGATCGGCTGTCGTAGACCGCCAGGAACACGTCTCCGCCGAGGGTGACCAACAGCATTGGGAACAGTCCAAAAGCCGCCGCTCCCCATGCCGGTTTCCGAAGCCACCATCCTGCCATCGCGACGCTGGCCACCGTGCTGGTCATCACGAGCAGCGGAAGCCACGCCGCCTGGATCCGTGCAGGATCGATGTCAGGGTTGGTCCGGATCATCTTCACGATGGCATCCCCGAAGAAGCAGATCGCCAGGCTAGCGCCGAGGGTGATGCCCCCCAGCGCCCCGGTGGCGTTCCGGACCACCCGCCGCGCCGCTCCCCTTGGATTCGTCATGGCGCTGTCGATGGTCGCGCCGATCAGCCAACCCCACGGCACCGCGATGCTCATGACATACCCGGGCAGCTTGGACTTCGAGAGCGAGAAGAACCCCACCACCACGAGGCTCCAGATGATCGCGAACCGGGGAACCGGCCCGAGGGATCTCCATCGCCAGAGTGCCATGGGGGCCGCCTGGGGAAGCAGGAGGCTCCACGGGAGGAAGGTCGCCGGCACCACCCAGGCATAGAAATGGAAGGGCTGGGTCCGTTGGAATTTGACGGTCGTGAACCGGTTGAAGGTCTCCTCGACGAGACCGTAGTGGGGAAAGTCAGGCTGGGCGATGGACAGGCCTATGAACCAGGGCAGGACGACCACCGCGAAGGCGGCGGCATTCAGCGGATGGAACATCCGGAGCACCGCCCGGGGGCGTCCCTCCACCAGGTGATGGACGATGAGAACCAGGGCGGGGACAGCGAACCCGACCGGTCCTTTCACCAGCGTTCCGAGCCCGGCGGAAAGGGCCGCCACGAGATGCCAGCCGCGACAGGGTCGCCCGGGTCCTGCCTCGGCCAGGTGCCCTGCGATGATGGCGCCGCAGACGAACAGCGTGAGCGCGACGTCGAAGATGATCGTCCGGGCGTGGATGATGAAGAGGGGGGTCGTCGCGGTGACCAGCACGGCGATGGCCGCCGCCCTCGGGTTCAGGCTTCGACGGGCGAAGAGCCAGGAGATCCCCAGGGTTCCGAAGGCGAACAGGACCGATGGGAGGCGCGCCGCGAACTCGGTGTCACCGAAGGCCGCCAACGAGACCGCCACGGCCTTGAAATAGAACGCGGGCTTGTCGAGATACACCTGCCCGTTGTGGGTCGGCACCAGCCAAGCCCCCCGCTCCTTCATCTCCCGCGCGACCTCCGCGTTCCGACCCTCGTCGGGCTGGATCAGCGGCAGGCTTCCCATCTGGAACGTGATCGTCAGCAGCGCCACCACGAGGGCGAATGCGAGCCAGATCCCGTCGTTCCGCGATGGCGGCGGTGACGTCATGTTCTTGATGATCCAATCGTAAATTGATGCCGCACTGTGGCAATCAAATCCCGGCCCGGATCGGACGGCAGCCATTGGCTTGGCCGCAGATCAGGGCGACGAAGCCGTCGGCTTCCGCACGCTCTCGGGTGCGACTCGGTGTCGAGACCAAATTTCGTCCACTTCCTTGTTGACCGTCGTTAGGGGCAACGGAGAGAAGATTCAGTATTACATCCGTCGCATTCCCGACATCGCATGCCTAGAGGTTCCCGAACGACACGCCCGGCCAATCGGCCGACCGCCGCCAGCACCAAGTACGATGCCCATCATCGAGTCCTCAACACCACCTACGGCTCCTTCGCAGATCTCCGACGGGAGTTGGCGGATTCCCGGGAGAAGGTCGCGGAGCGCGAGGCGGTCCTGAAGCTCCTGGGTTCCTGTGGCGACCCCCAGAGGGCCTACCTGCTGTTCGACGACTACCTCGAGAAGCTTTCGTTGCGACGTGGGGACTTCGGGGCCACCGACTGGTGGTCGAGGATCCAGGGTGCCCAGGGCAAGGGGCGTCTCGAGGAGGTTGCGATGCTTTTCCTCAGGGCGAACCGGTCGCTGCCGACCGAGCTGCTCCCCTTCGCCAACTTCGAGCGGTTCCAGGAGGTCGAGCAGTCGGAGAAGGAGATGCAGTTCGTCCAGGAGCTCGAGAACTGGCTCCTGCCCGCCACCCATACCCATCTCGATGCCCCCAAGGCGGCGCTGCGCGTCGTTTGCGAGACCCGACGCGTCCGCGACGACGCCAACCAATGGCAGCTGGTCGTCAAGTTCCTGCTGTTCCGTTCACGCTCGGGAGAGAAGGAGCGGTTCCTGTCCGACCTCTGCGAGCTGCGCACCCGGGCGGCCCATGAGGCCGAGCTCTTCCCGGCGGACGACTGGGCCGTCATCGACTGGCTGCACGACAACTGGTCCCACCGGGCCAAGGAAGGAGAGGTGCTGGTCCTCGAGGGGGCGGACCTGCTGACCTGGCTGGCCACCTGGGGGCATGGGACCCGTCTGGAACTCGCCGGCCGGGCCACCAGCCTTGAATTCCATGGGCAGATCGCCGAGCTGAAGCCCCATCTCGACACCATCGAGGGCGACCTGAGCTTCACCCATCTCCTGGCCTTGCCCGATGGGTCGGCCCGTCCCCTCGCCAAGTGCCAGTTCTTTGTCGGCCAGCCGGTTCTGGTGCTGGTCGACAGCGAGGTCTACATCCTGCGCAACGCCCCCCCTGCCAGCCTCCTCGGCCCCTGGGCCCAGCGTCCGGTGCTTCCCGTGCGGAAGCTCTCCCATCGGCTCCTCACGGAACTCCGGAAATCGCAGACCCGTCCCTCCAAAGGGGCGCCTTCCTCCCCCTCCAGCCCGGCGTCGACCGCTCCGGCATCCGGGGGTGCGACCGCGATCCACGAGGCCGACTGGAGCCAGCTCTGCATCTCCCATCCCGCCAGGCCGCGGTTCGTCTTCGAGCTGGCCGACGAGGTGGTCCGCCTTCGGCTCCTCTGTGTGAGCGACCGGGACCAGTCGGAGTGGCAGTGGAACGGCCACGAGTGGTCGCGCATGACCCCGAACCAGGGGCGGCAGGCGGACAGGCCTGAGGTGATCGATGACGCCCGGATCCAGGCGGCGATCCATTGGCTCCAGCAGCTGGACTGGTTCACGCCCGAACCTGGACTCTGGGTGGGCGATGCCAACGAGGTCTTCCTCAGTGCCCTTGCCACCGCCTGGCCCGACAAGCCCAAGGACGCCGACTTCCTCGGGAACCCATCCTTCCAACGGCTCTTCCTGAACCGGCGTCTCGTGAAGCCCAAGCTCGTCCTGAAGGGCTCGGGAATCGACTGGCTCAGCGTGAGCGCCGAATGGGAGGCCGAGGGCATGCGCCTGAGCGTGGCCGATCTCCAGCGCCTCGCGGCTGCCACGACCCGGTTCGTCAAGCTGCCCGACGGCGGTTGGGTGGAGCTGGACGTCGACGCCAACCGGAAGGCCCATGAGACGGCGGCGACGCTCGGTCTCGATGGATTGAGCCCGGATGCCCAGAAGGCCTCGCTGCTGCATGCCACACAGCTCGACGAGGGGACGCTCAGTGAGCTGGGGACGGCCAAGGCCATCGCCCAGCTCCGGGAGAAGCTCACCAACTTCAAGGGGGTCCCGGACACCAAGGTCCCGGAGAACATCCGCGCG
>JBDLQQ010000242.1:0-6925 GCA_039800465.1 Verrucomicrobiota bacterium
GACCGACCTCTCGGAACACATCCGGACCGGTCGCCTCGACTTCCTGCTCCTCCTGCCCGCCAACACCCGGTTCCTCGTCTCGCTCCGCAAGGTCGACCTCGGCGCCTTCATCAACGCCGCTGCCGCCTTCGCCGTGATGGTCCATGCCGCCCGGCAGCTGGGACTCCACCCGTCGGTTGGACAGCTGCTCGGGTTCTCCCTGCTCTGCGGGGTCGGACTCTCGATCCACTACTCGCTGATGTTCCTCCTGGCCACGATCGCCTTCTGGACCGTGCGGGCCCAGGGGATCGTCTGGGGCTACTACAACCTCTTCAACATCGCGCGCCTGCCCGAGTCGGCCTTCCCCCAGGGCCTCTTCCGCCGGGTGTTCACCTTCGTCCTCCCCATGCTGCTGGTCGCCAACGTCCCGGCGAAGGTGCTCCTGCAGCGGCTGGGATCCCCGGTCGACTGGCTCCTGCTCGTGGCTGTCGGAACCTCCTGCTTCGTCGCCAGCGAACTGTTCTGGCGGCGGTCCCTGCGGCACTACACGAGCGCCAGCTCGTAACGGTCGCACGGGGATCCGCGCATCGGCGGGTTGCGGAAGACCCACCGGTTTGGAAGGGTCGAGGCCGGAGCCCGACGGAACATGAACCTTCCCAGAGAGGCGTGGCACGCCCACCACCAGCTCGTCACCCGACGTCATTTCCTCCGGGATTGCACCTCGGGCCTGGGAGCCCTCTGGCTCTCGCTCCAGGGCCAGGCCGGGGCCCCATCGGTGGCCCGCGACGCCGCCCGACCCTTTGCGCCGATGGCCCCGCATTTCGCGCCGCGGGCCAAGCGGGTCATCTTCCTGCACATGGCCGGGGCTCCCAGCCATCTCGAGCTGTACGACCACAAGCCCGAGCTCGCGCGCTTCGACGGCAAGACCTGCCCGCAGTCCTACCTCGACGGCAAACGCTTCGCCTTCATCCAAGGCATCCCAAAGCTCCTCGGCCCCCAGTTCCCGTTTTCGCAGCACGGCCAGACCGGGGCCTGGCTCAGCGACCGGCTCCCGCACTTCCGACAGGTGGTCGACAACGTCTGCTTCATCAAGAGCCTCCACACCGACCAGTTCAACCACGCACCCGCCCAGCTGGCGATGCACACGGGCTTCGCCACGCCCGGCTATCCATCAATGGGCTCGTGGGTGACCTACGGCCTCGGGTCGTCGAATGCCGAACTGCCCGGCTTCATCGTCCTCCTCAGCGGCGGCAAGACCCCCGACTCCGGGAAGTCCGCGTGGGGCCCCGGTTTCCTCCCCAGCGTCTACCAGGGGGTCCAGTGCCGCAGCAAAGGCGATCCGGTCCTGTACCTGGGCAACCCACCCGGCATCTCGCGGGACCTCCGCCGACTCTCCCTCGATGCCCTCGACGACCTGAATCGTCGGACCTACGAGCAGGTCGGCGACCCCGAGACCCTCACCCGCATCGCCCAGTACGAGACCGCATTCCAGATGCAGGTCAGCGCGAGCGAGGCCTTCGACATCGGACGCGAGCCCGAGGTGGTGAAGGCCGCCTATGGGGTCAAACCCGGTGAGGAATCCTTCGCCAACAACTGCCTTCTGGCGCGCCGTCTGGCGGAACGGGGGGTCCGATACATCCAGCTCTTCCACTGGGGATGGGATTCCCACGGCGCGAATGAACGCGAGGCGCTGCACAGCGGATTCAAGCGCCAGTGCCTCGATGTCGACCAGGCCATGACGGCACTGCTCCTCGACCTCCAGCAGCGCGGCCTGCTGGAGGACACCCTCGTGGTCTGGGCTGGGGAGTTCGGCCGGACCCCGATGAAGGAGAATCGGGGCGGCGAGGTGATGGAATGGGCGGGCCGGGACCACAACCCCGGGGCCTTCACGATCTGGTTGGCCGGAGGCGGCGTGAAACCGGGCTCGTACGGCGAAAGTGATGAGCTGGGCTACGAGGCCGTCACCGACCGCGTCAGCGTCCATGACCTGAAGGCCACGATGCTGCACCTCCTCGGATTCGATCATCGGAGGCTGACCTACCCATTCCAGGGACTGGATCAACGGGTGACCAACGTGACGAAGCCATCCGAGGTCGTGACCGGCATCCTCGCCTGAGGCATTTCCGACCATGGGACTCCTTCAATCCACTCTCGGCTTTCTGGTCGGACTACCCCTCGCGGTCGCCACCGCCGCCAGCTCCCCGGTCGATTTCAACCGCGATGTCCGGCCGATCCTCAGCCGCCATTGCACGAGCTGTCATGGCGGGGTCAAGCAGGCGTCCGGGGTCTCCTTCCTCCAGCGCGAGAAGACCCTGGGTGTCGGTAAATCTGGAAACCCCGTGGTCGTCGCGGGGCGTCCTGAGGCGTCGGAACTCCTTCGGCGAATACAGCTCCCCGACACCGATCCGGATCGGATGCCTCCCACCGACCACGGGGACGGCAGTCGTCTCACGCCCACCGAGGTCGAGACCCTGCGGGCCTGGATCAACGCAGGAGCGACCTGGGGCGAGCACTGGGCATTCACAAAGCCCCAGCCCCAGGCGGTCCCGTCGGTCCAACGTCAGGACTGGGCCCGCGGACCCATCGACCGGTTCATCCAACGCCGCCTGGAGGAGGAGAAGCTCACCCCGTCCCCGGAGGCGCCCGCGGCCCAGTGGTTGCGGCGGGCTTCGTTCGACCTGACCGGATTGCCGCCGACACCCGAGGAGGTCGAACGGCTCATGCGGAGGCGCGAGACGCCGGAGGCGGCGGTGGAGCGCCTGCTGGCCTCGCCCCGGTTCGGGGAACGCTGGGCCGCGCTGTGGTTGGATCTCGCCCGGTACGCCGACACCCAGGGCTACGAGAAGGACAACACCCGCGAGGTCTGGCCGTGGCGCGACTGGGTCGTGCGAGCACTCAATGCCGACCTTCCCTTCGACCAGCTGACGATCCGGATGCTCGCAGGCGATCTCCTGCCGGAGGCCACCCTCGAGGACCGCATCGCCACCGGCTTCCATCGCAACACCCAGACGAACACCGAGGGCGGTACCGACGACGAGGAGTATCGCCTCGCCGCTGTGATCGACCGGATCAACACCACTTGGACCGTCTGGCAGGGAACCACCTTCGGCTGCGTCCAGTGTCATGCCCACCCCTACGATCCATTCCCACAGGAGGACTACTACCGGTTCCTCTCCCTGTGGAATTCGACCGAGGACGCGGATCTTGCTGATGACCACCCAGTGCTGCGCGTCCCCCGGGATACCGCCCGCTTCACCGAGGCGGAACGTCTCGACCGCGGGATCCGTGAAAAGCGGGACGAACTCAATGAAGCGGGACGATCCCTCTCCCGGGACACGGCGTGGAAACCCCTCGAGGGGTTCGAGATCACCGGCCCGAAGGACGCCCGGTTCGTCGTGGCGACGAACGAGGTCCAGGTGGAGGGAACCGTCCCGAACGGCTCGGCCTTCGTGATGCGCCTGCCCGACACCACCGCGTTCACAGCGATTCGACTCGATATCCTGCCCCGTCAGTCCGATCCCAAACGCCTGCCGGAGAATGGGGCCGTGGTGGGCCACATCTGGCTGGAGAACGAGGATCCGGCGAAGGTGGCGGCAGCGAAGCTTGAGGCCGAGAGGATCAAGACCGAGAACGACGTCATCGCCGCAGAGGACGCCAAGGCCGCGGAGGAGGCGAAGAAAGCCGGCAAAGACGCCCCCAAGAAGCGGGATCCAAAACCGTTGCCGACCGGCCTCGAGCGGATCGAGTTCATGGCCGTGTATGCCGACACCCTTTCCGGCCCCTTCGATCCCGAGGAGAGCCTCAAGCCGGGCCGGGCCGGTGGCGGGGCGTTTCCGAAGCTATATGGACCCCGATGGCTGGTCTTCGTTCCCAAGCAACCGATCCAGGTCACCCCGGGCCACACCCTCCGCCTCCACTTGAAGCACGAGATCTTCGATGCCGAGACCAAGGGATCGATCCTCCATCATTTCAAGCTCACGACCACCTCCGACCCACGCTGGACGGAACTCGTCGGATCCGAGCGGCGCCGGCAACTCCAGGAACGTCTCGCCGCGGCCAGGAAGGCCCGGGAAGCCATCCCCTCCCAAGGAACACTCGTCATGCAGGAACGTCCCGCGGACGACCTCCGTGAGACCCGCCTGTTCATCCGTGGGAACTTCCTCGCCAAGGACGCCACGGTCGAACGCGGTACCCCGCGTCTGTTCCCACCCCTTCCACCGGGTCGCCCAGATCGCCTCGCAGCCGCCCGCTGGCTCGTGGGTCCCGATAATCCCCTCACGGCGCGCGTCTTTGTGAACCGCGTCTGGGCCGAACTGTTTGGCACCGGAATCGTGGAGACCGTCGAGGATTTCGGTTCCACCGGACAGCCCCCCTCTCATCCCGAGCTGCTCGATTTCCTTGCACTCCGTCTCCAGGGCGACCTCGGATGGAGTCTCAAGGGCCTGCTCCGGGAATACGCCCTGTCGTCGACCTACCGGCAGAACCACCAGGCGTCCCCGGAGCGGATGGCGCGCGATCCACGGAACCGCCTGCTGGCCCGGGGACCACGGACCCGACTCACCGCCGAGATGATCCGAGACCAGGCACTGGCGGTGTCCGGTCTGCTGAGCGCCAAGATGGGAGGGGCACCGGTCATGCCTCCCCAACCGGACGGCGTCTGGCAGGTCGTCTACAACGGCTCCCAGTGGGTGACGCCGGACAACGAGGATCGCCATCGTCGGGGCCTGTACACGTTCTGGCGGCGCACGAGCCCCTATCCGTCCTTCCTGACGTTCGACGCCTCCAGTCGCGAGATGTGCACGCCTCGACGCCTCCCGACCAGCACTCCGCTCCAGGCCCTCGTGACCTTGAATGATCCCGCCTACATGGAGTGCGCCCAGACCCTCGCGGCTCGGATGCAGGCCCTGGGCCGAAGCGAGAGCCACCGCCTTGCCTGGGTCTGGCAACAGGTGACTGGAACGCCGGCGGACGCTGCCATCGTCGAGCGGCTCGGCGCGCTCCAACGCAACGCCAGGAACCGGTACCAGCAGGACCCCGGGCTGCTGAAGGAACTCGGTGGCGAACCGGAATGGGCCGCCGCTGTTGTGGTCGCCAGCACCCTCCTGAACCTCGACGAGACGCTCACCAAGTGACGTCCTCCCCTTCCCGCCCACCGCCATCCGAATCCACCCGATGACCTCCACACCTCCCGTCACGTTCTTCATCCATGGTCGGACCGAGGGTTGGGAGGGTGGTCGAGCCTACGGTCTTGCCCGATCCCTCGATCCCGCAACCACGCGATTCAAGTTCCGGGAACCTTCGAAGCTGGGCACTGCGGTGTCCTGGATCCGGGAGGCCTCCGCAGACCCCAACCGGGTCCTGTACGTCCTCAACACCGCCCTGCCCGGGGCGATCCTCGCCCCAGTATGGGCCCTCCTGCAGCGTCGCCGGTACATCCTCGACACCGGGGATGCCGTCTATGAGATGGCCCGCGAATCCGGGGTTGATGCCACCTGGAGGCACCCGTTCATGTGGGCAATCGAACAGGCGGCCCACCGGAACGCCAGCGCCATCGTGGTCCGCGGGACACGACACAGGGAACTCCTCCGATCCCGCGGGCTGCGAAGGGTCGAGGTGATCCGTGACGGCTATGCGGAGCAGTCGGGATCCAGCCCTGCAGCCGTCGAGGCGCTGCGTCGCAGACTGGGCCTCGGCAACGAATTCATCCTCGGGGTGATGGGATCCACCGTCTGGAGTCCACGTCTGGAGATCTGCTACGGCTGGGACCTGCTCGAGGCCCTGGTCCATCTCCGGGACCTGCCCGTCCGCGGACTCGTGATCGGCGATGGCAATGGACTCCCCTGGCTCCGCCAACGGGCCGCCGCACTCGGGGTGTCCGACCGGGTCCTCTTCACCGGACGGATTCCCTACGCCGAGGTGCCGACCTATCTGCGGCTGATGGATGCCGCGATGTCGACCCAGACCAACAACATCCCCGGACGTGTCCGGACCACGGGAAAGCTTCCGGAGTACATGGCGGCGGAACGGTTCATCCTCGCCAGCCGCGTGGGCGAGGCGGCCCTCATGCTCCCGGAGCTGATGCTCCTCGACTTCGAAGGGACTGTGGATCGCCAGTATCCCCATCGCGTCGCCGATCGCGTCCGGCTCCTGGTGCAGAAACCGGAACTCCGAGAACTCCGGCGCTCCCTCCCGAACACCGTCCGCCAGCTCTGCGACTACACCGTGTTGAGCCAACGCCTCAAACACCTCCTCGACACCCTACCTTGAGGTGCCGCAGACCAGTCCCCCATGTTGACCCTAACCCTTTCCAGCATCCTCCGAGCCGCCGCCGGCGTGCTCGCCACGCTGCTCCTGGTGCCAACTGTCTGCGGCGATTCCCTCCGCCCCGCCCGCGGGACGAATGATCTCCGGGACTGGCTCGAGAACATGGTGATCTACCACGGCTACTCCGACGACGAGGTCCGTCAGGTCCTCGGAAGAAGCCCCGGAGAGCTGGGTATCGGCGCTGGCCCCCACATGGGATTGCCCGCGGTCGAAGGTCGCGTGGGCCTGGTCCCCTATCCCGGTGGACGCCATCCCCGACTGGGTTTCCTCGACGGGGCCATCGACCCCCAACGGGACACCAAGCTCAGCGCCTTCACCCCCTGGGATCCGCGCTCCTATGTCGTGATCGATGTCCCCGAAGCGATCTGGTCGAACCTGGGCCTCACCTATCTCGCCCACACCCACATCCCAACCGTCTGGGATCGTGAGGGTGTCCAGCTTCCGAAGGTCGAATGGGTCCGGAGGGCGGATGGGTCCTGGGCCTCGGAACGGCGTCTCCCGAACGGGATCACCTTCGGGGCCCGTGCGCTGTCGCGATCGAATCATGTCGAACTCCGGTGGTGGCTCCGGAACGGAACCCAGCAGCCCCTGACGGGATTGAAGGCCCAGATGTGCGTGATGC
>JBDLQQ010000243.1:0-5704 GCA_039800465.1 Verrucomicrobiota bacterium
CCCCTCCTTGTTGCCCGACGCGTTGGTGCGGGTCTGGGGATCTGAGTGTGTGAGATAGATCCAGCCGTTCTCCGAGAAGCGGGGGTCGAGGGCGAGTCCGATCAACCCATCTTCCAGCTCCTTGAACACCTCGAGACGTCCCGCCACCACCGTCTGCCGCGTCTCCGGCTTCCAGATCTTCACCACCCCGGCACGCTCAATCGTGAAGACCCGCCCATCCGGAGCCACGGCGATTTCCATCGGGTCCACCAGTGTGTCCTCGATCGCGCCATCCGCGTCGGTGTCCCGATCGGAATCCAGGACGACCTTGTGGAAGACGCCATCACTCTGAGGACCCGAGGGGCGCGGCGAGGGTTTGTCCTCGGCTTCGAGCCACAACAGGGACACCAAGGACACGATCGCGAGAGCGGCAACGCGGCGCAGGGAGAGGATCACCCGCAGATCGAACCCGCTCCACCCTCACGAGGGCAATCCGGATCTCGCTGTCTGGCTCACGGCCACGTTTTTCTCAGGGATAGTCCCCAGAGCTTTTTCACCTCACACACCCATTGCACGCCCCGTGTCGCCGCCGCCAACCACATGGGAATCCCATCCCGCTTTGACCCCACCGTCTGCAGGAAGGCGCCCTCGAGGATGCGGAAAAAACGGTACATCACCTCGCCCTCGGACCCGGAGCAGGACGGTCTCAAGTCCTCCGTGTCCGCCAAGGACACATCGGTTGAATGCGGATACCGAACACCCCAGGAAAGAAGGCCGACTCAACATCGACTCCCTGGCCACCCTCACCCTGGGAGTGGTCAACGATACCGTCCTGCAGCCTGGAGAGAAATTCGTCCTCTTCGATTTCAACGACGGCCAGACCATGGTCGACCACTTTGGCGGCCTGCCTGACGGCAGCACCTTGAACCTCGGGCAGAACGTCTACGAAATCCTCTACAATGACCCCGACGTCCAACTGGGGAGCACCTCGTTCATCACGCTGACCAGCGTCGTCGTCCCGGAACCCTCGACTTGGACGCTCCTCGGACTGGGCGCCGCAGCCACCCTCGTCCACAGGGTCCGGCGACGGAAGTGAAGGCGTCCCCCGCCTCACCCAAAGAGATCCATCGGTAGGGCTGAGGTCCCTCTCGGCCCCATCTCGATCCCCCGCTACACTCCGATCCGCTCCACGATGCCATCGGGTCCACAGACGCGTCAGAGATCAAACCAAGTACCTGACCCGCTGTTCTCCAATCTGTTCCCCGATTCCGTGGGGATCTGGCCTCCAGGCGTGCGCCCCTCCGGGATGGTGCCAGCCAAGAGTTGAATGGCAGGCCACCTTCAAAGGGATGCCGGAGGCATCCCAGCGGGTAGCCGGTGGTCGAGCGTAGCGACACCACCGGAAACAGAGTCCAAAGATCCGTGCATCCCGGCAGGGATGCCAGCCCAGGTCACCCCTTCCCTCCGGGATGGTGGATGGAGTGCCAGATCCTGCGAGACCCCGGAACTTTCCATGTCGGATTCCGATAGGGGCCGGCAGGTTTCCTGAAAAGGTCGCGACACCCGCGATCCCACGCCATGCAGGACGGCCAGTCCACAGACGAACAGCTCCTCGAAGCCCACGTCGCCCGACACGACGAAGCCGCCTTCGCTGAACTCGTCCGGCGTCACGTGAACCTCGTGTTCGGCACCGCCCTCCGGATCCTTGGTGACCCATCGGCCGCGGAGGAGGTTGCCCAGAACGTCTTCATCACCCTCGCCCGGAAGGCCCGCTCCCTCCGAGCGGGCAGCGGCCTCGCCGGATGGCTCCACCGCGCCGCAATTCTCGAGGCCCGGCTCCGCCAGCGCACCGACCTGAGACGCCGGGACCGCGAGGAACACGCCGCCCAACTCGGCACCGCCATGGACATGCCAGCCCCCACGGATCCGCTCCCCTTCGAGATCCTCGACGACGCGCTCCTTGAACTCCCGGAACAGGACCGGCAGACGCTGTTCCTCCGCTACTTCGAGAACCGGCCATTCCGGGAGATCGCGCAGCGGCTCGGGGTCGGCGAGGACGCTGCACAGAAGCGCGCCAGTCGCGCGCTCGAAGCCCTCGCCACGATCCTGCGTCGCCGCGGGGCCGCCGCCACCACCGCGCCCCTTGCCGCCAAGACCCTCGAGGCCGCAGCCCTCACCACCGCTCCAGCACAGCTCGCCACTTCGATCACCACCGCTGCGATCGCCGCGGCAGGAGTCGCCGTCTCCTCCTCCGCCCTCGCAATCCTCGTCGCCAAGCTCATGGCCTACTCCAAGACCCAGACCGCTGTCGCCTGCCTGCTCCTCGCGGCCGTGCCGGTCGGATACCAATGGCATGCCGCCGCAACCCTCCGGCGGGCGGCGGCCGAGAGCGCCCGGGAACTTGCCGCCACCACCGAGGCACTCACCCATGCCGAGGCTGACGAGGCCGCCACCCAGCGCCGTCTCAAGGCGCTCTCGGAACGTCTGGCCGAAACCCGTTCCCTGCTCCGCCGTGCGGGCGACCCGGTCGCGACCACCGCCTCGGCCCCGGACGCCTCACTCTACCTGTGGTCGGACACGGCCTCCCACGTCCGCATCCCGAAGTCGATCGCCCCCCGGCTCCGACTGTCCGGGACCGTCCCGGTTCCGACCGCGCCCGGCGCCGCACTGCATCACGCACCGATCGAGGCTGTGGGGCCCGACGGGTCCCTTGCCGAACCCCTCGCCGAAGCCCTCGGCGTGACCGAGGCCGAGACAGACGCAATCCGCTACGCCTTCACCCAGACGGCCAAGGCGCTCCAGGAGCGGGTCCACGCCGCCGCCTACGTGACCAACTGGGTCCCGGCACAGATCCGATCCGATGCCCAACCGGCCGCAACCCTCATCACCCCGGCGCTTCCCGATCGCGGCGCCACGCTCCGCGACCAGCTCCGTCAATCCCTCGACGGGATCCTTGGGGTCGAACGGGCCGACCTCGTCTGGCGACAGGCCGAGTCGACCTTCGCGAGCGAGTTCAACCGGTTCGGGGGATTCGAACGCATCCAGGCGGTTGTACGAGTCGGCCCCAAAGAACTGTCCCTCTGGAACGGCATCCGGAATCCCGATGGAGGGATCCATCTCTATAGCTGCGTCGGCGGGGAACTGGCCCTCCAGACCATTCCCGTCCGCCTCCAGCCGATCATCGCGGGATGGCTGGCCAATTCCTCCGAGCCCCAACGCCCATGAATTCATTCCTGATCCCCGTCGGCATCGCAGTCGCGGCCCTCACCGCCGGCCTGCACCATTGGAACGCGGCACGGGATGCCGCCGCAGACCGGGCGCGCCTCCAGGCGGAACAGGCGACCGCCGTTGCCACGCTTGCCGAAGCGCAGGCCCGCTCCGACGCCGCTGCCAAGCGCCTCGCAGAGGCCTCCGAGGAGCTCGTCGCGACCCTGGCGGAACTCCGATCCGCCTCCGAGGCCGCACTCCAGGCCCGGGTCGAACCCGACCGGGCCACGGAAGGCGCGTGGCCTTCGGACAGGCCGTATTTCTATCTCCCGAAACGGGTCCTGTCCGACATCGGTTTCGCCGCGCTGACCGCAGACGGCGAGCCCACGCCCGAATGCCTCGCCCTTCTCGGGATGACCCCCTCGGAGCAGGCCGACCTGCGGCAGGCGTGGGCCGACCTGCGCTTCGAGCTCCAAGAGCTCCAACTGCGATCTGCCGAACGGATTCCCGAAGCCAACCCCGAGGCTGATCCCAACCGCCGTGCCATCCGGTTTCGGCTCTCCGGTCTCACGAATCAGCTCCCGATCCTGCGCGCCCAACTCCAGTCCCGCCTCACGGAGACCCTCGGGTCCATCCGCGCCCAACTCCTCCAGGTGCCCCTGAACGAACCACTGCGTGACCTCACCGGCCCGTTCAACAATTCCGACTACGTCGTCACCTACCGTGCAGAGCGCAACGCCGAAGGTGACGTCCAGCACATGCTCGGCTTCGACACCGGCGAGGGCAGCAGAGCTGAGATGTCGGTGGGCACCCTGCATGCGAACCCGGAGAAGAACGTCGACGACAGCCTCACCTTCCCGATCGGGTCGAACTCCCCCCTCTGGCACTACCGCCATCTCTTCGGGGACCAGCCGCTCCTCCTGCCCTGACGCGGTCGTTCCACGGCAAGGAACCAAGGGGATCTCTAAGCTTTTGGCCGTTTTCCGGGAGAGGAGTCGATGACATCGGCACCTTTACTCGAGGCTGGCCCCCACCGGGGTGCGGGCATTTTGGGGTTCTGGTCTCCTGCGGTGTCGCACCGCTCAACCACCGGCTACAGGCTTCAATCCCTCCGGGATCGCAGAGGCCGTGAGTTGAATGGGTCTCCATTCGGAAGGATGCCGGAGGCATCCCAGCGGGTAGCCGGTGGTCGAGCGTAGCGACACCACCGGATGCCGATTCAAACGCTCCGTGCATCCCGACAGGGATGCCAGCTCTGGGGAATTCCTCATCTCAGGGAAGCTGCTGGTCGCGTTTAAAGGGAGTCGTGACCCGAAGGAAGACCTGGCCCGATTGCCTTGGAAGTAGTCGCATCAAAAACCCGTTACCCTTGATATTGGAAGTCTCTCTTCCAATATTCGGGGTATGTGGAATCGGATTCACGTTGCCCGTCTGAAGACCCTGGCTCGTCAATTCCCGGCGGTGCTCATCCTGGGGTCGCGCCAGGTCGGCAAGACCACGCTGGCCCGCGCCGCCTTTCCGAAGGCTCCCTACCTCGATCTCGAACAGCCGGGACTCCGGCAGTTGTTCACGAGCGATCCGCTGTTCCAGGTCGAAAACCAACTGACTGGCAAGACGGACAAGCTGGTGCTCGACGAGGTGCAGTGCGTGCCGGAGGTCTTCGCCGCACTGCGCGGGTTGATCGATAGTGACCGCCGGCGGAACGGGCGATTCATCCTCCTCGGCTCCGCACAGCCCACACTGATACGGCAGGTTTCAGAGTCCCTCGCCGGGCGCATCGGAATCCTCGAACTCGACCCCCTCACGGTCGCCGAAGTCATGCCCGGCACGCCCAAGAAGAAGTGGAACGATGTCTGGCTGCGCGGCGGATTCCCAGATGCGCTCCGCGGAGATTTTCGCGAGTGGTGGGAGAATTACCTGCGCACCTATCTCGAACGCGACCTCCCACAGCTCGGCCTGCAGGCGGAACCGCTCTTCCTCCGCCGGCTGCTCACGATGCTCGCGCACGCGCAGGGCGGGATGCTGAATGCGTCCTCACTCGGCGCGTCGCTCGGAGTGTCGCATCACACCATCGGACGACATCTCGACATCTTGGAGCAGACCTTCCTCATCCGCAGGCTGCCGCCGTATTTCCGCAATGTCGGCAAGCGGCTCGTGAAGGCGCCCAAGGTCTATCTGCGCGACTCCGGACTGCTCCATCACCTCCTGAATCTAGGATCTCTCGACGACGTGAGGAATCATCCCGTGCATGGCGCGAGTTGGGAGACCTTCGTGCTCGAAGACATCATCCGCCGCGAGAAGCTGCGACATCCGCAGGCGCAATTCTTCTTCTGGCGCACCGTCGACGGGGCGGAGATCGACCTCGTCATCGAGCATGGCTCGACGCGAGTCGCGGTGGAAATCAAGGCGGGTCGCGGTGACAAGATCCATGCCGCCAGGGTCATGGAGCGAGCCATGGGAGATGTGGGCGCAAAGACCGGATGGATTCTGGACCAGGCCGATGGCACCCATGCACTAC
>JBDLQQ010000244.1:0-8760 GCA_039800465.1 Verrucomicrobiota bacterium
CGACGTGGTCGTGGTGGCAGTGGGACAGCGCGATCGCGTCGATCGGCTCCGAGCCAGCCTTGTCGAAGAGCGGGAGTCCCTCCCTGCCCTCGCGCTCGGGATGCACCCCGGAGTCGAGGAGGAGCCGATAGCCATCGTAGTCCACGAGCCACGCGCTCGCCCCGATGTCGCTGTCGGGGTTCAGGTTGGTGATCTGCACCCGGCGACATTGGGGTCAGTCCTCCGGGCCACCAACCCCGAAATCTCACGCGGAGAGGATTTTGGAGGGAACCCACGCGGGGACGCGGTGGCACGGGAGGAAGGGCGGGCGCGATGGAAGAACCACCCGGCATCAGAGACTGCACGGGAAATCCGGATACCTCGACCGGGCCTCGTCCAAAACCCAGGACACACCCGCCCCCGCTCTTTCCAAGGCAGGGACCTGTGCCTAGCATCCGCCCATCTTATGCCGACCTACGTCTACGAAACCATTCCGTCCCGGGCGGACCAGACCGTCCGCCGCTTCGAGGTGAAGCAGTCGATGAAGGATGCCCCGCTCAAGCAGGATCCCGAGTCCGGTGTCCCGGTCCGACGCGTCATCTCGGGCGGGTTCGCCCCCATGACCGGTGGATCCGACGCGTCCGACTGCGGCACGGGGGCCTGCGGGATGCCGACCCCACCGAGCCACTCCTGCGGCTCCATGTGCGGCTGCGCAGCGAACTGAGAACCCGCCACCCGACCGATCCACCCATGTCCGAGACCGACAACCGCATCCCCGTCACCGTCCTCACCGGCTTCCTGGGCGCCGGGAAGACGACCCTCCTCAACCACCTCCTCACCGCCAACCACGGCAAACGCATCGCGGTGATCGAGAACGAGTTCGGGGAGATCGGCATCGACAACGCGCTCGTCATCAATGCCGACGAGGAGATCTTCGAGATGAACAACGGGTGCATCTGCTGCACCGTCCGCGGTGATCTCATCCGGATCCTCGGCCAACTGCTCAAGCGTCGCGACAAGTTCGACTACATCCTGGTCGAGACCACCGGCCTCGCCGATCCCGGCCCCGTGGCACAGACCTTCTTCAGCGACGACGAGATGAAGCGGGCGTTCCGCCTCGACGGCATTGTCACCCTGGTCGACGCCAAGCACATCGGCCTGCACCTCGAGGACGCCCCCGAGGCCAAGGAACAGATCGCCTTCGCCGATCGCATCCTGCTCAACAAGACCGACCTCGTCGGCAAGGATGAGGTCGAGGCCCTGGAGACCAAGATCCGCTCCATCAACGCACTGGCCCGGATCCATCGGACCACCCAGGCCATCCTCGGCGTCGATCATGTCCTCAACATCCACGCATTCGACCTCGGACAGCGGATCAGCCTCAACGGCGATTTCCTGGAGAAGGAGCTGCCCTTCGAGTGGTCCGGTGCATACGAACTGAAGCCGGGCCCCCACGAACTGGTGCTCGACGCCGGAGCCGACCCCGTCATGGGGGTCGTCCTCCTGCCCTTGGAGACCGCAAAAACCTCGTCGTGTGACCACGACCATGCGCATGGCGAGGAGTGCCACCACGACCACGGGGATGATCCTCACCATGATCATGACCACGACCACGGACATGAGGGCCACGAGCATCACCACCACGGGGATGGCGAGCACTGCCATGGCGGGCTGCATGCCGCACTGCATGATGCCGAGGACCTGGCGACCAACCTGTTCACCCACCCCGCGACCACCGTGCGACCCGGCGGCGAACTGAAGCCGGGCAGGAAGGTCTACAAGCTCGTTTTGGGATCCGAGACCTCACGGTTCCGGGTCACCATCCCCGAGCCGGGCGCCTATGCCCTCTTCACCCAGCATGGGCTGGACGAGTTCAACGGCCGCCTCGAGTCCCAGGGACACCGGGTGGAGCCGGGTCACGTCCATGAACATCATGGGCATCACCACACCCATGACGCGACCGTGACCAGCGTCGGCTTCGAGGAGCACCGGGAACTGGACGCCAAGAAGCTCAACGCCTGGCTCAGCGAACTCCTCCAGACCAAGGGGCAGGACATCTTCCGCATGAAAGGAGTCCTCAACCTCCGGAACAGCGCCAACCGCTATGTCTTCCAGGGGGTTCACATGCTCTTCGAGGGCAAGGCGGACCGTCCGTGGAAGGACCCCTCGGAGCGCAAGAGCCAGATCGTCTTCATCGGCCGCAACCTCGACCGCGAGGCGCTCCAGGCGGGATTCCGCCGGTGTCTCGCCTGATCCGGGATCCCATCCAAGGACCCGCAATGCCTCCCCTCCGAGTCCCGGAACGGCCACTCCAGTGGAGACGGTCACTGGGCGACTTTGTCCAGACCGTCTCCTGGTCCCCCTCCGGGACCCACCTCGCGGTCGCCGAATCGGGAGGGCCCGTCCGGGTCCTCGACACCGGTTCAGGAGATACCCGGCAGGAATGGGCGGGACACGAGGGCGGCTCGTTCGCCGCGCACTTCTCGCCGACCGAGGATCGGGTTGTCAGTGTCGGGCAGGACGGATACGTCCGGTTCTGGGAACCCGCCCACCGCGAGGTCCGGCACCAGATCCAGTCGTCCCCGCAGTGGATCGAGCTGGCGTCGTGGTCCCCGGATGGACGGAGCCTGGCCATCGGAGCCGGACGCGAAGTGCTGCTGCTGGGGCCCGACGGCAGCCTCCGTCACCGGCTGCCTCCCCGGAAGAGCACGGTCACGGCCCTCGCATGGCGGGCAGACTCCGCCCGGATCGCCGCAGCTTCCTACGGTGCTGTACAGATCTGGGATGCCCTCTCGGGCGAAGCCGAGACGCCTCTCGAGTGGAAGACGTCGCTGATCTCCTTGGCCTGGAGTCCCGACCACCGCTGGCTGGTCGCCGGCACCCAGGAGCAGGCCGTCCAGATCTGGGAACTCCCCTTCAAGCCGGGCGAGGAACTCGCCATGAGCGGCTACTCGGTGAAGGTGCGAGAGCTCTGCTGGCACTTCGGTGGCCGCTACCTGGCAACGGGCGATGGACAGGAGATCATGGTCTGGGACTGCCAGGGCAAGGGCCCGGCCGGGACCTCCCCACGAATCCTCTCGGCCCACTCCCACCGGATCACCCGTCTCGCCTACCAGCGAGCCGGACACCTCCTCGCCAGCGGGGATGAATCTGGCGACATCCTGCTCTGGAACGCCGGCAAGGGGGGCGATCCGATCCGCCGCTTCCGGGTCGAGAAAGCCGTCAGCTCCCTCGCCTGGAGTCCGGAAGGACGTCGTCTGGCCGTCGGATGCGAGGACGGATCTGTTGCAGTAGCTGCGGTGGAATCCTGACCAGGGAACTTCGAGGGACCGTCTCGCCGAAGGACACGCGGTAGGTTGGTGCCTATCACGGACTCTGTTTGCGGATCAACCTGAGGTGAGGCTCCTGAGGTCCGGGGTACGTGGCGAGATCACTTGCGTCGCCTTGGCGGCCACTGACTCCTCTCCTTGGAAGGATCGACAGCGTTGGGCAGGAAGCCAGGGTAGGTGCACAGATAACTCCACATCTCCTCGCCGCTCGTAGGGTTGTTCGGGTCCCCGTAGGGAGAGAAGAAACTGTCCCAAGTTGGAGTCCTATCGAAAAACTTGAATACCTTGTCTTTCAGTTGAGGAGCATTCCTCAACCTGGCGAGGAACTCCTGTCGGGAAATCCAGTAGAAGTCTTTGGAGGAGGTCGAAACCGCCCATCCCCCAAACAAGCCTCGAATGCGCGTCCCCTTACGAATCAGGACAACGTCATTGTACTGGTATTCATTCCCACTGGGGCCCTCGCACCCACTACGGGAGCCCGGGAGAGATCCCCCACAGGGACTGCCGATTTCACCCACCGCGATGGCGGCAAATGAGTGGAAACTGGCGATGAAAGCAAGGGCGAGAACCAAGCTCAAAGTCCGAGAAGACATGCCAGAAACTGCTCAGGCCGCAGTGGTCCGTCAAACAGGGAGTTCCACCTCCATTGATTCGTTGAAACTCTGACGCTATCTCTTCCCGCACACTCGACGACAACGTCATCCACCCAGCCATGATACCCTACGGAATGTCCCTCGACGGTCTGGTCTTCATGATCCCGGCCCTCCTGCTCGCCCTCTGGGCGCAGTTCAAGCTGAAGTCGAACTACGAGCGCTTCTCGCAGGTCGGCACCCGCAATGGGCTGAGCGGTGCCCAGACCGCCCGCGAGATCCTGGATCGCAACGGACTCCAGAACATCGAGATCTACGAGGTCGAGGGGACCTTGTCCGATCACTACGACCCCTCGAAGCGGGCCGTGTTCCTGTCGACGGACGTCTTCCACGGGAACAGCGTCGCCTCCGTCGCCGTCGCCGCCCATGAGGTCGGCCACGCCCTCCAACACAAGCTGTCCTACGCCCCGTTGAACCTCCGGATGGCGCTCGTCCCGATCACCGGCATCGCCACGAACCTGTCGATGTTCCTGATCCTCGGCGGCATCTTCCTCGGATCCGTCCTCGGGCCGATCTCCTCGACCCTCCTCTGGATCGGCGTCGGGTGCTACGCCCTCATCGCGTTCTTCCAGTTGGTGACCTTGCCGGTGGAGTACGACGCCTCCTCCCGGGCCAAGGAACAACTTCTGCGCCTGGGCATCATCGACCCCCGCGAATCCGAGGGTGTCGAACGCATGCTGGGAGCCGCGGCGCTCACCTACGTCGCCGCGATGGTCTCGGCCCTGATGGAACTCATCCGCCTGTTCCTCCTCGCCCGGTCGCGCGACGAGTGACCCCCGCTGTCCCGCCCGGGACCCCGTTGGGATTCCCATCCACAGGGAGACCCCACGGGTCCTGGGCACGGGACTCGATCTCCAACCGTCCGCGGGACACCCGGATGCCCTCCACGTCCCCAACCCGGTGAACCCGGATCGACGGATCCAGGTGCCAACGGGATCGGAGACGCTGGCCCGACCGATCGGCCCCTGAATCCTCCACCACCACCTGTCGGGGCCGAATCCGCCGGACCATCCGCTCCCAGGCTTCCCGGTTCGAAGGCGACACCTCGGTGATCAGAAGCTCCGGGGTCTCCAGTTCAGCAGGCCATCGCCTCCAGAGCTCCTCACGGGCACCAGGCCCGAGGTCGGGTAGGATGACGACGCGCACGGATTCCACCGTCCCAGCGAGGACCAGCGCGTTGTCGGCCGCTGTGGTCCACTTGGATCCGGCCACGGGGCTCAGGACCTTCCAGTCACCCCAATCCCCGGTTCGATCCGCCTGCCGCAGGGAGACGCCACGACGACGGGCCTCATCCAGCATCCCGCGGAAATAGGGGGACCGTTGACGGGTTTCCCCAGTCCATAGCTCCACAATCCGGAATTCCTCGAAGAGCAGCAGCGCGCCCCCGGCATGCCCCGCATCGGCCCGGAGGATGCCAAGCCGGGGCAATCGATTCCAACCGCGCGACCGCAGCCACTCGATCAGCAGGCGCCCCCCGCTGGGATCCGATCCCGCGTTCAGCACCCAGTCGTGCGACCTCCCCGGGGCATCGATCACGATCATGCCGCCGCGGAGGACATCGACCCGAGTCGATCCCCTGCCCTCCATTCCCACGAGCACGCCCGCAAGGACACCACTGCCGACCGTGATCCAGACCGGTTTTCGACTCCACCACCTTGCTGGAACCGCCGGCGCCGGCGCGGCCCCGAGGAGCGCGACGCCCGCCACGATCAGCAGCACCCAGACCGCGATCGGGGGGGCCGCGACAGCCCAGCAGGCTCCCGGCCATGCGGCAAACCAGCGGGAAAGGGCCACCATGATCTCCATCCAGAGCCAGGCCCCGGCATTGAACAGTCCCGACAATCCGGGCCACAGGGGGTGGACGAGCATCGAGGCGACGCAGGCGACCAGGACCAGGCTCGAGATCGGGATGATCAGGAGGTTCGCCACCGGACCCACCAGGCTGACGCGGTGGAAGTGGTGGATCGTGAACGGCAGGGAGGCCAGCGTGGCCGCCACGGAGAGGAGGAACCCGCGGACCAGAGTCCTGGCCACCGTGCCCACCCAAGGGCGCCACCGCGGCTGCAGCTCGCGCGGCAGGAACGGATCTCCCTGCAGCCAAGGCTCAATCCAGGCGCCCCCCGACCAGAGGGACTCGCCCGCCATCAGCCCCGCGACCGCGGAGACCGACAGCTGGAATCCCGCGTCGAAGACCTGTCCGGGGTCGAGGAGCACGATGGCCACGACGGCAAGGGCGAGGGAGTTCGGAGCCGATCCCGGACGCCGGAGCGCCCAGCCTCCCATGAGGACCGTGGTCATGACGGCAGACCGGAGCGCCGAGGAGGTCCCACCGGTCGCCATTGCGTAGAACCAGAGCAGCGGAACCGCCCCACAGCCGAGGAGGCGCCGATCGATCCGGACCACCCGGAGCAGCGTCACCAGGGTCGCTGCGATCAGCGCGATGTGGAGCCCGCTGATCGCGAAGACGTGGAGGGTCCCGGACCTCGCGAAGAGGTCCGTCAGTTCCCGGCTCAGTCCGGCACGCCATCCCAGGGCCATCGCCCACAGCAATCCCGTGGTGGCATCGGACGGGATGCCTTCGGACAAGGCAGATTGGCCCCAGCGCAGGAAACGCACCGCCCAGGGAATCGGATGCTCCCCTTCCGACGGGATCCGCCATCCGGAGGCGGGAACAGCCTCGAGGATGAAGTGGATCCCGTTCCGGCGGAGGTATCGACGGAGGTCGAACACCCCAGAGGCCGCCGCGATCGGGGGACGCCCCAGGAGCCCATGAACCTCCACGAAGCTTCCAGGATAGACCCCCTCCGGGAGGCGTCCTTGGGTCTGGACCCAGACCCTCCCGAAGACCGGCCTCCATCCCTGGTGTTCCGGATCGATCTCTTCCACCCGGAGCTCAACCCGGATTCTTTCCTGGACACGTCCGCGCCGGGTCTCCGAGTGGACCACGGGCTGGCCGACGACGGCACCCCGCATCGAGACCTCGAGGGGATCGCTCCAGACCTCCAGCCGCAGGTCCGACGGATGCAGTGGGGTCTGCTCGATCCACCACAGCAGGATGCCGAGTGCCGACCATCCCCAGCATCGCGACAGGTCCCGGAATGGCATGGGTCGCGCCCAGGCCAGCAGCACGCAGGGTAATCCGGCGAGAAAGGACACGAGGAGGCCGAACCCTTCGCAGGCGACGATGCCGAGGATCAATCCTGCCGCAGGACCCAGCCACGGAAGCTTGAGGAACATCCCGCCAGCCTACGCCCGTGTCGGATCCCGGAATCCCCCCAGATTTGGGGATCCCATCCAGTTTGCCCCTGGGTCTCCTACCGCGGGTTCCCGAAGGGCCGCCAACGCCGATGGGCGATCCACGACAACAGCACCATCGCGACAGTGGCCCCGAACGCATCGATGATCACGTCCATCGGCTGACCCTGTCGGGTAGCCACGAAGGACTGGTGCCATTCGTCGCTCGCCGCATACGCCACCGCAAGGAGCCAGCCGATCCCCACTGATCGCTGGTCCCACGGATCGATGCGACGCCACAGGGATCCCCGCAAAGCGAGCCAGAACAGGACGGCCAGAATACCGAACTCCGTACAGTGTCCCAGCTTCCGGACGACCCACTGGACCGCATCGAGGGTCTCGATGCGGATCTCCGGGAAGAGCCACTTCAGGAAAGGGGCGAGGATCCGCGACGTGCGACGGCTCGACAGTACATCGGTCGAGCCGATGAAGATGCCGGCCATCCAGACCCAGGATGGGATCCACCAGAGCCAGCGAGGGAGCATGTCAGAAAGACCGGGCTGGAACAGTCCCCACTGGAGGTTCAGGGAGACACATTCCAGACCGCGATCCGCGGCCTGCTAGTCACGACCCCGATCCGGGTCCCCCTGCCACGTGCCGATCTCGAGATGCGGCTGGTTGTCGTTGTTCCACCGACGACGCCACTCGTTGTTCCTGGGGTTCACCACCTCGCGTCGGAGCGCGCTCTCGGCGTGGCCATCCGCGCATTGGAGATTGGTCCGGCGGTTGTGCCGGTTGGACGGCCACTGGTCGGACTCCTTCGGGTCGATGTTCCCATCCCAGTTGGTGTCGGTCTTGGAGTCGGCGAGCATGATCATCTCACTCGGCGCGATGACGGCGCTTTCCCGGACCTCATCGGAGAAGCCCGGTCCGATGTCGCCACCGAGGCCGAGCTGAGGTTTGGCGCCCGGTGCGGCGAGGCCCCAGTCATTGTAGCCGTAGGTGAACGCTGCAGCTCCAGACCTGAAGGCCGGAGTGCCGATGTACTCGAGCTGCCCCTTCAGCGTCTTGTTGACGTTCGTGTCCCATCTCCAGATCGCCTTGCCCGCCGGACACCAGAAGGCCGACCGGTTCGTGCCCATCTGCGAGAACAGCCGATTGACCCAGAGGTAGGAGAAGTAGCCGGGGCCCTGTCGGGCATCGATGCACCCCGGGTACATCTTGAACTCCTGGACGTACATGATCGTGGCCAGACCGAGCTGACGCTCGTTGTTGAGGCAGGCGGTCTGGTTGGCCTTGCTCTTGGCCTTGGACAGCGCCGGCAGGAGCATCCCGGCAAGGATGGCGATGATCGCAATGACCACCAGGAGCTCGATCAGGGTGAACGCGGAGGCTCGGACGGATCTGCGGTCAGGGAGCATGTGGAGACGCTGCCGAAAGCGAGGCCACGGGATCAAGACGGGACTGCCTCCCAATCCAATTCCCCACTTCCCTCTCCGGCGATTCCACACCATTTATCCCGGGCTGTGTCGCGCGTGATTCTCCATCTGGACATGGATGCGTTCTAC
>JBDLQQ010000245.1:0-4539 GCA_039800465.1 Verrucomicrobiota bacterium
CAACTTGTCCTCGAAGCGCGGGGTGCCTCTCTCGAACACCCAGGGAACCCCGGCAGGATCCGATGGTCGAGCGCCTGCGGAAGGGTCCCAGTTGCCCCCGTTGCCCACCACGGCCGCCACGCTCCGCCAGTTCTCGTCGGCCATGACCTTCGGTGGTGGGGTGCGTCCGGTCTATTCGACGCAGGCCAATACCAACCTGAGCCTGGTGGCCAATGCGGTGGCGTTGAACCTGCCTCGACTGGGTGGGAATACGCCCACCCACGTCCTCCTCCGCGCCCGGGTCGGAAGCCCGGTGATCAGTCGCGGTCTCAGTTACCTCTTCGGCGCGATCATCCCGCCGCCCGATGTGGACGAGAAAGGCAAGCTGCTCTCGGAAAGCAGCCAGACCCGCGAGTCGTATTGGAATCCGGAACCCTATTCGACCAATGGACATGTCGATGCCTCCTATTATTGGAGCCCGAATGCCCGTGCGGTCTTCGCCACCCGCCCGGGCCCGGTTGACATCACCTGGAAGCGGCTTACCGGCCTGTCCTCCCAGCCCACCAACTCCGCCGTCCAGGAATCGGGCCTGTGGTACACCCTCTACACCCAGCGGGTCCTTGTCTCGGGATCCCTCTCCAAGCCGTCCCGGGTCATCTATTGGACCGAAGGGGACTTCTCGAAGATTGGCAAACCCGTCCAGGTCCCCGGGAACCGGGTCTCCGATATCAAGGTCGTCTTCAACGACCAGATCCCGGAGCGCGTGAGCAGCGAGTACAAGGGCGGATCCCAGATCGTGGATACCAACCGGCTGGAGGAGACCCGGACCCTGTGGTTCGACCGCGCGACGTCCCAGATCCGTGCCTACAACTCCGAGGGTCGGGTCTTTGTGGAACTGCTCGGGGATCGGAGCGCGAATGGGCTGACTCGCAGGCACCTTGGCTTCGAGATCGTCGATGTCCTTCAGCAGACGACGCCCCAGACTGTCACCGTCGCCCTGGGAGATCGCCTCAAGGCCTTCTCGGATCTGACCCGGGACGACTCGATGCTGTATCCGGAACCCCTCGCCCAGATGGGGGATCGATTCCTCGAAATCAACGCCCCGAACACCAGTGCCCCGAGCGAGCTGTATGCCGTCCGGGAGACCCGTAATCTGAACGATGTCCTGGTGTACTGGATGGAGGACGGGGTCGAGGGGTTGCGCTGGCCCCGGGTGTTCTCGCGCTACGAGATGTACTGGCCCTCGGACCCGGCGCGCTACAGCCACTACCTGCGCCCCTCGGTCTCCTCGATGGAGGAGGCCAAGAAGACGGCGGTGCTCATGAACGCCAACAACGTGCCTTTGCTGTTGTACCAGGACTCGTTGGACAACCCCCGGGCGTTCCTCGATCCGGACCTCTACTTCTACACATACCTAACCTCGTCCATGCCGGCCCACCGCTCGTTGCTGCGCTACAGCAGCGGGAACAAGCTGATCTTCGAGCGGGTCTTCTCGTGGCTGGATGCCAACCTCACCGCGACGAATTGGGCAGGCACTGTTGCCGCCACATTGACCTCGTGGAACAAGACCAACTCCACCATGACCTTCCCGTCGTCGATGGACTCGCCCAGGGTCATCAGCGAGACGGTGGACGTGGGGCGTCGCCTGACGCCGCCTTCGGGTGAAGTCGGTGGCGATGGTTCCACGAACTACCTGGCCGGCTACATCCGGAACGGCACCGCCTACCACCCGGGTGCCTACAAGAATCCCTTCACCGACGGATTCGAGGCCGCCAACAAGTCCTCGATCATCCCGGTGAATGCCGTCCCCACCGCCAACTCCCTCGAGGTCTGGTGGTTCCGACAGAGCAGCCTGCTCGTCCAGCAGGGGCTGTCCCCGATCGCCTGGCCCGCAGTGATGGGTCGCTACACCATCCAGTACCCGACGAGCCCCAAGGAAATCGTGCTCGCCAGCAATGCTGGGACCGGACCTCTCAGCAGCGTGGAGGCCCGAGGATCGATCTACGTCCAAAACAATCCCCAGGGCATCGGCTACAACCCGAACGAGGAACATGCCCTCATGATCGGCGGTCAGGGATATGCCCTGCGCGACGACCTCAACATCACCTCCGGCGCCAACTACTCGTCCCAGCCCTTCGTGCTGATCGACTACGTTGCCGAGGATGGGCGTCCCAGCATGTCCGTGTTCAAGGTCCTCCGCGAGAAGCCGACCTCTGGGATCCTCTTCGACTACGTCGTCGAAGCCGGTCGGATCCTGCAGCCTCCGATGCCGTTGCCGCTGTTGCAGCCGCCGACCGAGGGGGTGGGTGTCTCGTTGACCAACTACAACCGCGAGATCGCGCCCGCCTCGGGCTCAGGCAACCTGCCGGTCAACTGGTCGGAAACCCGCGACGGCAATGGGTCGTATCGGCACTACAAGTCCTTCAGCTACCTCGACCGCAACAACTCGTTCTGGGTCTACCGGGGACTCCACCAGGAGCCCAACCTGGAATCCGGACGCTATGTCTCAAGCTCCAAGACGTTCACCAACCTTCCGGCAGCCGTTGCGATCTCGGGTCGGCCCTTCAAGTACTACATCCACACCTCCCGTCGTCCGGAGGGACTGATTGTCCGACAAGGCAGCACCACGTTGCCGAACTGGATGCGGGTCGATACGGATGCGAGCGGGCTCTTCCTTGGAGGCACGCCGCCGAGCGGTGCCGTGACGGCGACCAGCTACACGTTCAGTCTCATCGACCTCGGACTCAGCCAGACCAACTCGCTGACGCTGTCCATCGAGGTGAAGGCCAACGGCAGCGAGTCCACCCAGGGTGCGCTGACCGTCAACATGCAGATGGTCGACGGCACCTCGGTGGATTTCGTGGGGCGTCCGCCCTTCCTGGCGGCCCGTGCGTCCGACACCAACAGCTTCAGCATGCGGTTCTACTACAAGACCCAGGAAGGGTTTGCGTGGCCGAACCTGAATTCGGTGCCCGTCGGGACGATCGTCCCCTACCTGCGTCCCGTGGGCTCCGTCGCGGGGACCTACACCGGGGATGCCGCCAGCAAGACCACGGATTCGATCGCCATCACCTATCGTCCGGTCTGGCCCGCCATCCCGGCCGTTCTCCAGCCGGGTCAAACCCTGACCCGTGCCGTGAACGGCCTCCCGGCCATCCGGGGACAGACCAGTGCCCGGGTCCTCTATCAGCAGTCCATCGCGACCAACATCACCCTGGCCAACCCCAGCGTGGTGTTGATCGACCCGACACGGATCAAGAGCGCCTCGCTGTCATCGGCCTCCCTCACACGGCTGCCTGCGGGGATCCTGACCGAGGACAACCAGGGGATGACCTATTTCCCGAACCTGCCTCCCCATCTCGCGACCCGGGTCTACTACGATCCGAATCTCGGGACCGGTGGTTCCCTCGTGCTGAAGGGCGAGTTCAAGGACGAACCGGTGGGCGAGAAATACCTCTTCCTGAATGTCCTCCGCGGTACTGGAACCGGGGGCGACCTGAAGGCGGTCCTGGATCTCTGCCCCTCCTCGCCAGCGGATGAGCGGACCAAATGGGAGAACCTCGTGAACGGCCTGGCCGCCTCCGTCGAGACCTTCCGGGAGAACCCGAACATCCCTGGCAACTTCCTGCCGGAACCCACCAGGCGGGTCTCCGTCCCTGTCGGCACGATGGTCGAGATCTCGGATGACGAGACCGCGGTCGACTCCTACGCCTTGAGCGCCTCGGGTCCGGGTTACGGCATGGTCTCGATGATCGTCGGCAACGGACGCGCCTTCACCCCTCCGGGTGAACCCGTTTCGGTCCATGTCTTCCGGGTCGCCGGTGGCCTCTGGCCGGGTGAGTTGAAGGTCGTGCCCTCCTCGAATCCGCTCAACGAGCAGCTCACCCTCCAGCACAGTCCTGATCTGGCGGGGCGTTTCGACCAGTTTGAATACCAATGGAAGATCGCCGCCCCGACGGACGGAGCCCCTCCTGTGATGGATTCCACCATGGCTGGGTGGACCGATCTGCAGAGCGGCACCAACATGCCCCGCTACACCCTCGGGGGTGCTGGAATCCGGGTGCTTTCCGACAACTACCTGACCATGCGGTATCGCTCGTCGAGCTCCTCGGCCGGCGCCATCCGTGAGTGGTCGAGCTGGACCACGCCGCAGCTCGCCGAGGGTTGGATCAAGAGGGTGCTCGCCGGGATCAATCCGTTCCAGCAGCGGGTCAAGGATCTCTACAACAACGCGGTCAACACGGACGTCAGCGTCATCAGCCAGGCCGGGCGCCGGTGGGAGGGCGCGATCGCCCTGAGCCTCAAGAACATCAACGACAGCGGGCTCATCGAGATCTATGAGACCGTCCTCCGCCGGGGCCGTGACCTGAGCATCAACGCGGGCATCAACTACGGCCCAGCCAACGATGCCCTGCTGCTGGTCGCCGGATACCTCAACGACCTCTACTCCCTGATGGGCGACGAGGCCAAGGCGGACGCCGCGAACCCGACGGTGGCCACCGGGACCGGTGGCGCTGCCGATGGCAGCGTGGCCACCGCGAAGTTCAGCTTCGCGGGACA
>JBDLQQ010000246.1:0-6449 GCA_039800465.1 Verrucomicrobiota bacterium
CTGTTGCGGGCCTCGCTCCTCGTGGGCGGCGGCGCCGGCGCCACGGGACGCCTCGTGAAGGACGCCGCCGGCAAGGAGGTGCCCTACACGCTGCTCGGGGTGGCCAAGACGTTCTCGGACGGCCTTGGTGCCACGCTCGGAGGCATCGCCGCGATCATCGGACTGGGCACGATGCTCGGGAAGCTGCTCGCCGAATCGGGCGGCGCCGAGGTCCTCGCCAAACGCTTCGCCCGGTTCTTCGGACCCCGGCACATCCAATGGTGCATCATGGCCCTTGCCCTGGCCGTTGGACTCACCACCTGGTTCGCGGTCGGACTCATCCTGCTCCTCCCGATTCTCCTCACCCTCACCCATGAGACCAAGCAGCCCTTCCTGCTGCTCACCCTGCCGCTGCTATCCTGCCTCTCCGTGATGCACGGGGTGATGCCCCCGCATCCGGGACCGGTCGTGGCCGTCGAGATGCTAAAGGTCGACATGGGGCTCGTCCTGTTCTGGGGGATGGTGATCGGCCTGCCGACAGCGGGGGTCGCCGGACCCGTGCTCGCCCGGTTCGTGATCCGAAGGGTGCCTGCCGACGCGCCACCGGTCCCCCGTGTGGCCGAGCGAGCTGTCGAGGGCTTCACCCCGCCCGGGTTCGGACTCACCCTCTTCTCCATCCTCCTGCCGGTGGTCCTGATGCTGATCACGACCGTGACCGAGCTGATGCTCCCGAAGGGCAATCCGGCGCGCGAGCTCTGGGCCTTCCTCGGCAACCCCACGATGGCCCTGACCGTCGCGGTCCTGTTCGCCAGCTGGTCCCTCGGGACCCGATGCGGCTACACCGCGACCCAGGTCCTGAAGTTCACCGAAGGCTGCGTCGCATCGGTGGGCATGACCCTGCTGGTCATCGGCGGGGGCGGGGGATTCGCGAGGGTGCTGCGGGACAGCGGCGTGGCCGAATCGATCGGTCGCCTCGGCGAGGCGGCCCACCTCTCGCCCCTCCTCTACGGCTGGCTCGTCTCCGCCTTCATCCGCGTCGCCACGGGCTCGGCCACCGTGGCCATCACGACGGCCTCCGGGCTGCTGGTGCCGGTCATTGCCCTGCATCCGGAACTGGGCCAGACGCACAAGGCCCTCATCGTCGTCGCCATCGGCTGCGGCTCGCTGTTCCTGTCCCACCTCAACGACTCCGGCTTCTGGATCGTGAAGGACTCCCTCGGCCTCACGGTGAACCAGACGCTCCGGACCTGGACGGTCTGCGAGACGATCATCGGCATCGCCGGCATGCTCTTCTCCCTCGCGGTGTATTCGATGCTCTGAGGAGGCACAGGGCCTGGGAGCGGGGCTACATCAATCCTCACTGGGGCACCGACGGTCGTCCCTTTCGGCCTCCTCTTTCCGGCGATGCGAGATCTTCCATCGCCCCATCCGGATCCCGAGGGTTCCCGGACAGCATGAGACCCCGATCGTGGTGATGCTTGTCTGAACCCAGCCCTCAACTTTCCCCCCTGCCCCTTTGGGGATTGAGACTTCGCATGGACCTCCCGATCCTCGACGTGATGTCGGTCCGGTTCACCATCCTTGGCAGTGGCAGCAGCGGGAATTGCGCGCTTCTCGAGGCCGGCGACACCCAGCTGCTGATCGACGCCGGATTCAGCGCCCGACAGATCCGCGAGCGCCTCGCGGGCATCGGCAGGAGTCCGGAACGGCTGTCGGGCATCCTCATCACCCATGAGCACTCCGACCACATCAAGGGCCTCGGCACGCTCTGTGGCAGACTCGGGGTCCCGATCTACGCCAACCGCCTGACCCGGGAGGCGATCCAGAAGGAGTTCGAGGACACCCCCCTGCCCTTCGTCACCTTCGAGACCGGCAGCCGCTTCAGCGTCGGATCCGTCGAGGTCCAGACCTTCAGCGTGCCGCACGACGCGATGGACCCGGTCGGGTTTGCCCTGGAGACGCATGCGGGATGCATCGGGTTCCTCACCGATCTCGGCCACGCCACGAAGCTCATCCTGGAACGCGTCCGTCAGGCGCGACTCCTCCTGCTCGAGGCCAATCATGACCTTCGGCTCCTCCAGGAGGACATGAAGCGTCCCTGGAGCCTGAAGCAGCGGATCCTCAGCCGTCATGGACACCTGTCGAACGACGCCGCCGCGGAGGTGGCGGGTGAGCTGGCGGCAGGTCCCCTGGAGGAGATCCACCTCGGGCACCTGAGCCGGGAATGCAACCGGCCGGAACTGGCCCTCAAGACCGTCAACAAACGCCTGAGCGCCGTCGGTGCGACACGGATCCGGGTCTTCAACACCAGCCAGGACGAGCCCTCACGGACGGTGGTCCTCGATCCTCCCGGAACACCCCCGACCCCGGCCTTCGATCCCAGACCCGGACAGGTTCCCGAGGGATGACCCTGCCTCAGGCCGCCTTCCGGCCCATGAAGTCGAGGAAGGTGATCAGCTTCGCCTTCATGTCCCGACGG
The DNA here is from genome assembly GCA_039800465.1 of Verrucomicrobiota bacterium. GTDB lineage: Bacteria > Verrucomicrobiota > Verrucomicrobiia > Limisphaerales > UBA9464 > UBA9464. The sequence goes on from JBDLQQ010000246.1 coordinate 2,459, forward strand.
GGGATGATGGCATCGATCAGACCGTGGGCCTGGAGGAATTCGGCCGTCTGGAAGCCCGGTGGGAGTTCGGCCTGGGTGGTGTCCTTGATGACACGCGCCCCGGCGAAGCCGATCTCGGCCTTGGGCTCGGCGATGATGAGATCCCCCACCGTGGCGAAGCTGGCAATGACCCCGGCGTAGGTGGGATGGGTCAGGATGGAGATGTAGGGGAGCTTCATCCGGGCATGATACGCCAGAGCACCACAGGTCTTGGCCATCTGCATCAGGCTGAACATCCCCTCGTACATCCGGGCCCCGCCGCTCGCGGAGATGATGATCACCGGGATGCCCCGATCCGTGCCGGCCTCGATGAGACGCGTCAGCTTCTCACCCACCACCGAACCCATGGACCCGCCCAGGAAACTGAAGTCCATGACCCCGAGGGCGACCCGGTGGGTTCCAATGAGTCCGATCCCGGTGACGACGGCATCCTTCAGCAGGGGGGACTTCTTGCGGTTGGCCGCGAGCTTGGACTGGTAGCTGGCGACCCCGGTGAACTTCAGGATGTCGACCGATTCCAGGTCCGCGTCTATCTCCTCGAAGGAGCAGGTCTCGACGAGGGAGTGGATGCGTTCCCGGGCCCCGATCGGGCAGTGGTGCTCACACTTGGGGCAGACCTTCAGGTTGTCGTCGAACTCCTTGTCGTAGACGAGGGCCCCACATTCCGGGCACTTGAACCACAGTCCCTCCGGCATGTCCCGCTTCCGGGAGCGGGAGGCGATCTTGGGACGCTGCAGGAAGGTGGTGTCGGTCGAAGGCGGAGGTGGGGTCACCTTCGGCTCGACCGGGTCCACCACCACGGTTTTCTTCTTCAGGGAACGCGTCGCCATGTGTGTCACCGCACGGGGCGGCTCTTAGAATATGGAGGGGATACCACGGAGATCCGCGGTTGGCCAGCGCAAGTCCCCACTTCCCTCGCCGTCGCCCGCACCTCAGGATCCCCCGGACCATGCGCATCCTGACCGGCATCCAGCCCAGCGGGGCCCTCCATTTGGGCAACTACTTCGGCGCCATGAAGCCGGCCATCGAACTGCAGCAGCAGGGCGAGGCCTTCTACTTCATCGCCGACTACCACTCGATGACCAGCCTCACCGACGCGGGACTGAGGCGGCAGTACACCCTCGACGTGGCCCTGGACTTCCTGGCCTGCGGACTGGATCCCCAGCGGTGCATCTTCTGGCGCCAGAGCGACGTGCCCCGCGTCACCGAACTCGCGTGGCTCCTCAGCACCGTCACTCCGATGGGACTGCTCGAGCGCGCCCACAGCTACAAGGACAAGAAGGAGAAGCTCGCCTCCGGCGACCTCGACAAGGTCAACCACGGCCTCTTCGCCTATCCCGTCCTCATGGCTGCGGACATACTCCTCTTCGACTCCAACATCGTCCCGGTCGGCCGCGACCAGAAACAGCATCTGGAGATGACCCGGGACATCGCCGCGAAGTTCAACCAGCTGTATGGCGAGATCTTCGTGATCCCGGAGCCACGGATCCGCGACGAGGTCGCCGTGGTGCCGGGGGTGGACGGACAGAAGATGAGCAAGAGCTACGGGAATACGCTCGAGCTATTCGGGGAGGAGAAGGCGCTCCGGAAGAAGGTCATGGGGATCAAGACCGACAGCCGTCTCCCGGCCGAGCCCAAGCCGGACGCCGACCAGAACATCGCAATCCAGCTGCTCAAGCTGGTCGCTCCCCCCGCCGTGGCCCTCGACTGGGAGAACCGGCTGAAGGCCGGAGGCATCGGCTACGGCGACGTGAAGAAGGCGCTGTTCGAGCACTATTGGGAGTTCCTCGCCCCTGCACGCGCCCGGCGGGCCGAGCTGGCGTCGAACCTGGACCACGTCGAGTCCATCCTCCGCGACGGGGCCCAACGGGCCCAGGCCGTGGCCGACAAGGTCCTGGACCGTGCCCGCAAGGCCTGCGGACTATGATGGGGGCAGGAAGCTCAGCCCACCACCACGCACCCCTCAGCTCTCAACCTCCCGCCCCTCAGCGTCCGTATCCCGGGACCGGCTTGCCATCCTGGGCCAGCTTGCCGCAGCTCCAGAGCACGCCACGGGTCACCAGGTCCAGGTAGCGGGGATCCGCGACCGTCTCGTTGTTGTGCCCGATCGTCGTGGCGAAGACCCGGGTCTTGCCCGGACCATATTCGTGGGTCCAGGCCACCACCGAGGAGTTCTGACCCGGCTTGTCCCCAGCACCCTGCTTGCCACGCGCCACCGGGACGGCGGTTTCCCACACCTTGATGTTGTTGTAGAGCTCCTCGTTGATGGTGGTCCAGCCGCTCAGCCCCGCAGTGATCGGACTCTTGCCCTGCAGATACTCGATGACGACCGGGAGCTGGGGTCCATGTCCGCTCGACTGCAGACCGAGGAGGTCGAACCAGAACGCATGGGGTGTGCCCGAAGTCGCGGGCTGTCCCGGGTTGCCGATGCGGTAGGAGTGCATGGCGCAGTGGAGGGCCACTGCGGGCGTACCCTGACGATGAGGGGCCAGGACGCCCTCCACGGTGGCCGGATCGCTGATGTCGGCGGAGCACTCGTCGTGGATCACCACGTCGTAGCCCTTGGCGTAGTCGGGTTTGCCGAAGATGGGCAGCGGTGGCTTGGTGCTGGAGTCGGAGGAATGGATGATGTCGACCTGCACCCTGGCCCGGGCCTCGAGGCCCTTCTTGAGGATCTGCTTCTGGTTGGCGTAGTCGTGGCAGCAGCCACCGAGGATGAGCAGCGCGCGCAGCGGCTTCGCCGGCGCCACGGTGCCGGGCTTGCGCTCGTACTGGGTCAGGAGCAGGCCGCTGCCAGGTCCGCTCTCGAACGACGACGGCGTCGATCCGCCATTCGTCGGGTAGATGGCCCGCCAACCGGTCGGGGTGAGCTCGGCCAGGGCCGAGAGAACCCGACCGGGATTCTGCCCCTCCTCCTCCGTGATCTTCATGACCGCGGGCTTGCGGCTGAAGTCGACCTCGAAGACTCCCTTCGCCTGGTTGTCCCCCATGTCGAAGGTGTATTTGCCGTTGTCGATCGTGACGGTGATCGAGACGGCGTCGGACGGTACGGCATTGCCGTCGAAGACGGCCTCCTTCATGACCCAGACGCCGTCGAAGGACGACAGATCGGCGGCGTTGAGGGAGAAGGCGAGGGCCAGCGGGGCGAGGAGACGGAACAGCGGACGTTTCATGGAGTGGAGTGCGATGGTGGGGAGAGGGTTCCGGGAAGGGGTCAGACAGTCCAGCCCTTGCGATCCTTCTTTCGAAGGAGGCGACTGGCCTCGCGGTCCTTGGGGATGCGGAGGGATTTCCGATCCCAGGCGAGGGCGCGTCCCGTCCGGACAGCGACGTTACCCAGAAGGACGACCTCGGTCATGGGACCCGCCACGGAGAAGTCCGACAGGGCCGGCTTGCCGCCCTTGCAGGCCTCGAGCCACTCGACGTAGTGGCTGCGTTCCCAGTCAGGGCTCTTGGGCAGGGTCTCCGGGACCTCCTTGAAATCAGCGACCGGCCGACCGGACTTGAACCGCGCCCCACCGTTGTAGTTGCTGAGCATGACGTCCTTGTCGCCCACGAAGAGCAGGCCGTTCTCGGCGTATTGAACCCCGGGGAAGAGATCGGCACGCGGGAGCCGGCCCCCGTCATGCCACCAGAGGGTGAAGGCGGGACGGTTGCCGGCAGCAGGGATCTCCCAGCGGACGGTGGACTTCACCGGCGCGGAGACATCGGTCTGACCCTCGCTCCAGGCCTCGACACGGGTGGCGTCCCGGATCCCGAGTGCCATGTCGGGCAGGTTGAACAGGTGGCAGCCCATGTCGCCGAGGGCGCCGGTGCCGAAGTCCCAGAATCCGCGCCAGTTGAACGGGAGATAGGCCGGGTTGTAGGGGCGGGACTCCGCCACGCCGAGCCAGAGATCCCAGTCGAGGGTTCCCGGGACCGGTGGGTTGCCGGTCGGACTCTTCACCCCCTG
>JBDLQQ010000247.1:0-6209 GCA_039800465.1 Verrucomicrobiota bacterium
GGCAGGGACGTGTACCGCAACTTCGTCCTGCCCCTGAACCTTCCCCAGGCCCGCCATGTCCGGGCGTGGGAACTCCGCCCCCATTCCCGGGCGGCCCATCATGCGTTCCTCCGGGTGGATGCCGTGGGGGAGGGGCGTCGTCTGGATGGGAAGGATCCGGAGCCGGGATTCCCCGGGATGGATGTCCCGTCGGTGATCCAGGCCCCCGGGGGGCATTTCGCCAGCTGGCAGCCCGGCGCGGCGCCCCAGCAGAATCCTCCCGGCCTCGCCTGGACCCTCCAGCCCGGGACTGACCTCATCCTCCAGGCCCATCTCCAGCCCACCGGGATTCCCGAGTCCTTCCAGCCGGAGCTGGGGCTCTATTTCACGGACCAGGCCCCGACGAACCAGCCCATGAAGCTGGGCCTGGGCAGCGTCGCGATCGATGTGCCGCCGGGGCAGAGCAATGTCGTGGTCCGCGACGAGTTCGTGCTCCCCGCCGAGGTGGAGGTCCTCGGGCTGCTGCCACACACGCATTATCTGGGGCGACGCATCGAGGGCACCGCGGTCCGGCCGGATGGACGGGAGGAGACGCTGTTGATGATCCCCGACTGGGATTTCAACTGGCAGGGCGCCTATCGGTTCCGGGAGCCGGTACGACTGCCCGAAGGCACTCGGCTGCGGTTCGCCCTGACGTTCGACAACACCACGAACAATGTCCGGAACCCGTTCTCGCCGCCGCGGCGGGCGCGATATGGTCCCAACACGACCGACGAGATGGCGGAGCTGTGGGTGCAGTTGTTGCCCCGCACGCCGGAGGGACGGGCGCGCCTGGACAAGGCCCTGCTGGAACGGATCGCCCGGGATACCGTGGCCTACAGCCGGGAACGCCTGCGACTGGACCCGAACGACGGCACGGCATGGGTCAACCTGGGCAAGGCCCTCCTGTCGCAACGTCGGCTCGCCGAGGCCGAGACCCACTTCCGCAAGGCGGTCGAGGTGGCCCCGGATCTCGACGAGGGGCACTACTACGTCGGCCTGCTGCATCGGATCCAGGACCGTCCCGCCGAGGCCCGTGCGGCATTCCTGAAGGCCATCCAGATCAATCCCAACCATGCCCGGGCCCAGGGCAACCTGGGCTTTGTGGAGGCGGAGTCCGGGCGTCTGCCCGAGGCCTCGACCCATCTCGCGGAGGCGCTGCGACTGGATCCGAAGGACGTCCTGGCCCTGACGCTGCTAGGAAAGATCCGACTCCAGCAGGGTGACCGCGCCGCGGCGCGCGAGCTCTTCCGTCGGGCCCTCGCCCTCGATCCGCGGAACCCGGATGCACTGCAGGGGATGTCGTCCCTCTGAGGGCAGCGGGTGGAGCGCGGGAGGCGGCGCCTCGTTTTCTCTGGCATCGGGTTCGTGGCTTCGGATTCTTCCCGGGCCGATGAAATCCTTCCGCCTCAACCGCCTCTTTCACGCCCGGTCCCGTCGCTGCTTCGATGTCGCCATCGACCACGGCTTCTTCAATGAGCGCGGATTCCTCCAGGGCATCGAGAACCTCGAGTCGGCGGTGAAGACGGTGGTGGCCGCGGCGCCCGACGCCGTGCAGCTCACCGTGGGACAGGCCCACTATCTCCAGTCGCTGCCCGGCAAGGAGAAGCCGGCCCTCGTCCTCCGCACCGATGTCGCGAACGTCTACGGCTCCGTGCTGCCGAAGACCCTCTTCAGCCGGATGATCGAGGTCCCCGTCGAGCAGGCCCTCCGCCTCGATGCGACCTGCGTCGTGGTCAACCTCTTCCGGATCCCGGACCAGCCGGAGGTCACCGACCAGTGCATCCAGAACATCCTCCGCATCAAGCCGGAGTGTGACCGCTATGCGATGCCCCTGATGATCGAGCCGCTGGTGTTCCAGCCCAACGCCAAGGCGGGTGGCTACATGGTGGACGGGGATCTCGACAAGATCCTCCCACTGGTGCGCCAGGCCTGTGAACTCGGGGCCGACATCATCAAGGCCGACCCGACCGACGACGTCTCGGTGTATCATCGCGTGGTGGAGATCGCCGGGCGGATCCCCGTTCTGGTCCGCGGCGGTGGCAAGGCGGCGGACGCCGAGATCCTGTCCAGGACCGAAGCCCTGATGCAGCAGGGGGCGGCGGGCATCGTGTACGGGCGGAACATCATCCAGCATGCGGATCCGGCCGGCATGACCCGCGCCCTCATGGCGCTGGTGCACGACGGCGCCACCGCCGCCGAGGCGGCCCGCTTCATCAAGGCCTGAGCGCCGGTGGAAGCGGGCGGCATGCCCGCGGTGGAGTGGGGGGATCCGACGATCGACGACACGCCGGGGCTTGGGCCTTCGGCGGAGGCTGTTCCGCATGCGTTTGTCCAAGGTGTTGAGCTGGCCCTATAGAAAGGGTTATGCGCGGAGCGGACCGGGTGTTTTGAGGCGATGGCGATGGGGGCTTCTGATCCTTTCGATCGTGTAATGGAAAGGTCAGTCGTGGGCCACGTGGTGGGAGTCCATTGGTGTCAGAACAACGGCGGGATGACCGCCACACCAGGAAGAACTCAACCAAACCAAATCAGCCATGAACGCCGCATACAGGAAACTGATCCCCATCGCCCTCGCCGGAGGCCTCGCAGGTGCCGTGACCGCGGTCTGGGCCGGACCCAAACCCTCCAAGGCCCCGGCCGAGACTCCAGAGCTGAGGCTGTCCGTCGATGAGACCCCGGTCGCCCGGGATGGCCGCCTCGTCGGCAGCTACTCGGACGTGATCCGCAAGGTCAGTCCCAGCGTGGTCCGCGTGAACGTCACCCAGAGGGCCAGGCTCGCCTCCGCCCAGATGCCCGATCTCTCCCAGGTCCCCCCACAGCTCCGACGCTTCTTCGGGGAAGGCATGCCCGAGGAACCCGGACGCGGGCCCCGTCAGCAGGGTCTCGGATCCGGCGTCATCGTCACACCCGACGGCTACATCCTGACCAACAACCACGTGGTCGACGGGGCCGATGAGGTGAAGGTGGCCCTCCAGGACGGCCGCGAACTCGACGCCAAGGTGGTCGGCCGCGATCCCAAGACCGATGTCGCTGTGCTGAAGGTCGATGCCGGTGAACTGCCGGCGATCGCCCTCGGCGACAGCGAGGCCATCGAGGTGGGCGACGTGGTCCTGGCGATCGGCAATCCCTTCGGCATCGGGCAGACGGTCACCATGGGCATCGTCAGTGCCACGGGACGCGCCACGCTCGGGCTCGACTACGAGGACTTCATCCAGACCGACGCGGCGATCAACCCCGGCAACTCCGGCGGGGCGCTGGTCGACGCGAAGGGCCGCCTGGTGGGCATCAACACCGCCATCCTGAGCCGGTCCGGCGGGAACCAGGGCATCGGCTTCGCGATCCCGGTCGTCATGGCCCGGGATGTCATGGAGTCCCTCGTGAAGGACGGGAAGGTCACCCGGGGCTACCTCGGGGTCATGATCCAGGACGTCAACCCGGCCCTCGCGAAGAAGTTCGGCATGAAGGACTCCCGGGGAGCCCTCGTGGGCGAGGTCACGCCGAAGGGGCCGGCCGACAAGGCCGGGCTCGAGAGCGGGGACGTCATCACCGCCCTCAACGGCAAGGACATCCGGGACAGCCGGCATCTCAAGCTGACCGTCGCCAAGGCCGACCCGGGTGACACCGCCACCATCAAGGTCCTGAGGGAGGGCAAGGAGATCTCCCTCAAGGCCAAGGTCGGGGAGCTCCCTGGCGAGTCCAAGGCCCCCGTGGTGGGCAAGGTCGAGGACGAGGGGACCCTCAACGGGGTCGGCGTGGCCGATCTCAACGAGAAGCATCGCCGCCAGTTCCGGATCCCCGAGAAGATCGAGGGGGCCGTCGTGACGGAGGTGGCGCCAGACTCCGCGGCGGCCGAGGCCGGACTCCAACCCGGTGACGTGATCCTCGAGATCAACCGCAAGGGGGTCACCGGTGCGGAGGAGGCCGTGAGGCTGACCGAGACGTCCGGGGACCGGACCACGCTCCTGAAGATCTGGAGCCGTGGTGGCAGCCGCTACGTCGTGGTCGACGAGTCCAAGGACAAGGATTCCCAAGGCTGATGCCTTGGAGTGTGGAGTGGTTGGTTGGTGGGCCGTCCCGCAGGTGCGGGACGGCCTTTTTCATGTCCCCGGGACCATGCCTTCACGGGGCCGTCCCAGCTCAGGGCCGCTCGGGAGACCGGATCGAAGCGGTCAGGAGCAGATCGTCCCCCACCGTGCGCCAACGCACCCCTTCGAGCCGGGGGGCCTCCCCGAGCGTTTCCCAGCCGATGCCCCCGACGGATCGGGCTGCCTCGCGTCCTCCGACAATCTTCGGGGCGTAGAAGAACGCGATCCGGTGGGCCAGGTGTTCCTGAAGGAATCCCGCATGGACCTCGCCACCGCCCTCGACGAGCACGCTCGTGATGCCCCGGCGACCGAGTTCCGTGCAGAGCGCAGACAGGCAGATCCGACCGTCCCGGGTGGGGGCGACCCAGACCTTGGACCGGGCCTGGATGCGGTTGATCCGGGTCTTCGGGGCGCGATCCCCGACGACCACCAGCGTGTTGCCGGCGAAAGCGTCGGTCAGGAGCTGGGAGGTCAGCGGGATGCGGGCCCGGGAATCGAGGACGATCCGCAGTCCGCATCGCGGGGTGCGGCCCCTTCGGATCGTGAGCTGTGGGTCGTCGGCCAGCACGGTGCCGATGCCCACGAGGATGGCATCGTTCTCCTGTCGGAGCCGCATCACGACCCGGCGGGCGGCCTCGCCGGTGATCCAGCGCGAGTCGCCCCGGGTGGTGGCGATCTTCCCATCCAGGGTCATGGCGGCCTTGAGGGTGATCAGGGGGCGGCGGTGGACGATCCAGTGGTTGAAGCCCGGGTTGAGGGCCTCGGCCTCCGCCCGGCAGACATCCTCGACCACCTCGAGTCCCGCCTCGCGGAGCAGGGTCAGCCCGCGTCCGGCGTGATGGGGGTTGGGATCGACCGTCCCCACGACGACCCGGCGGAGACCGGCCGCGAGGATGGCCTGGGTGCAGGGCGGGGTGCGTCCGGTGGTGGAACAGGGTTCGAGGGTGACGACGAGCGTGGCGCCCCGCGGGTCGTGGCCCCGGTCGCGGCAGTCCCGGAGGGCCTCGATCTCCGCGTGGGGCTGCCCTGCGCGGTGGTGGTAGCCCTCGCCCAGGATCCGGCCCTTGCGGACCACGACGGCGCCGACGAGGGGGTTGGGGGACGTGTTCCCGAGGGCTCGGCGGGCGAGGACGAGGGCCCGCCGCATCGCGGCCACGTCTGGGGAGGCGTTCCGGGCCATGACGCGCTAGCGCGCCTCGAAGAGCGCGTCCGCGAATTCCTTCGCGGCGAAGGGCTGGAGGTCGTCGGGCTGCTCCCCGACGCCGATGAACTTCACCGGGATGCCGAGCTCCTTCTGGATGGCGACGATCGCCCCACCCTTGCTCGTGCCATCCAGCTTGGTGACGACGAGTCCGGTGAGGGAGACGGCCTTGTGGAATTCCCGGGCCTGGTTGAGGGCGTTGAGGCCGGTCGAGCCATCCAGCACCAGCAGGGTCTCATGGGGTGCCCCGGGGCACTTCTTCCCGATGACGCGATGCACCTTCTGCAGCTCGGCCATGAGGTTGGACTTCGTATGGAGGCGGCCGGCGGTGTCGACGAACAGCCACCGTGCCCCGCGGGCCTCGGCGGCTGCGATGGCATCATGGGCCACGGCCGCGGGATCGGCGTTCGGGGCGCCTGCGATCACCGGGATGTCGAGGCGTCCACCCCAGAGCTTCAGCTGTTCCACGGCGGCGGCACGGAAGGTGTCGCAGGCCGCGAGGACCGAGGACTCGCCCCGCTGTTGCGCCCAGTGGGCGAGCTTGGCGCAGGTCGTGGTCTTGCCCGTGCCGTTGACGCCGACGACCGACACCACGGTGAGCCCGGAGGGTTGTCGTCTGAGGGTGGGGTCCAGCCCGGCCAGGTTCCGTTCGACCTCGCGTGCGGCGATCTCGATGAAGTCGATGCCGGCCTTGCCCTGGGTCTCGAAGGCGGTCCGTGCCGCGGCCAGGATCTGTTGGGTGGTGGCGAGGCCGAGATCCGCCCGCAACAAAGCGGCCTCGAGCTCCTCGAGGTTCTCCGCGGTGAGCTTCGGGGATCGGGTGACGATCCGCCGGATCTCCTGGGAGAGGGTCGTGGTGGTGCGGGTGAAGGCGGCCTTGAGTTTGTCGAAGAGACCCACGG
>JBDLQQ010000248.1:0-10432 GCA_039800465.1 Verrucomicrobiota bacterium
TCCGGCCTGTCCGAGCCCGGTCATGCGGGTGGCTCCTTCCCAAGGCCCACGTTGCTGGAGCGGCTGGACCGTGTCCTCCAGAAGGCGAAGCCCGACCTGATCGTGGCCTGCTATGGGATGAACGACGGGATCTACCACCCCTTCAGCGAGGAACGGTTCCAGAAGTTCCAGAACGGCATCCGCGAGCTCCGTGAAAAGGCCGGCAAGGCGGGTGTCCGGGTCATCCATCTCACGCCACCCGTGTTCGATCCGCTCCCCCTCGCCGGACACACGCTGCCCGCTGGCAAGGACGAGTACCGATCTCCCTTCGAGGGCTACAACACGGTGCTCGACCGCTATGCCGACTGGCTCGTGGCCCAACGGGGTCAGGGTTGGGAGGTGATCGACATCCACGGGCCGATGAACCAGTTCCTCACGGAGAAGCGGAAGACGGACCCGAAGTTCCTGCTGGCCGGGGACGGCGTGCACGCCAACGACCAGGGGCATTGGATCATTGCCCGGGAGGTGCTGCGGCAGCTGGGAGCGGACCCGGCACTGCTCGCGTCGGACACCCCGGACCGCCTGATCGCATCGTCACCCCGCGGCAAGGCCGTTCTGGACCAGGTCACCCGTCGACAGACCGTGCTGAAGGACCCGCTGCTGACCGCCGTCGGACATCAGCGTCCGGGCATGGGCGCTGGGAAGCCGGTGGCCGAGGCGGAGGCCGAGGCGGCACGCATCGGGGCCCAGTTGAACCCGCCCGACTGAACCTGCGCCCATCCCCCTCGGAGGAACACACCGCACGTCCAGCACCCCACTGACCATGGCGTCCCCGTCCAACTCCCACCCGAAGGGACTCCCGGTGCTGTTCTTCACCGAGATGTGGGAGCGGATGAGCTACTACGGGATGCGGGCGCTCCTGGTGCTGTTCCTGGTCGACTCCGTGGAGCATGGCGGACTAGGTCTTACCGAGGACGTGGCGACGGCGCTGTACGGACTCTACACGGCCGGCGTCTATCTCGCCGCGTTGCCAGGCGGCTGGATCGCAGACCGGCTCCTCGGCCATCGACGGGCCGTCGCTGCCGGAGGGTGCCTGATCGCGGCCGGACATTTCACACTTCTGGGGCACCACCTCCCGTTCCTCCTGGCGGGACTGCTCCTGATCATCCTCGGCACCGGGCTCCTCAAGCCCAGCATCAGCACCCTCGTCGGGCTGCTCTACCCGAACGGCGGGGCCCAGAGGGACTCGGGGTTCACCCTCTTCTATCTCGGCATCAACCTCGGAGCCGCGATCGGGCCCCTGCTCTGCAGCGCCCTCGGCGAGAAGATCGCCTGGCACTACGGCTTCGGAGCCGCCGGGGTCGGCATGGTGCTTGGACTGCTCCAGTACCGACTGCAATCCCGACATCTGGGAAGCCTCGGAGCCCAACCCACCCAGCCCCACCCGCGTCCCGGGTTCGCCTGGGGAATCATCGCCGCCTCAGCCGCCTGCATGGCCATGGTCTTCGTGGCGGGACTGCTGGGCTGGTGGCGTCCCGACCCGGTGGTGATGGCGCGCAACGCCGCCGGCGCCATCGCCGCGGTCGCAGTGGGTGCGTTCGGGTGGATGCTGTTCGGGGTCCGACTGGGACCGGGTGAACGCGGTCGGGTGGGCGTCATCCTGATCCTGTTCCTCGCCGCCGCCCTGTTCTGGAGTGGATACGAGCAGGCGGGATCGTCGCTGAACCTGTTTGCCGACCGTTTCACGCTGCGGCGCATCGGATCGTTCGAGATCCCGGCGGGTTGGTTCCAATCGGTCCCAGCGGTGTTCGTCGTGGTGTTCGCACCGGTCGTGGCCGCCTGGTGGCTGCACCGGGCCCGACAGGGCCACCAACCGCTGCTCATCGCCAAGCTGGCGTGGGGCCTGATCCTGCTGGCCATCAGCTTCCTGGTCCTGAACGTCGGATCCCGTCGGGCCCTGGACCACGGGATGGTGTGGCCGACCTGGCTTCTCACCACCTACCTGCTGCAGGTGCTGGGAGAACTGCTGCTGAGTCCGGTGGGGCTCTCGGCAGTCACCCAGCTGGCACCGGCCCGGTTTGTGGGACAGATGATGGGCCTGTGGTTCCTCGCGGCATCGCTGGGAAACCTCCTGGCCGGACTGCTCGCGGGCCAGGTGACCGGAGCCCGGGCCCACGACATGCCTGCGCAATTCCTGAACGTGTTCCTGGTCACCGGGGCGGCTGGAGTGCTGCTCTGGGCCTTGGCTGGCCCCCTCCATCGGCGATTCCTCGGAGGCAACAGACCGTCCGTCCCGCCATCCGCCTGACTTCATTCATGCTCCGATTCCCGCTCCTCCAACTCGGCATCGGCCTGCTGGCCCTCATCGCCTGCGCCGAGAACAGCCCACCGGTGCCGGAACCCAAGGTCACTCCGGTGCCTGCGGCGATCCGGGAACGATTCGGGCTGGCTCCCTTCTACCAGAAGCACATCGCGGTGGGACCGCTGCCGATCGTGGGATCGGCGAAGGTCTCCGATCCGGCGCTGCGGGAGGCGGCGTGGATCGTCCAGCACGTACTGGGAGGGCGTGACGACCTGCTGGGGGCGATGGCGACGAATCGCACGCGTCTGGCGGTGATGGCCTTCGACGAATACACGACCGACATCCCGGAACACGCCGGGCTGCGTCCGCGGATCTTCTGGGATCGGCGTGCGCGGGGACTCGGAGCCACTCCCGAAGCCCCTGCCGTGAGCTGTGCCGAGGAGAACCTGCTGGGCTACCCCGGCGACCCCTACAGCACCGAGAACATCGCCATCCACGAATTCGCCCACGCCATCCACAGCATGGGGCTCAGCACGGTGGATCCGACCTTCGACACCCGGCTCGCGGCGGCGTTTGAGGACGCAACCCGGCGAGGACTCTGGAAGGGGACCTATGCGGGATCCAACCGCGAGGAGTACTGGGCCGAGGCGGTCCAGTCGTGGTTCGACGACAACCGGGAGAACGATGCGCTGCACAACCATGTGAACACCCGAGCCGAGCTGCGGGCCTACGATCCCGGGGTGGCACGTCTCTGCGAGGAGGTCTTCGGCGATCGGCCCTGGCGCTATCGGAAACCCGGACTCCGTGAGGCGGTGGAGCGCGCCCATTTGGCGGGATTCGACGCAGCGAAGGCACCGCGGTTCCGCTGGAGGGACGAGGCGGTTGCGGACAAGCCGCGGGTGCTGCTCCAGACCGCCTTGGGGGATATCGAACTGGAACTGGACACCCGTGCGGCTCCGAGGACGGTGACCAACTTCCTCCACTACGCGCAGCAGGGGTTCTTCGCGGACGGGATGTTCCATCGGACGGTGACCCTGGGGAATCAGCCGACCAATTCGGTAAAGATCTCGGTCATCCAAGCCCAGGCCAACCCCGCTCGGGCTGCGGAATTTCCTCCACCGATCCCTCTGGAGCGGACGCGGGACACGGGATTGCGGCACCTGGACGGGACGGTGTCGATGGCCCGGGACAAGCCCGACTCGGGGAAGGACCACTTCTTCATCTGCGTGGGCGACCAACCGGATCTCGACTTCGGCGGGCGGCGGAATCCGGACGGTCAGGGATTTGCAGCGTTCGGCCGCGTCGTGAAGGGCATGGACGTGGTGCGTCAGATCCACGAGTCCCCGGCCGAGGGTCAGGCCCTGAAGCCCCCGATCCGAATCCAACGGGTTATCCGAACGGAGTAGCCCCATCGATCCCCGCACCGGAAAGAGGATGCCCCACAGACTTAGGGACAGGTCCTAGAGGCCGCACAGTTAGGCCGGGTTGTCATGCTTTGGTCTCGATGAAGTGACCGTAGCATTCGCTGCAAATCCACCGCCCGCCGTCGGTGTAACCGACCGAATGCTCCTCGTCGCCGCACTCGGATAATGTCCACCAGCAAATCTCGCAGTGGTCGTGACTCCAGCCTCCGCGAACCAACTCGCAGTACTTCGGATCGTATCGCTGGCCGGTGTAAAGACTAGTCGTGCCAGTGCGCTGAAGTAGTGCATCACGACGAACCCATTGCTCGCGACGCCATTGATGTTCCCGACAAAAGGCGACGGCATCCTTGACGTCGGCGAGTTTCCACTCGCTTCCGTGAATTCTGACGGTGGCTTCTTGGTTCATGTGCGTGCGAAGGGGCCTAACGTTGTTGAGGTGTCCGGGGGACAGGTCATCAATTTTGGACTAAGGGACAGGTCACCATGACGCTGAATTAGAGGGACAGGTCCTCAAGGCAGCACAGGGAATAAGTAACCACCACCCCACTTCGTAGGGTATCCGGGGCCAGGTCATTAATCAGCCCCATTGATGCAGATGCCCCACGGGACGGATAAACCCCTCAAAATAGGGATCCCATCAGTCTAGGGATCCAGCCCGATGACGGGCTCCGCAACGGGGACAGGTCCTCCATCTTGGACAAAGGGGTATCCGCGCGAATCGAGGGTCAGGTCATGGAATGGTGGCGGGGCGCAGGCCGGATGGAGATGGCGAGTTGCACCCATCCGGGGCGTCCGGGATTGACAGGCCATGACCACGCGAGTGACGACCTCCTGGGGCCTCCTGCTGGGCCTTTTCATCGGTCGTCTCTGCGGGGCTTGGACGTCCTCGTCTACGGCACCCGCTCCAATTCTGCGCTTTGATCCAACTGCCAACCGCTGTCATCTCTTCACCCATGTCGCCCCTCGAACTCCAGAAAGTACTCTCGTCGGGACTGCTCTCCTTCCCGGTCACCGATTTCAAGGCCAACGGTGACCTCGATACCGCGAGCTACGCCAAGCGCCTGGAGTGGCTGGCGCCGCACGGCGCAAGCGTGCTCTTCGCCGCGGGCGGAACGGGTGAGTTTTTCTCCCTGGAGCCCAAGGAATATTCATCGGTCATCCAGACAGCGGTCGACACCTGCAACGGCCTCGTCCCCATCCTCGCCGGCGCCGGAGGCCCGACCCGCGTGGCCATCCAATATGCGCAGGAAGCCGAGCGCCTCGGCGCCAAGGGCATCCTACTGTTGCCGCATTACCTGACGGAGAGCCATCAAGACGGCGTCGCCACGCACGTCGACCAGGTCTGCAAGTCGGTGAAGATCGGCGTCGTCGTCTACAACCGCAACGTGTGCCGCCTTCAACCGCACCATCTCGAGAAACTCGCCGCCAACAACCCGAACCTCATCGGCTACAAGGACGGCTTCGGTGACATCGAACTCATGGTCTCCATCCGGCGACGCCTGGGCGACCGTTTCAGCTACCTGGGCGGCCTGCCCACCGCCGAAGTCTACGCCGCCGCCTACAAGGCGATGGGCGTGCCGGTGTATTCCTCTGCCGTCTTCAACTTCATCCCGCAGACCGCCATGAGTTTCTACCAGGCCGTCGCGCAGGACGACCGAGCCACCCAAAACCGCCTGCTCGACACCTTCTTCCTGCCCTACCTTGAGATCCGCAACAGGAGCGCCGGCTACGCCGTCAGCATCATCAAGGCAGGCGCCACGATCGTCGGCCACGGCGCGGGCCCCGTACGCGCACCCCTGACCGACCTCAAGCCGGCTGAAGTCGAACAGCTCGCCGACCTCATCGCCAGGACCGGCGTGAAGTAAGCCGCGATGAGCCGTTTCGCGGAAGACCAGGAAGCGCGCCTGGACGAAGCCGTCGCGAAGGTGAAGCAGCGGGTGCTACCGCTGTTCATCCTGATGTTCATCGTGAACTACCTCGACCGGGTGAACGTCGGCTTCATCCAGCAGCAACTGCGGACCGACCTCGGGTTGGACAGCGCTGCCTACGGCCTGGGCGCCGGCCTTTTCTTCGTCGGCTACGCGCTCTTCGAGATCCCGTCGAACCTGCTGCTCCAGAAGTTCGGCGCCCGCCTCTGGCTCACCCGCATCACGGTGGTCTGGGGCCTCATGGCTTCGCTGATGGCCTTCGTGCGGACGGAGGGCGAATTCCACCTCCTGCGCTTCTCCCTGGGCGCGGCTGAAGCGGGCTTCTTCCCCGGCGTGATCTATTATTTCACCCGCTGGCTGCCTTCGGCCGAGCGAGGCAGGGCGATCGCCCTCTTCCTGAGCGGCTCGGCCATCGCGTCCATGCTCTCAGGCCCCCTGTCGGGGGCCCTGATGCAGGCACCCCTCTTCGGCCTGAAGGGTTGGCAAAGCATGCTCGTCGTCGAAGGACTCCTCTCGGTCGCCATCGGCGTCGGCGCCTGGTTCTGGCTGGATTCCATGCCTCACGACGCCCGCTGGCTGACGCCCGCCCAGCGACGGGCCCTCGAGGGAGCCATCGAAGCCGAGCAACGCGAACGCGAAGCCTCCCAGCCCGTCCAAACCCGCCGGTTCAATCTCCTGCGTGATCCGCAGATCCTCCTGTTCTGCGTCATCTACTTCTCGATCCAACTCACGATCTACGCCGCGACGTTCTGGCTGCCGAGCATCATCCGGAACATGGGCACCCTTACCGACCTCCAGGTCGGATTCCTGAACTCGGTACCCTGGACGATCTCCATCCTCGGCATGTATCTCGCCGCCGCCGGCGCCGCCCGATGGAAGCGCCAGCAGCTCTGGGTCGCGGGCGCCTTGGTCATCGCGGCGACCGGCATGTTCCTGTCCACGACCGGCGGACCGGTGTTCGCCTTCGTCGCCATCTGCTTCGCCGCACTCGGCTTCAAGGCGGCCTCGTCGCTCTTCTGGCCAATCCCCCAAGGCTATCTGGATGGCCGCATCGCGGCCGCAGTCATCGCGTTGATCAACTCTCTGGGCAACCTCGGCGGTTTTGTCGCCCCGACGGTCTTCGGACGGCTCGAAAAGGCGACCGGTTCCATCCAGTACGGTCTCTACGGGCTCTCCATCGCCTCGGTGTTTGCCGCCGGACTGGTCGTCCTCGCCCGCACGAAGCCGCGTGCCTGAAACTTTCACCAGGTCTCCAACTCTCCTGCACTCCATTCCTCCACGCTGATGTCCTCGCCCGTGATCCGATCCATTCGCGTCGTCCCGGTGGCCGGCCAGGACAGCATGCTGCTCAACCTGAGCGGAGCGCACGGACCCTGCTTCACGCGCAACATCGTCCTGATCACGGACAGCTCCAATCGTACCGGCCTCGGCGAGGTCCCGGGCGGCGAGAAGATCCGGCAGACTGTCGAGGACGCGGCGGCGTTGCTCATCGGCAAGGAAATCGCCCGTTACGAAGAACTCCTCGCGGCGGTCAGTGCGGCGTTCTCTGACCGCGACGCTGGCGGTCGCGGTCTCCAGACATTCGACCTGCGCGTGACCATCCATGCCGTGACTGGGATCGAATCCGCGCTCCTCGACCTGCTCGGCCATTTCCAATCGAAGCCCGTCGCGGCGCTCCTCGGAAAGGGGCAGCAACGCACCGAGGTGGAGATGCTGGGCTACCTCTTCTTCATCGGAGACCGCCGCAGAACCACTCTGGAGTATCGCGAGGAAGCCAACTCCGAGCACGCCTGGCACCGACTCCGCAACGAAGAGACCCTGACGCCCGAAGGCATCGTCCGGCAGGCCGAGGCCGCGCAGGAACGCTTTGGTTTCCAGGACTTCAAGCTCAAGGGCGGCGTGCTCAGGACGGACCTCGAAATCGAGGTCGTACGCGCACTCGCGGCGCGCTTCCCGAAGGCCCGCATCACGATCGACCCCAACGGCGCGTGGCTGCTCCAGGAAGCCGTCGAGGTCTGCCACACTCTGAAAGGCGTGCTCGCCTATGCCGAGGACCCGTGCGGAGCCGAGGCAGGCTTCTCGGGTCGCGAGATCCTGGCGGAGTTCAAGAAGGCCACCGGCCTCCGCACCGCCACCAACATGGTCGCCACCGACTGGCGCCAGCTCGACCACGCGCTGAAGTTGCAGGCGATCGACATCCCTCTCGCCGATCCGCACTTCTGGACGATGCGGGGTTCGGTCGAGGTCGCGCGGGTCTGCCAGGAACGCGGTCTCACCTGGGGTTCCCATTCCAACAACCATTTCGACATCTCCCTCGCGATGTTCACGCACGTCGGCGCTGCCGCCCCGGGCGACGTCACCGCGATGGATACCCATTGGATCTGGCAGGAAGGCCAGCGCCTCACCAAGGAGCCGCTCCTCATCCAGGGCGGCAAGGTCACGGTCCCGAATACGCCTGGCTTGGGGGTCGAGATCGACCCGGCCAAGCTCGAGGCCGCCCATCGGCTCTACTTGAAACTGCCATCCGGCTCACGCGACGACACCATGGCGATGCAGTTCCTGATCCCGGGTTGGAAATTCGACCCGAAGAAGCCCTGCCTTGTCCGATAGGCCAAGGTTGGCTCGGGGAGTCTGTCGGCAGGAGGACACGCCGGATGGAGATTGCCAGTTGCACCCATCCGGGACGTCCGGAATTGTCATTCCATGACCACGCGATTGACGACCTCCTGGAGTCTCCTGCTGGGCCTTCTGATCGGCTGCGTCCGAGGCTTAGCCGCGGAATCTCCAGACCTCTCCTCCGCCTCGGCCAAGCGTCCTTGGACCAACTCCATCGGCATGCGCTTCGTGGCCCTTCCCGGAACAAAGGTGCTTTTCGCCACATGGGAGACGCGCCGACAGGACTTCGCCCAGTTCGTCAAGGAAACCGGATACAATGCGACGAATGCCGTCTATTCGCTGACCACCAACCGTTGGACCCGACAGGGGGCCTCCTGGATGTCACCGGGCTTTTCCCAGACGGATCGGCATCCGGTCTGCGGCGTGAATTGGGATGACGCCAAGGCCTTCTGCGCATGGCTGTCGAAGAAGGAGGGGAAGACCTATCGACTGCCCACCGATCTCGAATGGAGCCAGGCGGTGGGGCTCCAACCAGAGATCGGCCGCACCCCCAAGGACCGGAGTGGCGGGGTGCCTGATGTCTTTCCCTGGGGAACCACCTTCCCGCCGATGATCGACAACAATCCGGTCGGCAACTACCCGGGAGCCGAGGCCTCGGAGACGGATTGGCCGAAGGAATTCCGGGTCATCGACTACTACCGGGATCCCTTCCCGCGGACGGCCCCGGTGGGGAGCTTCGCGCCGAACGCTTTGGGAGTGTCCGATATGGGAGGCAACGTGTGGGAGTGGTGTGAGGATGAAACGGAACCAGGCAGTGGTTCCCGGGTCCTCCGCGGCGCGTCCTGGATCGACAACATGGAGTCCACGCTGAACGCCTCCTATCGCCACGCCAGCAAGCCGAACAACCGCAACGTCAGCGCCGGCTTCCGCTGCGTCCTCGTTTCCGACGCCCCGGCGGCCGGGAAGTAGCCCGGAGGCCCTGGCAGCGCGACGGCACCGCATCTGACGTCGACACCGGACGGCACCGCGATAGCCTCCGGAATGAACTCTGCCCAGCAGCCGGAGGTGATCTGCACCCACGAGAGCGATCTCGATGGATTGGTCTCCGGCCTTCTCCTCGTCCGACTCGCCCGGAAGCTCTTCGGAACCGAGGTGCCCCTCCAGGCCTGGAACTACCAGGGGTGGAAGAACCGGGTCATGGGGGAGGCAACCGCGTGGATCTCCGACTTCACCTTCGAACCGCGGTTGGATCGACACGGCTGGGTTATCTTCGACCACCACGTCCATGCCGGTCCCCCAAAGAATGCCCGGCTGGTCCATAGCTCGGAGAAGTCCGCCTCGGCCCTGGTCTACGGCTGGTGCCAGGAACACAGCCTGGCCACACCAAAACTCGACCGGTTGGTCCATCTCACAAACCTGGGGGATCTCTGGAAGAATGAGGACCCGGAGTTCGAGCTGGCGAACGACTACGCGGCGCTCGTGAAGGAGTACGGGTTCTGGAACCTGCACAAGGTGATTGCTGGCGATCCCGAGGGGCTCGTGGACCACCCCCTGCTCCAGGTCATGACCGTGAAGCGGACGGTGGAGAATCCCCTCGGACTTGCCTGGGCCCGGCAACACGTCGAGGAGATCACCCCCGAGGTCGGACTGGTCCACACCTCGATCGGCGACACCAACCTCATCGTGCACCAGCTTCTCGACAGCCGCTCGACCCCCTACAAGGTCCTGGTGACGCTGTTCCCGAAGGCCAACCGCACGTTCGTGGCCAGCTTCCGGAGCCTGAACGGGGAAGCCCTTCCCGTCGCGAGCCGACTCCAGGGCGGCGGGCATCCGAATGCCGCAGGCACCACCCTGCCCCGCTCGGTCATCGACCTTGAATCCGCCATCAACCATCTCCGCGACACCCTCGACAACTCCCGGTATCTCAATGCGTTCCAGCAACCGCTCAACGCGTTGAAGCTCTGAGGTCCTATGCCGTCGATGGGAGCTGTCTCGCCATGAAGCCCAGAATCCTTCTCGTGGAGTGTCAGGACCGCCCCGGGCTGGTCCACGACATCACCGGCATCCTGTTCCGCCGCGGAGTCAACGTGGTCGGCAACCACGAGTTCGTTGAACGCACCCTGGGCCGGTTCTTCATGCGGACCGAGTTCGACGGTGCCATGGACGAGGCTGCGGTGGTGTCG
>JBDLQQ010000249.1:0-28148 GCA_039800465.1 Verrucomicrobiota bacterium
TGGACAACTGGACAGCGATGTCGTCAAGGGAAAGAGGCTCGGGTGACAGATACAAAAGGCCGTAGATCTGTCCCAGCGACCGGGGAAGACCCAGTTCCTGAGCCACTCGACCGACAGTCTCGATGAATCCCTTCTGGGTTTGGCAGAGTAGTTCCCCGGATCCAGTCGTCTTCTCCGCCAGGCTGAGCTCCGGCTGCACTTCGTGCCGGTCACTTCGCGTCGGCGAAGCTACTGGACCCCCTGCGACCCCCTCAGAACGACCCAGATCGTTCAAATTCAATTGAATGAATAGACGGCACGGCATGCCGTAGGCAAGGCGAATCTCCCCCGTGAAACCCATGGAAGTTTGGATAAACCCTGCAAAGGTTATCGTTATTCTAGAACCAATCGGACTGTTCGAGCCGCAGGATTGAGGTCGTGGAAGACACGTGAAAGACTTACGGCCCACTTTGTTTTCCTACCGATAGGGTCTCGTTCAAAACGTTTTGAATGAAGGGGTCGAGTTACTGCCTTCCCAGTTCCGGACTTCGGACGGTGTTGTCCGTGGAGGTAGACGAGGTCTGCTGGCGCCCTGACATTCCTGTCCCGCCGCTCCGGTTCGCTCCGACCTCGCGGACTCGATGGGGACGACAGGGACGTCGTCCCTGCCAGGGATGCAGCATCGCGGTGGATGTGCCTCAGCGGGTGACGACGGAGATCGTCGTGGCGGTGGACCACGTGACCGCCTTGTTCGGTGCCACATGGCGGGCAATCACGGTCACGACCGGTTGACGCGGAGCCTCGGTTCCCCAACGGAGAGGGAACTGGTACCCCACCCCCAGCGACGAGGTCCCGGCCAAGGCTCCCAGTTGACTTGCGGTGAAGGACCAGGTCTTGAGCGGCTTCTCCGAGCGGGCATACGCCTCGCCGACCGAGCCGTCGAACATCAGGATCTCGAGCACACCCTCCCGGATCGGGATGCCCTTGGCCACATCTGCCGTGCTGGCGTACAGCCGGAGCCCAATGCCGTCGGGCCCGGACTTCGACCCGAGGTTCAATGCGACCGGCACACCAAACAGGTGGAGCTCGGTCAACCGACCCCCGGTGGAGATCCCGGCACAGCCGGTCACGAGGAGAAGTCCAGCCGCCACCCAGGCCATCACCACTGCAGAACGACCCGCCACTCTCATAGGGCCGGTGCGGTGTTGGTGAGGATCCGATTGTCCCGCCACGATGGACGATTGGTCCGGTAGTAGGGTTCGAGCATGCGCCGCTGCATGTCGCCCTCCCGCATGATCTGCTTGATGTCCGTGTTGTCGAGGTTGTCGCGGAGCAGCTTGTCCGGATCGGTCAGCTTGACCGGGACCTGCGAGTTCTCGAGGACGATCGGCGTCATGAGGATCAGGAGCTCCTTGCGCTCCTTCCTGGTGCTTGTGGTCCGGAAGAGGACACCGAGATAGGGAATGTCGCCGAGCACGGGGATCTTCCTCATGTTGGTCTCGTTGTAGGTGTCGATCAGGCCGCCGATGACGATGGTCTGTCCGCTCTGGGCACTTACTGTGGTGTTCGCCTTGCGTTGATCCACCACAGGAGCCGAGGCCGACTTGTTGATGTCGATGATCTGCGCGGAGAGGGTGCTATTGGTCGTGCTGATCTCCATCTTCACGAAGCCGTCGCGGCTGATCTTCGGTGTGACCGTCAGGTTCACGCCGACGTCCTCATAGCGGTACTGCGTGGTCAGGTTGTTCTGGGCGTCCAACCGGGTCTGCTCCACCAGGGGCACCTTCTTGCCGACGTTGATCGTCGCCGGCTTGTTGTCGGCGGTGACGATCTGGGGTCGGCTCAGGACGTGCAGCTTGCCCTGGGTCTTGAGGGCCCGGAGGAGGAACGAGAAATCCCCGCCCTGCATGCCGCCGACGAGCCCGCTCATCTTCGCCATGTCCATGCTGGAATCGAAATCGGTGCCGACACCGTAGGTACTGCTGCCCGCGGTTCCTCTGTAGGTCCACTCGAAGCCGAGGTCGGTCTGGTTGTCGAGTCGCACCTCGGCGAGGAGCACCTGGATCAGGACCTGGGGCTGGGCGGAGTCGAGCTCGTCGATCATCATCCGGATGTCCTTGAAGTACCGGTTGTTGGCCGAGAGCAGGATCGTGTTGCTGGTCGGCTCGGAGACGATGGCAACCTCCTGGTCGAACAGCCGGGCCGTGGCGGACACGGCATCGACGCCCAGCGACTGGATGAGCTTCTGGCGCTCCTGGTCGAGGAAGTTGCGGATGGCGGTGGCGATCTCGGGCGCCTGGGAATTCTTGAGGCGGATGACCTCGGAGGCCCGCTCATGCGCGGCGCTGGAATCGAGGGTGTCGATGAGCTGCGACACCAGGTTCATGTAGTGCTCGGTGCCACCGACCAGCAGGCTGTTGGTCCTCGGATCCACCGTCACGGTCAGGGCGGTCTGCTCCGCCGTGCCGAGGGTTGCCGACGCCAGCGGCTCCTCCGTGGACGCGCCGTTCTCCGCCTTGCCACGCACCAGGGTGTATTGGACCGATCGAGTGGATCCGGTGCCCGCGGTCGGGGTCATGCGGAACATCTGGGTGATGACATCTCCCATCTGCCGGGCATCGGCGTTCTGGAGTGAGAAGACCTTGATCTTGGCCAACTGCGGCGAGCTGGCGTCCATGCGCTGGATGATCTGCTCGATCAGGCCCATGTAGTCGACCGGACCGGAGACCACGAGGGAGTTCATCCGCTGGTCGGGCGTGATGAGCACCGACTCCTTGAGGGCGGCGGTGACGAGCTCCTGGCCCTCGGCCGTCCGGGTGATGAACTGGAGGACCGACTGGGCATTGGGCGCCTGGTCGTTGAGGGGAGCCGGCTTGGTGTTCAGCGCGGTGTTCAGGATGGTCGCGAGGGACTCAGCGCGGGCGAACTGCAGCGGGAACACCTTGATCTCACTGACCTTCGCCACCTGGTCGGTATCGAGCTTCTGGACCAGTTCCCCGATCCGCTGGGCATCGGTCTCGCCGCAGGACACGACGATCGCATTGATGCGCTCATCGGCGGTGACCGTGATCGGCACGACCTGGTTCGGGAGATTGTCGCGGAACAGCCCGCGGACCGTGGTGACCACCTTGGTGGCGTCGGCCTTCTGCAGCGGGAAGACATGGATCGCGATGCCGGTCTCGGCCGGGTCGCTGTCGAGCTTCTCGATCAGACTGGCGACCGTGCTCAGGTCCTCGACGGTGGCACCGACGAGGAGCGCATTCACCCACTGGTCAGCGATAACGGTGATGGGGTCGACCGGTTCCCCGCGGACCTTGGGCGGCCGATTGGCGAAGATGGGTTGGAGTGTGGCCTGCAGCTTGAGGGCGGTCGCCTTCTTGAGTGGGAACACCCGGAAGTTCAGGCGCGAGAAGACGCTCTCGCCGTCCATCTGCGGGAGCATGCGATCCATGAGGTCGAACGCCTCCTTCCCGCCGGTGACGATCAGGGAGTTGATCCGGTCGTCGGCGAGCACCGTCGTTGCGATCGTACGCTCGTTGGCGTTGACCGCGACGGCATCGGCGGTGCGCTTGGCCTGGAAGAACTGCTGCAGCGTGGTGGCGAGAGTGCTAGCCCGGGCGTTCTTGAGCGGGTAGAGCCGGACATCGGCGTTGGCGGCGAGGTCCTTGGTGTCGAGACGCTTCACCACTTCCCGGACGATGCTGAGGTTCTCGGGGCTGGCGCTGACGACCAGGGTGTTGGAGCGGGGGTCGACACTGACCGAGAGGATGTCGCGGCTGGAGTTGCCTCCCTTGGCCGGGGCATTGGCCGGGCGACCCGGACGGTAGAGGCCCTGGTCGACGAGCGACTTCAGGATCGTCGATACCCGGGCAGCGTCGGCGAACTCGAGCGTGAACATCTCGAACACGCCGCCAGCGATGGTGGGTTCCTGATCGACCTTGGCGATGAGTTCCCGGACGAGTTCCAGGTTCTCCTTGCTGGCCGAGATGATGAGCGCGTTGTTGAGGGCATCGGTCTCGACCTTGATCTGGTCGCTGGGCAGAGGGGTGGCGCCGGGGAGGACCTGGGCTTTCTGCCGGGCGGCAAAGAGATTCTCCAGCATGGTAGCGACCCGGGCGGAGTCGTTGAACCGCATCGGAATCACCGTGAGGGTGAGCGCCGGGTTGTCCTGCTTGGCATCGAGGCGCTTCAGGAGGTCGTCGAGGGTCCGGTTGTCCTCCTGGCTGGCGGCCACGAGGAGGGAGTTGCTCCGGGTGTCGGCGAGGATGATCGGCTTGTTGCGCTGAACGTCCGCGGTGCGGATGGCGGCGTAGCGCTGCTCGAAGAGCGTCGACAGGGTGCTGGCCACGACCCGGGCGTCGGCGAACTCGAGCGGGACCAGGCGGACCCGTCCGCTCAATGCGGGGGCAGCCTGGTCGAGCTGCTTGGCCAGGGTCTGCACCAGCTCGAAGCCTTCACGGGCACCCCCGACGAGGAGGGCGTTGCTCCGCTGATCGGCCATGATGATGACCTTGAGGGCATCGGCCTGGCCCTGGTTCAGGCTCGCCCGCTGCGTCACCCGGGCATCCATCAACTTCTGCAGCGTCGGTGCCACGACATTGGCGTCGGCGTGCTCCAGCGGGATCAGCGCGATGTCGCGGAGGTCAAACGGCAGCTTCTGATCGAGGCTCTTGAGAAGACCCTCGATGATCGCGAAGGCCTTGCTGTTGCCGGCGACGACGAGGGAACCGGTCCGGGCGTCGACCGTGATCACGGGCCGATCCTCGTTGCGGAGGGTGGTGGAGCGCGGTCCGGTGAAGAGGTCGGAGAGGACCTTCTGGACCGCGGCGGGATCCGAGTGCTCGAGCGGATAGACCCGAACGGTCTCGAGTCCGGAGGCTGCCGGGATGTCGAGCTGCTCGATGATATCGGCGATGAGGGGCAGGTTGTCGCTGCGGGCGGCGACGACGAGGATGTTGGCCTGATCATCGGCCTGGATCGTCAGCGCCGGGCGGTTCTTCGGGGTCTGGTTCGCCTGTGCCTTGGCGCCATCGCGGAGGGTGCGCAGCCGGGTGATCTGGGTGGAGAGCCCCTCGGTTCCCGGCACGGAAGCCCCCTCGGTGAAGACGGACTGCAGCAGCGGCAGGAGCCGGGCGGCGGAGGCGTGCTTGAGGCGGAACAGACGGACATCGGTCGTGTAGAGGAAGACCTCCTTGTCCATGTCGGCGACGATCTTCTGGGCGAGATCGAGGCTCTCCGGGTGACCGCTGAGGATGAGGGTGTTGCTGCGGGCATCGATGGCGACGTTGAGGGGTTGGACGAGCGCCTTTCCCTGGTCGGCCGGCTGGCCGCCGGGGCCACCGGGGCCGATGGCGAGGTTCTTCGCCTGGCTGAAGACGTTGTTCAGCGTCTGCGATACCGCGGCGGCGTCGGCGTTCTCGAGCTGGATGAAGCGGACCTTCACCCCCTCGAGGACGGCAACGGAGTCCATCTGCTCCACCACGGCCTTGAGGGCTCGGAGATTGTCGGTCGTAGAGGTCAGGATGATCCGGTTGCCCCCGCCGGTGCCCGCGACGGGATCGGTGGCGATGCGGATGGGCTTGGAGAGGTCGAGGAGGACGGTGTCGCCCTTCGCGTTGCGGACCTTGAGGCGTCGGATGTGTTCCTGGAGCTCCCGCGACTCGGCGGTGGATTCCCCGGCGGCGCCGGGTCGGAGCATGCCCTGCAGGACGGCGGCCAGCTGTCCGGCGTTGGCCTTCTTGAGGGAGACGATCTCGACCTCGGCCTCGACGTTGGCGGTCGGCTTGTCGAGGGACAGGATCAGTTTCTCGACCTGGGAGGCGGTGTTGCCCCGGGCGATGACGAGCATGCCGCGTCCTCGGGAATCCACCGCCACGGTGACGGGATCACCGGGACGGGAGGCGGTGAGCTGGGTCACCATCTGTTGGACCAGCGGCAGGATTTTCTCAGGGGCCGCATGGGTGAGTGGCACTACCTTGAACTCCAGCTGGGCCACCTGACCGGCGGTATCGAGCTGCTTGATGAGCGATTCCATCAGCGCGAAGTCGGTCGGTCGGGCCCGGACGATCAGGCTGCGGGTCCGGGGTTCCGCCACCACGGTGATCTTGTTCTGGGGCGTGATGATCTTCGGCTGGCCGCGGGAATCCTCAATCTGGACCGGGTCCATCTTGAGGAGTTCCTGCAGGGTCCGGGCGACCACGACGGGATCGGCGTCCTTGATCGCGAACACGCGGAACTCGGCCTCGTTGCCGTAGAAGTTGAGGGACAGCTCGCCAATGAGGCGCTCGACGGCGTCGAGTTCCTGGGCGGGACCGGAGAGGATCAGGGCATTGGCCGGCTTGTCGACGGCGATGACCACCTCGGGGCTGGTCGTCTGGGCGCCCGGGTCGGCGTTCTTCGGGGGCTCCACCCTGTCGGTGACCCGAAGCGGGGTCCCGGACATCTGCGGATAGATGTTCTGGAGCATCGTCGCCATCTGGTCGGCCGTGACCCGCTCGAGGGGCCGGACACGCACCAGCACGGCGGAGTCACGCCCCTGGTCGTCGAGGCGTGAGACGAGGTCCTGGATCTGCGGGATGTCACCGCGCTTGGCGATGATGGT
This sequence comes from Verrucomicrobiota bacterium, assembly GCA_039800465.1. Taxonomy (GTDB): domain Bacteria; phylum Verrucomicrobiota; class Verrucomicrobiia; order Limisphaerales; family UBA9464; genus UBA9464. The sequence continues at coordinate 6,581 of JBDLQQ010000249.1, forward strand.
GAGCGAGTTCGACGCCGCATCCGGCTCGATCACCGGGCGATCGGAGCGGGGACGATCCTCGAACAGGCTGTCGAGCTTCATGGCGAGGTCGAATGCCTTGGCCTTCTTCAGCCAGACGAACTGGACGTCGCGGTCCGATCGTTCGGGGGCCTTGTCGAGCGTCGGCAGGATCTTGTCGACCATCCGGAAATGGGCCTCGGTGGCAGAGATGATGAGGCTGTTCGAGCGCTCATCGATGGAGATGCTGACCGAGGCGTTTCGGCGCCCGCCCTCACCTTCGTTCCCACCGCCACGGCGGTAGAGGTTGCGAGATACGGACTGGAGGAGCTGCTGGATGACGTTCGAGACCTCGCGGGCGTTGCCGTTCTCGAGCTTGTAGATGCGGACCTCGATGTCCCCGCTTCCGGGTCCGTCCTGATCGAGTTCCTCGACGATCCGGAGGACCTCCTGCACGGCGTTGGTGGGGCCGTTGAGGAGGAGGCTGTTGGCACCGGTGACCGAGGTGACGCTGACGCGTCGGATCATCCCGGGCAGGGCTCGGTTGGTCATGACCCGATTCACGGCCTCGGCGAGGTCCTCGGCCCGACCGCGCTTGAGCTTCACGGTCTGGATGACGTTCTGACCCTCGGGTCCGGGCTGGTCGAGATTCTTCACCAGCTCCTCAATCCGAGTCAGGGTGGTGGCTGGGGCCTCGACCACGAGTGTCCGCTCGTTGCCACCCGTGCCGACGACGACCCGCTCGGTGGGTTCCGCGTTGGTGAGTTGGCGGGCGTAGACCTGGCTGATCATGGTGACCAGGGTGTTGGCGGTCGTCCGCTCGAGGTTGAACACCTTGACCTGTCGTCCTCCCTGTCCCTCGGAGACCTTCTGGAGGACACCGACGATCTCCTCGAGGGCGGTGAGCTGCCTCTCATTGCCGGCGACGATCAGCTGGTTGCTGGCGGCGTCCTCGATCAGCAGCGGCTCGGTGGTGCCGAACTCGGGATTGTTCCGGGCCTGGTCTTGATAGAGCTGACGGACCTTTGGGAGCAACTCACCGGCCCGCCGTTCCTTCACGGGCACCACCCGCATGGTGCGACCGGCGGAGGAACCCAGAGAGGAATCGAGCTGCTCGATGATGACCGAGGCGGATTGCAGCTCCTTCGGATCGCCAGTCGCGATGATTGTCCGGGTCTTTGCATCCGTGACCACGCTCACGCGCTTCTGCGGACGTCCATAGGCGTCGTACCGGACCAGGGCGGTTCCGAGGATCTCAACGACTTTGTCGGGGTCAGCCGACTTCACCTTGAACACGCGCGTGGAGGCGCTCTGGGCGCCGACCTTGTCGAGCTTCTGGATCAGGTCCTCGAGGAGGGCCAGTTCATTGGTGGCACCGGTGAGGATCAGCCGGTTCCCGTTGACGTCGGGCGTGATCAAGGTGTCCGCCGCGAACGAACCGGGCCGGTTCTTGACCTGTTCCTGGTAGAGGGTGCGGAGGGTGGGGGCGAGCTCCACGGCGTTGGCGGAGGCCAGATCGATGATCCGGGTATCGCGCGTCACCGACTCGGGCGCACCGCCGCGCAGCTTGCCGATGATGGATTCGATCTCCCGGAGCTGGTTGGTGCGCCCGGTGATGATGAACCGGGCGTTCTTCCCATCGGCGATGATCGTGGCGTCGGCGGGATCGCTGGCATCTCGTCCCCGGAACCGGTCGTTGTAGAGCTGCTGCACGAGCGGCTGGAGGCGGTTGAGTTCATCAACGGTCCCAACGGGGATCATCTGGGTCTCGCGTGCGGTGCGCTGGACCTGGGCGGATTGGACCTCGTCGACGATCTGGGTGATGACCTGCAACTGGGCCTCGTTGCCGGCGATGATGAGCTGGTTGCTCTCGGGATCCTCGAGGATGAGGATGTCGGAGGTGCCGAGTTCCGGGAGGCTCTTGATCCGGTCGGCATAGAGCTGACGGATCTTGGGCGACAGCGTGGCGGCCTTTCCCTGCTTGAGCGTGACGACCTTGGTCCTGCGCTCGGGTTGGGATCCCAGGGATTGATCAAGCTGCTCGATGATGACCGAGACGCCTTGGAGCTCCTTCGGATCACCCGTGACGATCAGCGTGCGGGTCTTGGGATCGACGGAGACGGTGGCCCGCTTCTGGGCGCGACCGTAGGCGTCGTAACGGACCAGCGAGGTATTGAGGATCTCCGCGACCTTCTCGGGGTCGGCCGACTTGATCTTGAAAACGCGGGCCGACGCGCTCTGGCTGCTGACCTTGTCGAGCTGGGCGACGAGGCGTTCCACGGCGGCGAGCTCGTTGGTATCGCCCACGACGATCAGGCGGTTCCCACCGGGATCGGGGGTGAGGACCGTGTCGGGGGCCTGGCTCCCGAGGCGACCCTTAGCCTCCTCGAGATAGAGTGTCCGGACGGTGCTCGCCAACTCCACGGCGCTGGCGGTGGTGAGGTCGATGATCCGGGTCTGGCGTGTGCCAGCACCGGTCTTGATCGGTCCCAGCTGCTGGATGATGGCCTCGATCTGGGTGAGGTGCTCGGGCTTGCCGGTGAGGATGAGGCGGCCGTTGCGGGGATCGGCCAGGATCTGGGCATCGGCGGGATCGGTGTCGAGGCGGTCCTTCCAACGGTCCTGGTACAGTTGCTGGATCAACGGAACGAGCCGGCTTGCCTCGGCGCTGTTCCCGACCTCGACGGTCCGGGTCTCACGGGCACTGGTGCCGGTGGTGGCGGTGGCCTGGAGGCGTTGGACGATTCCCTCGAGGATCGGCAGCTGATCGGCGCGGGCGCTGACCAGCAGGCGGCCGGTCTTGCCGTCACTCACGATCTGGGCGTCGGCGGTGCCGAGCTGCGGCGCGCTCGACAACTGGTCTCGGTACAGCTGCTGGATGAGGGGCATGAGGCGCTGGGCCTCAGCCAGTTTTCCAAGGTCGAAGATCTTGGACTCACGGGTCGGACGGGGTTCGCTCTCGAGGGTCGTGGTGATCTGCCGGATGGCATCGGCCTGCTCCGTGGTCCCCTGGACCAGGATCCGGTTGCCGGCAGCGTCGGGATACAGCGTGGCGGGCTTGAGGGTCTTGCCCTGCGACTGCTCGGCATAGATCTGCTGGACCCGAGGCAGGAGCTCCGACGGGGTCGCGTTCTTGAGCGAGACCGGATGGAGTTCCCGCGCCCCCTGGTCGGGTCGGGCATCGAGCGTGGTCACCAGGCCCTCGACCTGCGCGAGCATGGTGGGTGAGGCAAACACGATCAGGCGCTTATTGCTGGGATCCGGGGTGAGGGTGAACAGACCGGCGATGTTGCGTCCGGGATTCTGGGCGGCGAACGACTTGTTGATGAGGGCCGCGAGGGCATCGGGATCGCCCTTCACCTCGAGGATCTTGAGCGTCCGGGGCGCCTGGGAGGACTCCCCACCGTCGAGCTTCTCGATGACGGATTCGACGTCCTGGAGATCGGTGCGGGATCCGGAGACGATGAGGGAGTTGGATTTCTCATCGGCCGTGATGGAGACGCGCTTGACCGGCAGTCCGCGCTGGTCGAAGCGGGTCATGGCGCTGGCGACGATGGGGGCCATCACGACGGCGTCGGCCTGGTTCAGCTTGAACACCCGGGCTCCGGGAGCCTGCTGTGGGCTGTTGTCGAGACGGTTGACGATGCCGGCGATGATCTCGAGGTCGGCGGCATCCCCCGTGGCGATGAGGCGGTTCGAGACCGGGTCGGCGGTGATCTTCGCGGTGGAGACGTAATTGGCGCCCCGCTGGTCCTTCATGAGGTCGCCGAACAGGGTGGCTACCGTGGTCTCGAGGGCCCGGGCGTCGGCGGACTTCAATTCGATCACCCGCATCTCGCGCGGTCCGGCCTCGGGACGGCTGTCGAGCTGCTGGATCATCTTGGCGGCGGCCTCGACCGCAGCGGTCGAGCCGGTGACGACGAGACTGTTGCTGCGGGTGTCGGTGAGCACCTTCACCTGCTGGCTCTGGGCATTGAGGCTCTTGTCGACCAGACCGGCGAGGTCGGCGGCGGAGGCCGACCGGAGGCGGATCACTCGGGTCTCGTCACGATCGGATTTCCGCTCCGCGGGATCGAGCTGGCGGATGATGGTCTCGACCCGGGAGATCTCCCGTTCACTGCCGCTGACCATGATCCGGTTGTTCTTGGTCTCGGAGAGGAGGGTGGCGGCGCCACCGGCGGGTTCGGGCTGGCCGCGAAGCTGTTCCTGGTAGAGCTGCTGGACGAGCGGGGTGAACTCGGTGGTGGTCCGACCGTAGAGCTCGATTCCCTTGAACTGCCGGGGAGCGGCGGTTGCGGGGGAGACGTCGAACTGCTTCACAAGGGTGCGGATGCGGTCCTGGTCCTTCGAGGTGGCGAGCACGATGAGCTGCTTGCCGGTCGGGTCCGCCATGACGGTGGGCGTCGGACTTCCCTGCGTGGAGAGCTGGCCCAGCAGTTGGTTGACGAGCGGGAGGACCTCGGCGGCGGGCTTGGCCTGGAGAGGGATGACCGCGAGTTCCCGTTCAGTCTGGGCGGGCTTGGTGTCGACGATGTCGATGACCGCATCGATCTCCTTGAGTTGGTCGGCCGTGGCGGTGACGAGAAGCCGGTTGTTGGCGGCATCGGCCACGATGGACGGCTTTGGCAGGCTGGAGAACCGGCGATCGGCCATCCGCTCGTTCACGAGGCTCTGGATCTGCGGCAGGGCGGTTTCGGTGCGGGAGTTCTTGAGCGGGATGACCCGGAGGTCGCGGGCCTTGACCTGGGGCTTGTCAGCCTGGAGCTGAGTGACGAGGTCCTCGATGCGCCTCAGGTGATCGGCGCTGGCGGTGACGATGAGGCGTCCGGTCTGGGTGTCCGACAGGATCTTCGCGTGGGCGACGCTGGAAGTGGAGCCGTCGGCGGTCTGGTTCTTGTACAGCTGTTCGACCAGCGGCTGGATGCGACGCGCTTCCTCGGGCGATCCAACCTCGATGAACCGGGTGACGAGCTGCGTGGGCTGCGAGGTGCCGGTCTCGAGCTGGGCGACGATGTCGGCCGCGGTCTGGAGATCGTTGGGGGTGCCGGTGACGACGACGCTCTGGCTGCCGGGGTCGAAGGTGACGCTGGCGGTGGTGACGACCTTGCCGGACTTCTCCTTCCGGGTGAGGGCCTGGCGCAGGATGGTGGTGACGTTGGTCGCCTCGGTGGCGCGGGGGCGGAAGATCCGGGTGAGCTGGACGGCCTCCGCCTTGTTCGGCACCGGGGTGTTGTCGCGAGGGAGTCCTTCGGCGCCGACGAGCCCCTTGTCGACCCGGGTGACAAGCTGCTCGATCTGGTCGAGCTGACCGGGCAGCGGAGCGGCGACGATCAGGCGGTTCTGGGCGTTGTCGGCGATCACGCGGGCCTTGGTAGCGGCGGCGGACCCGGTCTCACCCGGGGCGGCGACACCGGGGATGGCCTGGCGGATCATGTTGGCCAACTCCTCGGCCTTGATGGTCTGCGGGGAGTAGATCCGGACGTCGCCCGAGGCACCGTCCTTCTGCTCGAACTTGTTGATCAGCTCCTCGGCGAGTTCGAGGCGTTCCGTGGGTCCAAACAGCACCAGGGTGCGGGAGGCCTCGTCGTAGACCGACGTGATGTAGTCGTTGGGATCCGCGGGAAGGACCTCCATCACCTTGGTGTTCGGGTTGTAGGAGGTCCGCTTCGGGGCGGTGGCGACGCCGAAGGTCCGGTTGAGCAGGTCGGAGACGATCGCGCCCGAGGCGTTGACGAGCGTGTAGCTGCGCATCTGCCGTTCGGCGGCCTGTTCCGACCCGATGGTGGCGAGGAGGGATTTGACCCGTTGGATGTTGGAGAGGCGGTCGGTGACGATGAGTCCCCTGCCCCGGCCGAGCGGTGCAACGGAGCCGGCCTGCGACAACATCGGCAGGATGGATTCGGTGATCTCCTTGGAATCGAGGTTCTTCGAGTCGAGCACCACGGTGACGACTTCATTGGGCCGGACGTCCGTGGCGGGTTCGGTGCCCCTCAGGATGCGGAGCGGCATCGCCTGGAGGTTCTTGAACGGGACCACCCGGAGGTTGTTGCCGTCCTCGAGCAGCATGACGCCCTTCATCGCGAGCATCAGGTTCAGCGTGTCGAGGGCCTCGGTGTACGTGTAGGCGTTGGGATCGTCGTAGGTGAGGGTGCCCACGACGTTGGTGTCGGACAGCAGCGGCTTCCCGGCCATCTGGGCGAAGCGCTCGATGACGTCGGTATACGGGATGCCATCGAACTGGAACCGGATGTTCCGCGCGGCGGCGGGCTGGGACGTGGCCGGGGCATTCCCCCGGACCACGACCTCAGGGCTGGCGGCCTGCGCATTGGTCTTGGCGGCGTCCTGGGCGACGAGGTGGGTGGCCGTGGACAGGACGGCTCCGAGGAGGAACAGGCGGATCATGGAAACAGGGGACGGGAAAAGGGACAGGAGGTCCGGGAAACCGGTCTGCGGACGGGGCGAGTGGCCGGGTTTATTCACGCAGGGAGAGAGGAGCTGAGGGTTCAAGGCAGTCGGGTGGGTGGCTCCATCAGCGCTTGAGCGGACCAGGCCCGGGTGGGTGGGAGCTGGCGCACTCGTGCCGCAGGGCACTGCGGCACCCACCAGGAACTGTTGTCGGGAGGGCATCGGGGTCAGGGCTTCTTGACGAGGGACTCGGGGAGTTCGTCGGGCGCGAGACGACGCTTCTCGGCGAGGGTCTTGCCGCGTTCGACGGCCCAGTAGCCATCCTCCTGCTGGAGGATGAGTCGGCTGTGGGACACGAGCAGCGAATTGCCCGGCATGGGCATGGGACGGTAGTCGACCATGGCGATGCGGCCGCCGGCGAGTTCCTCGCCGACCCGGTATCGGACCGTCTTCTGGGCGGCGAGGTCGCGGATATGGATCTCGGGTTCCCCGTTCCATTCGGAAAGAGAGACGACGCGGAAGATCTCAGGTCCAGGGGGAACCCCAGGCTTGGAGGGGGCCGGCGTGGGTTGACCGGGCTGTGGTTTCTCGGGGGGACGCTTGATGTAGGGTCGGAGGAGATCCCGGGAGACGATGCTGTTGAGCAGATGGCGCTCGGGGGATTCGAGCGTGAGCGCCGGCACCAGGTTGGTGCGTTCCACGTCCGGAGCCGGGTCCATCACAAGGGTGAGATAGCGGAACCGGACGCGGACCACGCCGGGGCGGTCACCGATCGAGACGGACAGGTTCTCGGTCCGATGCAGCCAGGGTGAGTGGTTGAGCAGGAAGAGCAGGTTGACCACGTTGGTCAGCGGGCCGTCGCCCTGGACGTTCCAGCCGATCTCGCTGGCACCCCGCAGCTTCCGGGGACCCAACGGCAGTCGGGTGAAATCGGCCTCCTCGAGTCCGGCGGCGTTGATCTGCTTGGTGAGCATCTCCCCGGACCGCGCACTGGCCTGGTCGACGGTGTCGGCGAAGGACGTCCGGGTGATCTGCTTGAGCCGGTCCTCGGCGGCGAAGTAGTTGCGGCGTTCCGCCTGGATCTTCCCCAGCCTCTCCCGGGCGAGGGCGATCTTCTTGTCGACCTCCTTCAGGGGCGACAGGAACACCCAGCGGAAGCCGAAGCCCACGATGAACAGGACCGCGATTCCACCGACGAGCCCGGTCAGGAGTTTCTCGCGCTGGTTCACTGGACTCCTTTCTTCCAGGCGGCGGTGTCGAGGGACACGTCATCGATCGGCCGCGCCGGGGGCTTCACCTTGTGGAGGTCAATCTTCAGCTTGGCGGGGACCAGGACCTCCACGTTGGAGCGGAACTCGTAGCCGAACCGGTCGGCACCCGGCGTGATGGCGATGGGTTTGACCTCGTATCCGGCGGCCACCAGCTGTTTCTCCAACCGGGCCAGTGTCTCACCACTACGGGCCTGGACGGCGAGTCGGATGGCGTTGGGTCCGGTGACCGCCATGGAGCTGAGGTACACCTCCTCGCTCGGGGGCAGGACCGACGTCAGGTAGGCGTAGTGGTCCAGCCAGTCACGTTCGTTCCGGACCCAATCCTCCACGACGGTGGTCTGGCGGGTGAGCTTCTGGTAGACCGGTCGCTTCTTCTCCGCATCGGCGAGCTCGGCATTGACCGACTGCAGCACGGCATTGCGGCGGTTGATAAGCCAGGACCGGGTGCCGAGAACGGCGACCAGGAGGAGGAGGATGGCAGCGGTACCACCGATCAGGGCAAGGCGGCGGTAGTCCCGCGGTATGGCAGGCTGCTTCGGGTTGACGAAATCGAGGGGCAGTCCATCGGGATCGCCCACACCCAGGGCCAATCCGATGGCGGCGACGGCCCCTGCGGATTCCTTGTGTAGGTTTTCGGGAAGATCCAGCGCCTTGCCGGGGTCGAGCACCGTGCAGGGGGTGGGGGTCCGGGAGGCGAGCGCGTCCACGACGGCGGCTTCCTGTCCGGTACTTCCAGCGACCAGGATCCGACCGATCGGCGCCTCGATCCCCATGCCGCCATAGCTGTGCAGGCTGCGGACCACCTCGATTGCGGCCGAGCCGACCCAGCTGTCGGACGACGAGGCATCACCTGCTGGACGCAGCACGCCGCCACGGCTGAAGCGCAAGGCTCCCTCCGCAACGACGTCCACGCCGACCTCCTCGGGCCGGATGGTCACGAGGGCCGTGGCATCCTGGGATACCTCGAGCCGGCAGGCCTGGATGCACCGCGCATTGGCGTCGGGAAGCAGTCCGAGCCCCACCAGCCGGAATCCGGCTGCGTCTGCGAGTTTCTGGTAGGAATCGACCTCATCCCGACGCACGACAGCTGCGAGGACCTCGAGCTTCGTGGCTGCCGAGCCATCGGGTGCGGGTGAGCCCTCCTTCGCTGGTGGGGTATCCGAGGTGGAAGCAATCCGGCGTAGGATCCGGAAATCGATGACGGCTTCTTCGGGGCGGAACGGCAGGTCCTTGGCGACCTGGAAGTGGACCAACGAGGCCAGCTCATCCATGCGACCGATGTCTGGAACCGTCAGGGTCCTCAGGACGACACGGGCGCGGGGCACACCCATCACGACCGCGGTGGGACGGATTTCGAGTCGATTCAACGTCCTTCGCAGCGCAGCGCCGACGATCGTGGGGTCATTCCGATCGGCATCGGGAGCGAGTTCGACGACTCCGGAGACCACCTGTCCGATGACCCCTCGCGACCGCGTCTGGACGACCCGGAGGGTGAGTCCCTCGAGGTCGAGCGCGGTGATCTGGGAGGGCATCTTGGGTCGGGGCTCCCTCCGGAGCCCGAACCGTTTCAGGAGCCCTTCGATCAGCTGTGTGCGATCAGCCATGAATGCGTTTCGTGCTGGGTCTGGATCGAGGCACCCAGTATGCCCCGGCCGGGGGGGATTGTTCCAGCGTCTCGGGCGAAAGATTGAAGGGAATTCCCAGGCGGGTGAGATCCCGGAGACGGGTCAGGACCGGAGTGTTCCCGGAGACGTCCACCTCGGCCTCCAGGACCCGGTATCGGCCTGATGGCAGGGCATATCCGATCACGTGGAACCGGAACTGGTAGGCTCGGGTGGTCAGATGGGGCACGACGGCCTTGAACTTGGGGACATCCAGGAGTCCCTCGGTCAGGAGCCAGGCCGGGGTCGACCGTTGATCGGACCGTATTCCCTCCCGGGCGCCCACGATGGATTCCGCGGTGGGGAAATCGATCCCCGGCAGGGTGGCGAGGACGATCGCACTGGCCGTGTTGAGGTTGATCAGCCCCTCCCGGACGGCGGCGTTGCCGGAGTCATGGACCGTGAACAGATCCAAGAGCCGGGGCAGCTCCTCACGGGTGATGCCCGACGGAACCTCGATTGGGGCGCCTGAATCGTCGGTCGTGCGGATGACATCTTCGAAGGCCTCGACCGGGTGGGTGAGCCGGCGGTTGGTGCGGCGAAGGGCAGCGAGGTAGTTCGTGAAACCCTGGGGAAGACCTGTGTCGGGCAGGACCAGGCCAGGCTGGTGGATGTCGAGACGGGGTTTTCCGTCGGCGGTCAGGTCCGGGTCCTTGGAGCCCACGGTGAAATACTGGGCCATCCCGTGGTCGAGGCGTCCGTCCCGGTTATCCCCGGGCGGGTTTTCTTCCCCGTCGTCTTCGTTTGGATCGAGGCGGCCGTTGAGGTTGACGTCCTCGCCGAGCAGGAGTTCCGGGGTGAAGCCGGGAACACCGAGGAGCTCCTCCACCGAATCGACCTGCCCGATCGTGCGGAGGACCGGGGTGAAGTTGGTGGAGGAGAGGATCGCGGTCTCGGGTTCCAGCCCAGGGGGAGTCGTCAGGTCGACCGTGTTGGTAGTCAGGATCGGCGGGGGGGCCTGACCGAGGCGCGCCCGGAGGAACTGCGCCATTTCAGGGTTCATCCGGGGAACCTTGGCGAGGTCCGCACCGCCGGGGTGGTTCAGGTTGATCCGGGAGGCGAGGTCCGTGAGGCCGTATCGGACTTCTGAGGTCGATTCACTGTCGCCGGGTGAGAACACGCTGAAGAACCAGCGGTCGGATCCATCCTCGAAGACCAGTCGTTCCCGGAAGACCGAGGGGTTATCCGCCCAGTCCATGGCCCCGTTCCGGGCGGCTGATGCCATCTCGAGGGCCTGCTGGACCCCGCTGAAGGCGGCCGACCAGGACTGCTCCAGGCTGCCACTGGCCGCGGCGGCGGTCTCCTCGGCGCGGTTCCGGAAGAGCAGGCTGACCGTCACCATCGAGATGAGCAGGATGAAGACGAGGACGGCGAGGAGGACGAACCCGCGTCGGGCCGGGCGGCGACACCCGGTATGGATCCGGGGACAGGTCATTCCACGATAAAGGGACAGGTCATCTGTAGGTGGAGGGCATCCGTTGGAAGGGACAGGTCATTCTTGGCACGAACGACCATCGGGGTACCGGTATCCGGTCTAGGTTCGGGGGTCTAGATTCGGGGAGTGGATAAAGGGACAGGTCATTAGTCGATGGGGAGGCGAGGGCTTGCTGCACCCCGACGAAGGCGGCCTACAAGGACTGCTCCAGTGTGCCACTGGCCGCGCCGAAGGTCTCCTCGGCGCGGTTCTGGAATGGTGATTCCACGATAAAGGGACAGGTCATCTATCTGCAGAGGTCCTTGGTGAGGGACAGGTCATCTATTGTTTGGAGACAGGTCATCGGGTCCGGAGTCAGGTCATTGGTTGATGTTCCTATGAAATACCGCGCCATCCCCTGGTCGAGGTGCCCATCCCGGTTATCCCCGTGGCGGGTTTTCCTCCCCTTCGTCTTCGTTGTGGATTCGGGGAGTGGATAAAGGGACAGGTCATCTATCGGCAGTAGGGACATGGATAAAGGGACAGGTCATTAGTCGATGGGGGATCGTGGGGACAGGTCATGGCACCAACGACCCTTCCAATTGCTGGGGTTCGGGTGTGGCGACTCGGCTGCCGGCCGGAAGGGCGATGACCCGTCGGAATGCCTCGCTGGTGTAGTTCTCGTGGATAAAGGGACAGGTCATCTATTGGTTGGGGTCAGGTCATGGGATAATGATCCGATGAAATACTGCGCCATCCCGTGGCCGAGGTACCCGTCCCAGTTATCCCCAGGCAGGTTTTTCTCCCCTTCGTCTTCCTTGGGGGGTGACTGGATAAAGGGACAGGTCATCTATCGGCAGAGGTCCTTGGCGGGGGACAGGTCATTTTACGATAGAGGGACAGGTCATGGCGGTAACCCCCATTCGGAGTTCGAGGGTGAATAGAGGGACAGGACGTCCCTCTAGCGATCTGGGGCAGGCTCGGGCAGCCGACCGCCTATCGAGCCGGCCTGAGGCGAGCCAGACCTTTCACACCGTTTGACGAAACATTGGGGTGTTTGAAATAGCTCGGTAACCGTTCAAACCTTTCCCAAGACCTCTAGGGTCAACGTTGCCGCTTGCTTAATCTCAGGCTGCTCAGAAATCGACACAGGGTCAGCGGACGCCAAATCCCAGCCGTCTATTCGCCTCAGCTCTCGAAGCTACGGAGCGAGCCCCCGCTCCGCCTTCACTTCTGTCGCTTCAAGATGGCTGCCCGCGAGAACGTCAGTATCTCCAGGAGGTTCCCTATCCCTATCCTCCCAAAAGTCGTGAGCTGCCAGACGAATATCCTCTTTCCCAAGAACGAGTGCTATCAGGTCCTCTGTGGACGCTGTTGAGGATCAATGGACCGATGACCTGGCTGGTCCTCTCGCGGTTGAAATACCCCTTAGAATCCTGCTTGGAGCTCCGGTGGAAACATCCGTCCGCTCCAGAGCCTGAAGTGCCGCTGGATCGTGCTGCGGGCCGTGAAATCCCAGAGCGACGTGTTCCCCTGTCGCAGCGCCAGGACCGATAGGATCTCGCCTGAGATCCAACCCGTCTCCATGGAGTACAGACTCCACCCCACGTCGGCGTCGCTGCCCCAGTACTCCCAACGGGCATAGTCGAATCCCCGGAACCATCCGCCCTCGAGCTGTGGCTGGGTCTCACTCCTGACCTGGATGCGACACAGGAAGCCCACAAGCCGGTCCTCCGCATCCCGATACATGGACTCACCCGTCGCAGCGGCCGCCTCGTGGAGGCCGACCAATGTAAAGTTGGCCGTGTAGAGCAGATCGGTGTTGGGATCCCCATTCGTCTGGATGAGCGTTGTCTCCGCCGTCCCATAGGCCTCGTTGCTCGTGGGCCCCTGCTTGATCTTGGTGAGGATCGCACCGCTGGGATCCATGTCCCGGGTCAGGTCCATCGCCACACGCCGCAACCACTCCCGGTGTTCGGGTGTGTCCTCCACGCGGACCAGCCACGCCAGCGGCAGCAGCATCCGGGCGCGTTCCTGGTTGAACTGGTCGTTCGTGGCCGACCAACCCTGCGGATACACCTCCATCAATCTCCGGATTCCTCGGAACGCCCGCTCTCGCAACAGCGGAGACCCGGTTGCCCTCGCGCCCCAGAGGAGACACGCCTGCACGTACGCCTGAAAATGCGGAGAGAGATCCTCCTGAGACCCCTTGAAGTGACGCTCCCACCCACCGCTCGCCAAGGATGGCAGATCGATGTGGGTCACGGTGAACCCATTCCTGCCCGTCAACCTCGTCATCGCCAGGAGCTGCTGGGCGAGGCGCTCGTCGAACCGATCGGTTCGCAACGCCGCCGCAGTCCGCAGCAATCCCAACCAGGCCCGCGCATTGTCGTCGCCCCACAGCTGATGATACCCGTGCGCCTGGCCGTAGTAGCGTGGCACATCATTCCAACCGACCAGCCCGAATGCCGGATGACTCGGGTCGGCGAAGTCCCCTCCATAAAGCACCGACTTCCGGGTGAGCCAGTCCGCGAGGTTGGATCCGATCCGGCCCAGGTCCGTCCGCTTCAGGACCAACCCGGCCAAGGCCAACGCACCCGCGGATTCCGCCACATTGTCCGCCCGCCGCCACCAGAGGACCGACTGCGATCCATCCACATAGATCTTCGACCGGAACCCCTCGAGCAGTCCGAGGCTGCCATCCCCCACCAGGCGTCCCCGCGGGATGCCAGGCCCCGCCCGATGCCCGTCCGGCCAATCCGCGGTGGGCGGGCCCTGGTTCGACTCCCGATCGTAGCGGTCCTGCCACGACGGATGGACCAGCAGACCCGACCGTCGATACCACTCCGCTCCCCGCTGGAGCGCCTCCCGTTCTACATCCCGGGGCAATTCCGCATCCCGCGAGAACGACGGCCGTACGGTCGGAGTCCAACGCAACGGTGGAACCTCTGCATCGGGTTCCACCCACTTCAGGATCCTCCGCCATACGGGCTCCCAGGCATCCAACGGAGCGTAGCGAGCGGTGACAAAGTGGCTGAGCTTGGTCGTCGCCACGAGAAGTCCCCCGCCGGGAGCCTCGAACAGGATGGGATGCACCTCACTCGCCGGGATTCCGTACAGCGCCGTGTCATAGCCCGCCACCCGGGAGACCACGAGATCGGGTCGCTCCGCGGTCGCCGTCAGATAGTGGCAGTCGTGGATCATCAGGATCCGCCCCCTCCCCAATGCCTCCCCAAAGGCGTCACTCGCCACGACGGTGCGCTCCAGGATGTTGCCCCAATGACCCGTCTTCAAGGTGTGCGGCCCAGAGAGGGTCAGACCGGGTACACCCGAAGGATACTCCACATACAGTCGCAACCGCTTTTCTCGGGCCTGCTCGTAGATCTCGGACTCCAGCTGCGTCGTCTGTCCGGGATATCCATCGGCCAACACCAGCACCCCAACTCCGGACGGCGCCTTGGCCACTGCAGTCGCTGCATCCTGGAATCGCTCGACCCTCCCTCCGGACTTTCGCAGAACCCGGACGAGATCGTTGTCGGCCCGGGCCACGATTCGCCAGGGGGTCGTCCCTGCCGCTCCGAGCTGCGTGGTGAGGAGCATCACACCCACCGCAAGCCACACCCAGACTCCCCGAGGGGAGGCGAGAAGCCTCCCGAACAAACGTGTCGGCTTGCCGTTGAGAACCGGTCTGTCGCCCATCCGTTTGTCAGGCCTCGGTGGATTGCTGCTGCCCACCTGGACGGGATCGCTCTCGCTAGGCGAGGATGGCCCGGATGGGTTCGCCATAGTCGATCTCCAGACGGGTGCGTCCTGGAATCGTGAGCTTCCTCGAGTCCAGACCCAACTGATGGAGGACGGTGGCGTGGAGGTCCGTGATGTAGTGGCGATCCTCCACCGCGTGGAACCCGAGCTCATCGGTCGCGCCATGCGCGATACCGCCCCGGACACCGCCGCCCGCGAGCCACACGGAAAATCCATAAGGATGGTGGTCCCGGCCGTCGCTGCCCTGGGCACCTGGGGTCCTCCCGAACTCCGTCCCCCAGACGACCAGGGTCTCATCGAGGAGTCCCCGCTGCTTGAGGTCCTTGAGAAGTCCCGCGATGGGGAGGTCGACCTGACCGCAGAGCCGGCTGTGGTTGGCGCGCAACCCGCCGTGGGCATCCCACTCGCCCGCCCCGCCGTCGCCGCCGTGGAAGATCTGGACGAATCGGACGCCCCGCTCGACGAGGCGTCGTGCGGCGAGACACTGCTGACCGAAGGTGCGGGTGACGTCCTGATCGAGACCGTAGAGACGTCGTGTGTGTTCCGATTCCGATTGGAAGGCCACCACCTCGGGCACCGCCATCTGCATCCGGAACGCCAGTTCGTAGGACTTGATGCGTGCCGCCAGAGCCGCGTCCTCGGGATGTTCCAGGGCCGCTATCCGATTGAGCCGATCCATCAACCCGAACTCCGCGCGCTGCTCCTCATTGAAGACGTCCACTCCCGGCCCGGCGTACGGCAGCGGTCGTTTTGGATCGATCGCCAGCTGGACGCCCTGGTGTTCCGGACCGAGGTAGTTCGCTCCATGGGCGCCGGTGCCGCCACAGCAGTCGGCGATCGGACGGCCCATCACGACGAACTGAGGGAGATTCTCGTTGAGCGTGCCGAGACCGTAGTGGACCCAGGATCCAATGGTGGGGAACTGCCCCTCCAACACATGGCGTCCTGTGTGGAACTGGAGCTGGGCGCCGTGGTTGTTGTCGGTGGTCCACATCGACCGCACCACGGCGATGTCGTCGATGCAGTCGCCCACATGGGGCCACCAGTCGCTGACCTCCAAGCCGCTCTGTCCGCGCCGACGATGACCCACCTGCATCGGCAGGATCTTGGGGTGCACCTTGTGCAGTCCCGCCACCAGCTCGCGGAGATTCTGCTTCAGATACGGCGAGTCGAGCGTCCCCTTGTAGGGCGTCTCCGCGATGGTCTTCCCCTCGTAGCGGTTCAACTCCGGCTTCGGATCGAAGCTCTCCATCTGGCTCGTCCCACCCTGCATGAACAGCCAGATCACACTCCGGGCGCGGGGCGCAAAATGCGGAAGCCGGGGAAGGATGCCATTCGGTGTCGACGCCTCCGAAGCGAGCGTTCTGAGGCCTCCCTCCCGGGCCAGCATGGAACCCAGGACCATGCCGCTCATGCCCATGCCCCAGTTGGTCAGGAAGGAACGGCGGGTCTTGGGACCAATCCAACCCCTGGGTCTCGAGGATCGGGTATTCATCGGATGCTCACGAAGTCGTTGTGGTTGAGGAGGACGACAATGAGGTCCTCCTTCGCCCGGGTCCGCGGGTCTTTCGAAGGTGGAATGGACGATGCATCGCCGACCGCGGCGGGTGTCAGGTCGGCTGGATTCGAGAGCAGGTCGGCCTGCTGCCCCAGGAATTCCCGGCACGCCGAGATCTCTTCCTGCGTGGGCGTCCGGCTCAGGATTCTCGTGAAGGCCACTTGGATGAACGCCGTGTCCTCGTCGCCCTCGTGCCGATCGAGTGACTCGCTGATCGAGCGGGCGAGCCGACGGGATTGCGTTTTCACCAGAACACTGTTGGCCAGCGCCAGGGCTTGCTGGGGAACAATGCTCTCGTCGCGTCGATAGCACTCGGCGACACCGGGACCGTCGAAGGTCTGGGTGAACTCCATCAGCTTCTCCTTCGCGTGGCGGAAGTAGACGCTGCGTCGGGTCGACGATTCCCCCGCTCCCTGGTCCAACTCCGGTCCACCCATGGTCCAGTCCATTCCTCCCCCGACCTGGAGCAGACTATCCCGGACCGTCTCCGCCTCCGCCCTCCGGATGTTCATCCGCCAGAGCTGGAGGTTGTCGGGATCCTTCTCCTGATTGCGGGCCACCATCGGGCCTCCCGAGGAACGCATCCGATAGGCGGCCGAGGTGACCACGAGGCGGTGCATGGCCTTCAGACTCCAACCCTGTCGCATGAACTCCGCCGCGAGCCAGTCCAGCAGCTCGGGGTGGGTCGGTGGTTTTCCAGCCTTCCCGAAATCGAACACGGTTGGGACGAGCGGGCTGCCCATGTGCCGCATCCAGAGATGGTTCATGGCCACTCGAGCCGTCAGCGGGTTGTCCCGACTTGCGATCCACTGCGCGAGGGCGAGACGACGGCCGGTGGAAGATTTCGGATACACGGGACCCAAGGCGGCGTAGTTCGTGGACGGTTCCAGGGCTGTCTTCCGGGCTGCGGTCAGAGCCTCCCTCACCTCGTTGAGCTTCTTCTCCGCAGCTGCCAAGGCCTCCTGGATCTTGGGATCTCCCTTCACTTCGGTCGTTGCCCCCGCAGCCGACTCGACCGGCTTCGGAGGTCGGGGTAGCCGTTGAAGCGCCGCTGAGGCCTCGACCACCGCCAGTTCAGCTGCGGCAACCTTGACCTGCTGTTCGGCCGCGCCGGCCGCACGGGATGCGGCTTCCGGGTCGCCCTGGGACAAACCGTGCTTCAACCGCTCGGCGACGATGCGGTGCCGGAGTGAAGCGAGTTCGGCACGGGCGAGCGTCGCCTGATGACTCGCGATGTCGGCGGTTGTCCGGAGGGTCTCGACGTCGTTCGTCGAGGACAGCCCGATCGCCCACGCGGCATCCGCCTTCCCCTCCGCGGCCGCCACGGCGGCCTCGCTTCGAGCCAACGCTGACCTCACTGCGGATTCCGCCAGCGCGGGGTAGTGGACTTCGACCGACAGGGGGATCTCCCGGATCGGAGAGGGTGCCGTCGCCAGGAAAGCCGGGAGCCCAGCTGCGACAGGTTGATTCGTCTCCGGCCGTGCCTCGTCGCCCCGGGTGAAAACGAACGTCGGATCCGCCAGCCGACCGTCGTAGGCCATCACGAGACTGTTGGCATTCGGCTCACCAGCGTCCGTCAGAAGCGTCGTCCGGATGTCGTAGGGCTCGAAGAACGCCCGCATCCGGTAGAAATCCACCTGGGACATCGGATCCGATTTGTGGTCATGGCACCGGGCGCAGTTCAGGGTCAGGCCGAGGAAGGCCTTGCTGGTGTGCTCCACCGTTGCCTCCAGCCAGACATTCCGGTTGTACCGGAACCAGTTGCGGACGAGGAACCCCGTCGCCCGAAGAGCCTGAGGATCCCGCGGCGCCGATTCATCGGCCGCCAGCATCTCGACCACCATCCGGTCGTAGGGTTTGTCGCGGTTGACCGACTCCACGATCCAGTCCCGCCACCGCCAGATGTGGGGTTGGCTCTCCCGGACCTCCGCGCCGTGGCCGGCCCAATCGCTGTACCGCCAGATGTCCATCCAGTGCCGGCCCCAGCGCTCGCCATGTCGCGGGCTGGCCAACAGCCGGTCCACCACCTCGACATACCGGTTATCCGAGGGATCCGAGAGAAACTCCGCGAGTTCCTCGGTCGTGGGCGGCACTCCGACGAGATCCATGTAGACCCGCCGCAACAGGACGTTCGGAGCCGCCTCCGTGACCGGTACCAGTCCGCGTTTACGGTGGGCTTCGGACAGGAAGGCGTCGATCGGGTTGCGAACCCATGCCGGATTTCCCTGGGGGATGGGTGACGACGTCACCGGCTGAAAGGACCAGTGGGCTGCGGCCTCTGGTCTTGGGGTCGGATTGGATTCCGCCGCCACCCCCAACGCCAGCATGGCCAGCATCAACGCGGCACAGAGGCATCGGAACCTCGCCGTCAGGCTCGTCCCTGGGGTCTGGGTTCCTTGATTCAGGTGCATGCGATATCGCGTTCCTGGCCGCCTACCGGATCGCTGGGAGACTCGAAGACCGTATCGCTCATTCATCGCGCCTCCAATTCCCGAGTTCAGTCCCCGAACATGCATTTGTGGGCATCCCGATTGACCAAGACGGGGACATCTTCTGCCCATGCATGTTGGGAATTGGCGACCGCTGAATGGCGGTCCGCGTTTGCCCGGTATGGAACCGCAGGTTCGGTGGATTGGACCCTGCGAGGCCAACGGAAATGGGCGTCTGGCAGTCATCTTCGCGCAGGGCAAACAGATATTGTCCCTGGGCTGGCCTGTAACCTGCTTAAAATGGATTTTGCGTTTCTGACCAACAATCTGTGGACACCATTATAAACTACGTGCCGACCGGCATGGTTCCGACAAAACGGATGACCCCTCATGTGCCGGTCTGCATCCACGAGATCGTGGAGGATGTTCACGCCGCGTATGAGGCTGGAATCACCATCGTCCACCTTCATGCACGGGATGAGTTGACCGAGGAGCCTTCGAGCAGTCCGGAGACCTATGCCCGACTAATCGAGGGAATCCGGGTTTTTGCGAAGGATCTGGTGATCTGTGTGTCGCTGAGTGGTCGAACCTTCAATGAATTCATCAAGCGATCGGCACCGCTCGAACTCACCGGCGACCTCAAACCTGACATGGGCAGCCTGACGCTCAGTTCTTTGAATTTCACCCAGGCGGCGAGCGTGAATGCACCGGACATGATTCAAGGTCTGGCACGAGCCATGCGCGACCGCGGCATTGTCCCAGAACTCGAGGTTTTCGACCTGGGCATGATCAATTATGCCAAGTATCTCAAGGCCAAGGAGCTCATTCAGCCGCCCTATTATTTCAATGTCCTTCTGGGAAACATCGCGGGTGCGCAGGGAGATCTGCTGAGCGCGGGTCTGATGGTACGCGACCTCCCGCCGCAGTCGTTGTGGAGCCTTGGCGGGATCGGCGAAACGCAGTTGTCGGCGAACATGCTCGCGCTCTCGACCGGTTGCGGAGTCAGGGTCGGCTTGGAGGACAACATCTGGTACGACCGCGATCGTCGTACCTTGGCTAGAAACCTCGATCTTCTTGGCCGCGTCCATCGGATGGCTGAAGCCTTGGAACGACGCATCATGACGTCCCGTGAGTTTCGACGGCTCATGCGACTCGAACCTGGAGGCGGCCTCTACGGGCGCCGCCCCGATGGGGGAGTGGACTCGGGACATTGTCGGTGTGACGTGGGTGCCCCGTGGACGGTCTAGGCATCGATGCATTGGTCTGGAGATTCCGGAGTCCCGCGCGATGAAGAAAAGGTCCGTGACCCTCTGCTATCGCGTTCTGAAGGCGCTCGCTGGAAGCGAGGGCCCATTCATTGAGTCCCTCACCCGCTGCGGCTGCGACGTCACGCTGATCCCGGATGAAGGCGCCGCCAGCGTTCCGCCTCCCAGCGACTGGCTTATTATTTTTGGGAACGCCGCATGGTATCCAAGGACACGTCGACTCCTGTTGTCCCTCCCCCGTGAGCGTCGGCCGCATGTCCTGTTGTGGCATTCCGAGCCGCTTCCGCCCGCCCGTGGAACCGGCCTGACCCTGCCTTGGCTGAACCTCCGGGAGGTCGGGAAGATTCTACTCCGCGACTCACGCGCCACGGACGTCTACACCAACTACTACACCTTGCGATCCCTGCACCGCGCCGGAATCCCGGACGTGCTGGTCGTTTCATCACGAGGAAGGCAGGAGTTCCTTGCTGAGCATGGCATCCATGGACACTTCGCTCCACTCGGCTGCGATCCCTCCATGGGTCGGGATCTCGCTCTCCAACGGGATATCGAAGTTCTATTCCTGGGTATCCTCAACGTGCCGCGGCGGAACCGCCTACTTCGTTCCTTGGAAAAACAAGGCGTTGATCTGATGGAGGCGGGTAGTTGGTCCGATCCGGCGTTCTGGGGCGAGAATCGCATACACCTGCTGAACCGGACGAAGATTCTGATCAATCTGGCACGGACGCCGGCGGAATTCTCCGGCTATCGGCTGAGCCTCGGAATGGCGAACAAGGCGCTTGTTGTGTCCGAACCGATCTACCGGCCGGAACCATTCGTCCCCGGAAGGCACTTCGTGATGACGCCTACCGAGTGTATGGCTCCAACCATCCGGCATTACCTCGATACCGAGGAAGAACGAAGATCGATTACCGAAACGGCATCGCGCTTCGTTCATGAGGAGGGAACATTGCAAAAATCCACCGAGCTGATGGTGGGTTTGATGGAGGAATATGAACGGAACAACAAACCCTAGGCGCCAACCACTGCTCATCCTCGGTGCTCGTAGTTTTGCCCGAGAGGTGGCGGATCTCGTCGGTGACATTCCGGAGTTCGAATTGACCGGATTCGTCGAGAACATGGATCGTGCACTCTGTTCCGATCTGATCGATGGGCTTCCAGTGCATTGGGTGGACGACATCGCCGGGATGGTCCACACGCACTGGTGTGTCTGTGCCTTCGGCAGCAATCGACGGATTACATTCATCCGCCGAGTCGAGGCCATGGGCTTCCGGTTTGCCTCGGTAATCCATCCTACCGCGCGGGTATCCCGACGCAGCACCGTCGGCAATGGCTGCATTGTCTCCTCCGGTGTTCAAATCGCCGCCAACACCCGGATTGGCCCCCATTCACTCATCAATCGTGGGGCATTGATCGGCCACGACATCGTCACCGGGGAGTGCATCTCCGTCGGGCCCGGCGCCAACATTGGGGGCGCGTGCAGGATCGAGTCCGGATGCTACATCGCCATGGGAGCGACGGTGATCGAGCGATTGACCATTGGGGAGGGTTCGGTTGTCGCTGCCGGTGCGGTGGTTCACCGCGACGTCCCGGCCCATGTGCTGGTCGCGGGCGTGCCAGCTGTCGCCATCAGGCAGGGGGTTGACGGCCTATGATCAACGTGTTTCAGCCCTCGCTCGGAGGGGAGGAACTGGAAGCCGTCCGGCGGGTATTCCAATCGAACTGGCTAGGAAAGGGCAGGCTGACCGGGCAGTTCGAGGAGGCGTTCGCCTCCCATCTGGGGGTGCCCCGTAAACACCTGCGTAG
>JBDLQQ010000250.1:0-7362 GCA_039800465.1 Verrucomicrobiota bacterium
TTCGTCCGGGTCCGCGACGTCGCCCGGGTCGAGCTCGGCGCCCAGAACTACAGCGTCGTCTCCCGGCTCAACGGCCGCCCGACCGCCCTCGTCGCACTCTACCAGATGCCGGATTCCAACGCGGTCCTGGCCGCTCAGGGAGCCCGCGAGCTGATGGAGGAGGCCAAGAAGAGCTTCCCGCCGGACATGGACTACGTCGTCGCACTCGACACCACGCTGGCGGTCACCGAGGGCATGGATGAGATCGTCCAGACCCTCATCGAGGCCATTGTCCTCGTCATCATCGTCGTCTTCCTCTTCCTCCAGGGCTGGCGGGCCACCCTGATACCTCTCCTCGCGGTGCCGGTCTCGCTGATCGGCACCTTTGCCCTCTTCCCCCTTTTCGGGTTCTCGATCAACACCCTGTCCCTGTTCGGCCTGGTGCTGGCAATCGGCCTCGTGGTCGACGACGCGATCGTCGTCGTCGAGGCGGTGGAACACCACATCGAGCGCGGGCTGTCTCCGCGGGACGCGGCGCTGAAGGCGATGGAGGAGGTGTCCGGTCCCGTCATTGCGATCGCCATCATCCTGGGCGCGGTGTTCGTCCCCACCGCATTCATCCCCGGGATCACCGGGCGCATGTACCAGCAGTTCGCCGTGACGATCGCGGTCTCCGTCGCGATCTCGGCCTTCAACGCACTGACGCTGTCCCCGGCCCTCTCGGCCCTGCTGCTCCGCCCCAAGGTCCGGGGCACTGGACTCCTGCAGCGCTTCTACGACGGCTTCAACCGCCTGTTCGGTCGGGTCACCGACGGCTATGTCGGCGTGTGCCGTGTCCTCATCCACAAGAGCCTCGTCGCGGTCCTCCTGCTCCTGGGCATCGGTGTCCTGGGCGGATTCATCGGCCGGTCGATCCCGACCAGCTTCCTGCCCGACGAGGACCAGGGCTACCTCTTCGCCGGACTCCAGCTCCCGAACGCCGCGTCGCTCCAGCGCACCGACGCCGTGGTCCGGGAGGCGGAGGAGATCCTGAAGAACACCCCGGGGATCAAGTACTACTCCTCGGTGGTTGGCTTCAGCCTCCTGAGCGGCGTCAACAACACGTACAGCGCCTTCTTCTTCATCACCCTGGAGGAATGGGCGAAGCGGAAGAAACCCGAGGAGCAGTACTCCGCGATCAGGGCTCACATCAACCGGGAGTTCGCCAGGATCCCCGGCGCCATCGGCTTTGCCTTCTCGCCTCCTGCGATACCCGGTGTCGGATCCTCCGGTGGCGTGACGTTCATCCTAGAGGACAAGACCGGAGGGAACCTCCTCGCGCCCAACCTGCCGAAGTTCATGGCCGCGGCCTCCAAACGCCCGGAACTGGCCAGCGTCTTCACGACCGCGTTGCTGTCGGTCCCACAGGTCTACGTCGACGTCAACCGGGACCAGGCCCTCCAGCAGGGGGTGGAGCTGGACGACATCTACACCACGATGCAGTGCTTCATGGGTGGTGCGTTCGTGAACTACTACAACCAGTTCGGTCGCCAGTGGCAGGTGTACGTCCAGGCGGAGGGCGACTACCGGACGCGCATCGAGAACCTGGGGATGTTCAATGTGCTGAACCGCGATGGTAACAAGGTGCCCCTCGATGCGCTGACCTCCGTTCGCCGGATCGAGGGCCCGGAGTTCACCATGCGTTTCAACCTTCATGAGGCGGCCCAGATCAACGCCTCGCCCGCGCCGGGTGTGAGCACCGCGCAGGCCATGGAGGCGCTCGAGCAGGTGTTCGAGGAATCCATGCCCGAGGGCATGGGCTACAACTACATGGGGATGAGTTACCAGGAGAAGAAGGCCCAGCAGGGGGTCTCGCCGCTCGCGATCTTCGGATTCTCCCTGCTGTGCGTCTTCCTGATCCTCGCGGCCCAATACGAGAGCTGGTCGCTGCCCTTCTCGGTCCTGATGTGCACCCCGATTGCGGTTGCAGGCGCCTTCGCCGGAATCCTGGTCGGCCGATACGAGAACAACGTGTACGCCCAGATCGGGCTCGTGATGCTCATCGGCCTGTCGGCGAAGAATGCCATCCTGATCGTGGAATTCGCGAAGATGGGCTACGAGGAGGGGAAATCCCTCGTCGAGGCCTCCCTCGAGAGCGCACGGCTCCGACTGCGTCCCATCCTGATGACCAGCTTCGCCTTCATCCTGGGCTGCGTGCCCCTGGCGAAGGCGAGCGGCGCAGGGGCGTTGTCCCGGCAGGTCATGGGCTTCACTGTGATCGGCGGCATGCTGGCCGCCAGCTTCGTCGCCATCTTCCTGATCCCGGTCGCCTACTACCTCATCGAGAAACTGAGCTCCGGCGGTCATGGGAAGATCCCCGCGCCACCGGAGGCCAATCCCGCCAAGGCTCATGGATGAGATCCCGCACATGAACCGCATCCATTCCCGCCATCCCCACCCCGGGTCGCTTCTGGGAGCCTATGCCGCCACCGTGCTGCTCCTTCTGGCCTTCGCAGGGTGCGCCCTCGGACCGGACTACCGCCGCCCGGCGACACCCCTGCCGGAGTCCTTCCGTGGAGCCTCCGCACCGGGGACGAACTCGATCGCGGACCTGCCCTGGTGGGTGCTTTTCCGGGATCCGGTTCTGATCCAGCTCGTCGGCCAGGCCATGACCAACAACTATGACCTGAAACGGATCGTGGCGCAGGTGGAGCAGGCGCGACAGCAGATCACGGTCGCCCGGTCTCCCCTGTTTCCGCAACTGGGGTACCAGGGGATTCTGGGACGCGGACAGAACTCCGTCGCCGGCGTCCCCTCGCCCTCCGGCGGGCAGACCCTCACAACCCCCATGGCGGTCGGGACCCTGTCCTGGGAGCTCGATGTCTGGGGACAGATCCGAAGAATGACCGAGGCGGCCCGGGCCCAGTATCTGGCAACGCAGGAGGGCCAACGGAACCTGCGGCTGATCATCACGTGCGACGTGGCCTCGGCCTATCTGGAGCTCCTCACCCTCGATGCCCAGTTGGCCATCCTGAGGAACGCGACCAACGCCTATGCGGGCACCCTGAAGATCTTCCAAGACCGTCTCGCGGGGGGAGTGGCGTCCCGCCTGGAGACGGACCGTGCCGAAGCCGCCCTCGAGAAGGCCGCCGCGTCGGTCCCCGAATGTGAGCGTCTCATCGTGGCCGCGGAGAACGCCATCAACCTCCTCCTCGGGCGCCCTCCTGGGCCCATCCCACGTGGCACGTTGCCTGTCGGGGAGCAGACCGCCGTGGGACCCGAGGTGCCAGCCGGCCTGACGAGCGACCTCCTCCGACGCCGTCCCGACATCGCCATCGCCGAACAGGGTCTCATTGCCGCCAACGCGATGGTGGGCGCGAACAAGGCCCAGTTCTTCCCGACGATCAGCCTCACCGCCGCCCTCGGACAAGGCAGCACCGCCCTCGACGCCTTCACCGCAGGCTCCTCAAGGGTGTGGTCGGCAGCCGCGGGCCTCACGGGTCCCATCTTCCAAGGCGGCCGGATCCGTGCCCAATATCGCGCCTCCAAGGCCGCCTTCGAGGCGGCGGTCGCCCAGTACGACCAGTCGATCCTCACCGCACTGCGCGAGGTCTCCAACGCCCTGACCGCGCGGCAGAAGTACATCGAAGTCCGACGGCACGAGGAGAAGGCCGTGGCAGCCCTCGAGTCGGCCGTCACCATTTCAACCGAGCGGTACCTCACCGGGAAGGCGAGCTACTTCGAGGTCCTCGAGGCGCAGCAGCAACTCTTCCCGACCCAATCGGACCTCGCCCAGGCCCGGTTCGCCGAGGCCAACGCCGTCGTGGACCTCTACCGATCCCTCGGAGGCGGATGGTCCCTGACCAACAATCCGACATGGACGCAGGAATAGGAACGGGCAACTTTCACACCCGGATGGTGTTGCAGACGACTGACATGCGAGCCGTGTTCCACAGATGGGGGTCGACACTCCTAGGAATGTCCCTGATCGCCTGCGTCGGCCAGACCGCGTTGGCGGCCGACAACCCCTACCTGTCGCTGACGAACCGGAATGCATTCGGGATCAAGCCGCCACCACCGCCGCCAGAGCCGGCCCCGCCACCGCCACCGCCGCCATCCCCGCCCCCGAATGTCTTTCTGACCGGCGTCTCCCACTCGGGTGGCTTCAAGAAGGCGTACTTCGCAATCAACCGGCCAGGCGGAAAGCAACCCGACTACGAGACCCTTCAGGAGGGTGAGGAATACGAGGACCTGAAGGTCTTGGAGATCGATGCCGCCGCAGGAAGGGTCAAGACCGAGATTGCCGGCAAGGAGGTGACGTTGAGCTTCGCCGAGAATGGGCTGAAGGCGACCGGCGGCGTACCAGCGGCTCCCGGAGGCGTCCCTCCGAAGAACCCCAATGTCCCCGTCCCCGCGGCTCCAGTCCCGGCACCCACCCTCGTCGGCACCAGTGGAGGCGGTCCGGTCGTGATCGGACGCGGCGGTTCTGCGGCCAACAATCCCGCCGGCGGACAATCCATCGCGCAACCGATGGTACAGCCCGTCGTCCAGCCCTACGTGAACCTCACCCAGGACAACCCGGGGAGCTTCACCCCGGCCCAGCCGATCCAACAGAATACCGTGGTCCAACCGATCGACACTGGAGGCCGCATCCCACCCCCACCCCGGCCTCCGCCGACCCGGAATACCCCCTGAGCCGACCGTTCCGGGAAACCCCGCAGCGGCTCAGATCACGTCCGGTTCACCAATGACCGCGGTGTTGTCCCGGGACTGCACCCCCTTCGATGCCAGGCTGTCGGCAGAGGAGGCGTATCCCGGAATGATCCGATCCAACTGGGATTGGGTCGCTCCAAGGTGCTCCCGGATGATCCTGCCCAGCACGGAACGGTAGTCCGTGTTGCGTTGCAGGTACCGCCCCGAGGCCCGGAACATCGAACCCGTCGGACCAGTCACCCAGGGGACGATCCGGTCCCCCTCGCCCCCACAGTTCCAGACCCCCGTCCGCTTCACGCCTCCCAGCGCGTCCCGCTCGAAGCCCCGGACCCCACCGCCCGCCACCATCATGACACTGGCCTCGGCATGATCGGTCCCCGCATCGGAATTCTCGGTGCTCGTCCGTCCGAACTCGGACAGCGTCACGATGACCAGGTCCTCCCAGTGGCACTTGTTGGAGTACCGCGTGAAGAACTTCTGCAGCGCATACATCGTCCACCCCACCCTCCGAAGAAGTCCCGCGTGGCTTCCGGTGTGCGATCCCAATCCCGCCGCATCATTCTTGGCGTCGACCTGGTTGCTGTGGGTATCCCAGCCGTCGAGCGAGACGCCCGAGACGATGGCATCCGTCTCATTGAGGAGGATCGACGCTGTCTTGAGCCGGTTGAAGTAGTCGTAGGAGGAGGTCGGGACGACATACTTGTCGGCCCGGTTGCCCGACGCGCGCTTCCAGCCACCATTCTTGTCGTTCGTGGTGGGGAACAGGAAGTAGCCGCCACCATTCGCGTTGGACCAGTCGGTATCCCCATCGGTCGCGACATCATCCCGGAAGACATTGTCCGCCTCGGCGAACTTGAGATCCGCAAACAGCTCGAGGGTCCCACCCAGATTGCGATACTGCAGTTCCAGGAGCTCACGATCCCGTTTACCGACGAACCGGGCTCGGTCCGCCGACTCCAGCGCCGCTGTTATCTTCGACTTCGCCGCGGCGGTGTTGGGGATCGACAGCAGCCCGTAGCGGGTCGGGTCACCGATGTTCATCATCGCCGCCTTGGATCCCCGGAGGATCATCGGCAACGAGGTCCCGACCGTGACACCTGTCAGCGGTGAGGTGTTGGCCAGGCCCGTCTCCAGCATCGCCCGGTACAGGAGACCGTCCTTGGCCCCGGAGCTCGAGGGGGCTCCCGTCTCCCAATACGCCTGGGAATCAAAGTGGGATCGCGACTGCCGCGGATAGCCAACGCGATGGATCAGGGCGAGGTCCCCCGCGTTGTAGACCGGGGACAGGAACTTGAGCGACGGATGGAGCCCAGCGAACCCATTGCCCAGCGAAAGCGCGTACGGATGGGCGTAGATCCCCGTCGCATTCCCGGATTCGGGGAAGATCGCTGATCCGATCCGGGCCGCCGGCTGCAGGGGGTCGTCAGCGATCGCGAGGTTCGGACGACTGCTGTAGTAGGCCGGATCTCCAACCGGGATGACTGTGTTCAGGCCGTCATTGGCGCCGCGTAGGAAGACGAAGAGGAGCTTGCGGACCCGCCCGTTGGGACCCGGCCGGCCAATCGATCCCTCGGCCAACGCCCTCTGGAGGACCACCGGGACATCGGTGAGGGAGGCCAGCGCAGCACCCAATCCCAGTCGGGTGGCATGGGACAGGAAGGATCTCCGGTTCAGGATGTTCATGGGGATCGTGAGGTTACTGCTCCTGGAAACGCTGGGTGGACATCAAGAGCGCCGCCGCGCCGCGGATCCGCTGGTCATGGGC
Source organism: Verrucomicrobiota bacterium (assembly GCA_039800465.1). Lineage (GTDB taxonomy): Bacteria > Verrucomicrobiota > Verrucomicrobiia > Limisphaerales > UBA9464 > UBA9464. Next base: position 6,437 of record JBDLQQ010000250.1, read on the forward strand.
CGTGGATCCAACCGCCAACGAACCGAGCGGCGATGCCGCACCGCTGTCGGTCGTATCGAGGAACTCGATGGCCAGTTTCCGATAGGCCTCGAGGTTGGCCCTGCCCTCGGCTGGGAAGAGCATCTGGAGGAGGGCATCGGCGACGCGACCAGAATCCCTCACGCCCTCGGTGCCCAGTCGGGACTGGAGAAGCGCGAGGAGGTTCACCCTCGTGTTGGCACCGGCGTCGTCCTTGCCGGCCATCCCGGCCGGCATCAGGGCCGAGACGACGAACCGCAGGCGCTCCGCCAGGGTGCCCGCACTGATCCATCCCCCGGCATCCTCAGGATAGCCATCGGGCTCCACCCGATCGAACAGCCGCATCCGACCCGCCCGATTCATGAAATTGTAGAGGCCGTAGCCATCGGTCTCGGCGGAATAGGACCCGTCCTCCAGGGACACCCGCAGCGCGCGGATCGTGCTCACCGCGAATTCAAGGGGGGTCTTCACCTTCTGCAGGGAACCCCCATGGCCCCGGAACAGGTCGGACCTGAGGATCGTCTCCAGGACAGGCCTGAGCTGACCCTTCGGGGTCGAGGACTCCCAGACCGTCATGCAGCGGTGGATCAATTCCTCCTCGGGCGACGTCTCCGCATCGGTGAAATCATAGCCGTGGGCGAATCCGTCGTGGACCAGCAGACGGCACAGCTTCACCGAGATGTACTCCTGGGTGAAGGGCTGGTCGGCCATGTGCCGCAGGGTGTCATAGCCATCCTGCAGGCCCGCCGTCCCACTGCGGGCCGGAAGGCTCAGGGAGTAGTCACGTCCCGCCCACGGAGGACCAAACCGATCCGGGACCTTCTTCCCCGCCAGCCGGTTGCCGGTGGCATCCCACTCATAGAACAGATGCTTCGCCGCATTGTTGTGGCGGTCCGTCCGGTACTTGA
>JBDLQQ010000251.1:0-21432 GCA_039800465.1 Verrucomicrobiota bacterium
GCCTTCTGGTACCGCCCTCGCAGCTTCCCAAGCACCTCCTCGCGCGTTCCCTTGCTCATCGTCTCGTCCATTCAGACCAGGGTAACAGGACTTCTGGCGCATCGATCCCTTCGACCACCCACCACAGTACCCCCGCCGGTAACAAAACTTTTGGCGCAATTCGTGGATTCGGTCTGCGGAGGAATCCTGTTGCGTCGATGGGACCTCTCTCGCCACATTCCCCGCGCTTTCGGAGAGGTGGCTGAGTGGTTTAAGGCGCACGCCTGGAAAGCGTGAGTGGGCTTATACCCCACCGGGGGTTCGAATCCCCCCCTCTCCGCCAAGCTTCCCGGGAACCCTCTTCCCGGTGATTTGCTCCCGCATCATCGCCGCCCTGTGAGCCGGCTTGACGATACTCGCGCGTGGTCGCACCACAGGGGAACCACCATGAGCCAGCACCTCTTCGCCGCGTTTGCCCAGTCGGCCTCCACCCGCGCTGAAAAGCCCGCCCTGTTCTGGTCCCAGGACCAGTTCACCTACGGTCGACTGCTCCGGCAATCCCTCTGGGTGGGGGCGCGCCTCCGGACGGACCTCGGGGTCCAGCCCGGCGACCGCGTTGCCATCTGGCTCCGCAATCGACCGGAGTTTGTCGCTGCGCTCTTCGGCATCCTGGCTGCCGGGGGCGTCGCCGTCCCGATCAACAACTTCCTCAAGCCGAACGAAGTCGCCTACATGCTTGAGGATTCCGGGGTGGGGGTTGTCATCACCGATGATTCCAGCCCCGACGCACTCGCTGCGCTCCAAGGCCTCCGCCCCCGACTCGGTCTCCTTCGTGTCGAGGACATCCCAGCCGATCCCGGGACGGTCGGGTTCCAGCCCGTGGGACGCAGCCAGTCGGACCTCGCCGTCCTCATCTACACAAGCGGCACCACCGGCAAGCCGAAGGGGGCCATGCTGACCCACGGCAACCTGCTCCACAACGTCGAGTCCTGCCGTCAGATCCTCGAGATCGTCGACCTCGACCGTCTCGTGCTCCTGCTGCCGATGTTCCACAGCTTCATGCTCACCGTGGGCATCCTGCTTCCACTGCTGGTCGGCGGGTCGATTGTCCTGATCAAGTCCCTGACGCCTCCCAAGGCGATGATCGAGGAGATCCTCATCAACCGGGGGACGGTCCTGCCGGCGATGGCACAGGTGTTCCGGGCCCTCTCGGGACTGCCTCCCGGCATCGAGCTTCCCCTCCGGCTCTGCGTGAGTGGTGCCGGACCGCTTCCGATGGAGATCCTCAAGGGATTCAACGCGCGGCATCCCAAGGTCCCACTGATCGAGGGTTACGGCCTCAGCGAGGCGAGCCCGGTGGTGTCGGTGAACCCTGTCCAGGGTCCCTGGATCCCCGGTACGATTGGCATTCCGATTCCCGACGTGGAGATGAGCGTGCAGGACGACTCCGGCGCGCTTCTTGGGGATGGCATCGACGGGGAGATCTGTGTCCGTGGGGGCAACGTCATGGCCGGGTATTGGAACGCTCCGGAGAAGACGGCGGAGACACTCGTGGGCGGATGGTTGCGGACCGGAGACATCGGACACCGCCGACCGGATGGCTACTACGTGATCACCGATCGGAAGAAGGACATGCTCAAGCCGAATGGGATCAATGTGTATCCGCGGGAGATAGAGGAGGTGCTCTACGGGTTCCAGGGCATCCGCGAGTGCGCCGTCGTGGGCGAACCCGATGAACGGCGCGGAGAACGGGTGGTGGCGTTTGTCGCGATGGACGAGGGGCGGGAGTTCGACGAGAAGGCCGTGATCGCTTTCCTGAGGGAACGTTTGGCCGACTACAAGGTCCCGCGCCGGGTGGTCCAGCTGCCGGCGCTGCCTCGGAACGCCACCGGAAAGATCCTCAAGACATCGCTCCGGGAGATGCTCCGATCCCAGACGGCATCCTGACCCCGGGTTGCGAGTGGCTGGCCGACATGGATTCGAACCATGACTAAGGGCTCCAAAGACCCCTGTGCTACCTTTACACCATCGGCCAAAGGCGGCGCGAAACTATTCCGTGCACCGCGGACGGCAATCGTAAACTGACCGGGATCAATGTGAGAGGTTCCCCCGTCCACGGGTCCCTGATTCCACAAGGGCACGTTGGATGAATCCGGAAGAGGGGCACCCCGTCGGTCGAAGGTGACTGACTGGGCGACGTGCGGTCCCTAGAAAACATCCTCTTTACAGATGGGGTGCGGCTCCCATCCTCGCAGCCCATGTCGGCAGCGCCGCAGTCTGCGGTGGTCGGGACCCCGGCCGCCCAAGGAGGAATCGATTTCAACGACAGCACGGTACCGGGATTGGACCAGTCCATCACCCGGTCCCAGGCCTTCCTGCTGTCCGAGCAGAAGTCCGAGGGGTACTGGATCGGCGAACTCATCGTCGATGTCACGCTGGTCTCCGACGTCGTCGTCTTCTACCACTGGTGGGGGCGGGTCGATCGCGAGTGGGAGCGCCGCGCGGTGAACCACATCCTTGGCAAGCAGCTGCCCGACGGCGGCTGGAACATCTATCCGAATGGACCGGCGGAGGTGAACGCCACCATCAAGGCGTACCTGGCGTTGAAGTTGGCGGGGCTGCCGGTCACGGATCCCCGAATGTTGAAGGCCAGGGAGATGGCCTTCTCCCTCGGCGGGGTGCCGAGGATGAACACGTTCTCGAAGCTGAACCTGGCGCTGATCGGCCTCGTGGGCTGGGATCATGTACCGACCATCCCCTGCGAGGTCCTCCTCATTGGGAAATGGTTCCACGTGAACTTCTGGGACATGAGCAATTGGTCCCGGGCGATGCTCGTCCCTCTGGCGATCATCAACCATTTCCGACCCACCCGCCCCCTAGCCGTCGGGGTGACGCTCGACGAACTGTATCCAAACGGGAAATGGGAGCTGAACGAGGCGCTCCGTCCGCGGTATTTCGACTTCAGCCTGCGGAACGCATTCCTCTGGCTCGACCGGCTCCACAAGCTGGCCGAGTGGTTCACGCGGAACGGACTGCATCCGTTCCGCAAACGGGCGTTGAAGAAGGCCGAGCAGTGGATGGTTGAGCGCTTCGAGGGCAGCGATGGCTTGGCCGCCATCTTCCCTGGGATCGTCAACTCAATCGTCGCGATGAAGGCCCTGGGCTATCCGGACGACCACCCGGATGTCGTGCGGGCCCATGGTGAACTGCTCAAGCACATGCACCTTGAGGCGGACTCCGTCCGGATCGAGCCCTGCCTCTCCCCCGTCTGGGACACCGCAATCGTCGAGATCTGCCTCCGCGAATCCGGCGTGCCGGCGGACCACCCCAAGATCAAGCGGGCGGCCAGCTGGATGATGGATCTGGAGATCCGCTTCCGCGGCGACTGGCAGCACAAGAACCCGGCCGACGTGGAGCCCTCTGGGTGGGTGTTCGAGTTCGCCAACAAGTGGAACCCGGATGTCGACGACACCGCGATGGTGCTGCTGGCGCTGCGGGGTATCCCCACGGACGACCGGGCGCGTCGCGACGCCTGCTTCGCCCGGGGGCTCAAGTGGATGCTGACCTTCCAGTGTCGGGACGGCGGCTGGGCTGCCTTCGACAAGGACTGCACGAACTCGATCCTCGAGAAGGTGCCGTTCGCCGACCACAACGCGATGCTCGACCCGGAGTGTGCCGACATCACGGCGCGGATCCTCGAGCTCATGGGGTACGAGGGCTACACGCTCGACGACCCGCAGGTGAAGGAGGCCATGCAGTTCCTGATCAACATCCAGGAGGCCGATGGCTCGTGGTTCGGGCGCTGGGGGGTGAACTACATCTACGGAACCTGGCAGGTGCTGCGCGGCGTGCGGGCGCTGAAGGTCGACATGAACCAGCCGTGGCTCCAGAAGGCGCGGAACTGGCTGTTGAGCGTCCAGCAGCCCGACGGTGGCTGGGGCGAGCGGTGCAACACCTACGATGATCCGATCTTCAAAGGCAGCGGCCCCAGCACCGCCTCCCAGACCGCCTGGGCGGTCATGGGACTCTGCGCGTTTGGGGATCCCGAGGATCCGGCCCTCCGCAGGGGTATCGAGTATCTCGTCCGGACGCAGAACGAGGACGGGTCCTGGACCGAGGAGGAGGTCACTGGAACGGGATTCCCGAAGGTATTCTACCTCAAGTACGACATGTACCGGAACTCCTGGCCGCTGCTGGCCCTCGCGACGTATCGGAAGCTGATCCGGGGTGGCGAACCCGGGGACATCAAGACCTGAGCGCCGTCGTGGTCGATCCGGCCGCGGTCACTTCGCGAACTCCACGCACCGTGTCTCGCGGACCACGGTGATCCGGATCTGTCCCGGATACAGGAGATCCTCCTCGATCCGGTGGGCGATTTGCCGGGCCAGCTGGTACGAGGCCGCGTCGTCCAGTTCCTCGGGCTTCACCATGACGCGGAGTTCCCGGCCGGCCTGGACGGCGTAGGCCTTCTCGACCCCCGGGAAGCTCGTCGCGATCCGCTCGAGGTTCTCGAGCCGCTGCAGGTAGGTGGTCATCGACTCGCTCCGGCTCCCCGGCCGGCTCGCGCTGATGGCATCCGCGGCCGAGACCAGAATGCCCAGGAGGTTCTCATGGGGCACCTCGTCGTGGTGCGAGGCCACCGCGTTGACGATGTGAGGGGGTTGTCCCTGCTGTCGGAGGAAGTTCCCACCCACGATCGCATGCGGCCCCTCGACCTCCTGGGAGAGGGCCTTGCCGATGTCGTGGAGGAGGCCGGACAGCTTGGCAGCCTGGATGTCCTCGCCCATCTCGGCGGCCATCAGGCCGGTCAGGTGGGCGACTTCGACCGAATGGTGGAGGACGTTCTGCGAGTAGCTGTAGCGGAAGTGGAGCTTCCCCAGGGTCCGGGCGATCTCAGGGGAAAGGGGGGGCAGGCCAGCCCGCGTCACCGCTGCCTCGCCGGTCTGGAGGATGAATCCCTCCATCTCGGTGTTCACCGCCGCCACGACCTCCTCGATCCGTGCCGGATGGATGCGGCCATCGAGCACCAGCCGCTCCATCGCGAGTCGGGCGACCTCGCGTCGGACCGGATCGAAGGCCGAGAGCACCACGGCGTTCGGGGTGTCGTCGACGAGCACCGTCACGCCGGTGATGGACTCGAATGCGCGGATGTTCCGGCCCTCGCGCCCGATGATGCGGCCCTTCATCTCCGTACCGGAGACGGCCACCGTCGCGGTGGTGGATTCGAAGGTCTGTGTGGCGGCGCAGCGCTGCAGGGTGATCCCGACGATGCGTCGCGCCTCGGTCTCTGCATGGCGCCGGGCGTTCTCGAGGACATGACGGCTCAGGTCTGCGGCGTCCTTCTGTGATTCCCGTTCCACCTCCTGGAGCAGGAGCGAACGCGCGCCGTGGGTGTCGAGTCCGGAAATGGACTCGAGCCGGGCCCGGGCCTCGATCCGCTGCTGGCGGAGCTGCTGGCGTTCCTGCTCCAGGGCCGCCCGGTCCGACTCCAGGGTCCGTGACCGCGCCTCGATCTCCGCCTCCAGCCGGGTGATCCGGTCGAGCTGGCGGTCCACCGTGGTCTCCCGTTCCACCAGGCGGCGCTCCTCGGCGGCGATCGTCTCCTGTCGGGCGGCCAGCGACTTCTCAAGCTCGGCCCGATCCCGGCCCAGTTGCTCCTGGGCTGCCAGCCGTGCGGCCACCTGGGCCGCTTCCGTCTCGCGGCGCAGCCGGTCCTGCAGGGACTGCTGTTCGGCCAGTCGCGCCGCCGCGGCCGCCCGCTCGCGGTTCTGGTTCCGCACGAAGGCGACACCGAATCCCACGGCTGCCGCCAGGGCTAGGAGGATCTGCGGGTTCGACAGCATCGGATCAGGCGCGGCGTGAGGGGCCCTCGTGGATCCCGGAGGGCGTCAGGACATAGTCCATCGGCAGGTCATGGGACTCGACGGGGAGGTGGGGGACGATCTGGACGTCCAGTCCCACCCCGAATCGGATGGCGTTGGTCCCTGCCAGCAGCCGGTCATAGAATCCGGCGCCCCGTCCGAGTCTTGCCCCATCTGTCGTGAACCCTAGGCCCGGGACCAAAACCAAGTCCAGCCTCGGCAGGGGGACGTTGAGGCAGCCCTGCGATGGCTCGCGGATCCCGTACCTGCCGGTCGCAAGGTCCGTGGTGGGGCGCTCGATCCGACGCGCCCCATAGGCTTCGATCAGGGGATCAAATGCCGGCAGGGCCACTTCCTTGCCCTCGTCGAGCGCGGTCTGCAGCAGGGGCCAGATGTCTGGCTCGTCCTCCCGGGGCGCAAACAGCAGGACACATCGGGAGAAACGCCAGTGGGGATGGATACGGATCCGTTCCCGGAGCATGGCGGACCCTTCATCCCGGGCTCCCGGGGGCAGTTCCCGGATCCGTTGGCGGAGCTGGGCACGGATCTCTGACTTGGTCGGGGAGGTCATGGATTCTGGGACTGCGACTCCCGCCAACGGGTGACCCGCTCCTTGATCTTCTTCTCCACGCCCTGCTCGGAGGGCTCGTAGAAGCGTCGGGGTGCACCGAGATGGTCCTGGGCCACATGGTGTCCCGGGAAGTCGTGCGCGTACTGGTATCCGACCCCATGCCCCAGCCGTTTCGATCCCGGATAGTGACCGTCGCGGAGGTGCTGGGGCACGGGCAGGGTGCGCCCGTTACGGACGTCCTCGAGGGCTGCATCGATCGCCTTGATGACCGTGTTGCTCTTGTGTGCGGTCGCGATGTAGAGGGCGGCCTCGGCGATCGGGATCCGCGCCTCCGGCCAGCCGATGACCTCGGCTGCCTGACAGGCTGAGGTCGCCAGGACCAGCGCCATCGGGTCGGCCAGTCCGACATCCTCGGCCGCATGGATCATGATCCTCCGGGCGATGAACCGGGGATCCTCCCCTGCGTGGATCATCTTCGCCAGCCAGTACAGGGTTGCGTCTGGGTCGGATCCCCGCATCGACTTGATGAAGGCGCTGACCGTGTCGTAGTGCGCATCGCCGTCCCCGTCGTACACGACGGCCTTCTTCTGGATCGACTCCTCGGCGACACCGCGGTCGACGCGAATCACGCCATCCGAGGCTGGCGGTGTCGTGAGGACCGCGATCTCCAGGGAGTTCAGGGCCTTGCGGGCGTCCCCGTCGGAGACCCGGGCGAGGTGCTGCAGGGCTTCCGGGGTTGCCTCGACCCTCAGGTATCCGAGCCCCCGTTCGGAGTCCGCCAGCGCCTTCTGGAGCAATTGGAGCAGATCCTCCTCCGTGAGCGGTCGGAGCTCGAAGATCTGTGATCGCGACACAAGCGGCGAGTTGACGAAGAAGAAGGGATTGTGGGTGGTGGCTCCCACCAGCTTGATCACACCCGATTCGACGTCGGGCAGCAGGACATCCTGCTGGGACTTGCTGAACCGGTGGATCTCGTCGACGAACAGGAGGGTGGGCTGCCCGGTGTTCTGGAGGCGGTGGCTGGCCCCGCTCAGGATGCGCCGCATGTCGGCGACGTTTGATTCGACACCACTGAGGCGTTCAAACCGGCATCGGGACTGCGTGGCGATGATCTGGGCCAGCGACGTCTTCCCGGTGCCCGGTGGGCCGTAGAGGATGAGGGACTGGATCCGGTCGGCCTCGATCGCACGGCGCAGGAGCTTGCCTGGGCCGACGATGTGGGACTGTCCCGTGTATTCCGCAAGGGTCCGCGGTCGGAGTCGTGCGGCCAGGGGGGCAGGCGACGACGCGACCTCGGAGGGCCTCCCGGCCTCCGGCTGGACCGGTGGGGTGTCGCCCGCGAACAGGTCATCCTGCGCCATGCGGCCCAGCATCCCTGAATCCAGCGGGATCAGCCAGCCCCTCCCTCGACCTCCTGAAGGGGGCCTTCAGCATTTTTGAGAAGCGGATCCCAGCCTCGTGCCTGGATCCTTGGTGGTTCCCCCGGAGAGGTCCGCCATGCAGTCCCACTGCTAGGCCCAAGGGTTTGATCGGGGTTTCTGAGTGGTTGGGTCCGGGTATGTCGTCGCAGGGATGCGAGGGTTCCGGGCTGGCACCAGGGGTGCTCTATCAACACTCAGATGGTGCTTCGTCCCTGGGACGGGCTTCCGGAGTCCGTGTCAGTACGCTTACTGCACTACCCATCCCCACCGGGGTCTTCCCGGTGGCGGGCACCGTCGACTACTGGCCGCCGTTGGAGACGTCCAACGGCGGCCTTTTAGGTCTCTTGCGGGTCGTTCAGACGGTGACCGCGGCGCGCGTCCGATGGGACTCGAGTCCGGCGGCGAAGAGTTCATGACTCCGCACGGCCTCGTCCGGGGTGACACATCCGAAGCGGCCGTCCAGGGCGCCGGCCCTCTCGGCGGCGTAGGCGGCCCACATCTGGAGGAAGCAGTCGGGGAAGCCCGGTTCGAAGATGCCTCCTGTGATCGTCGGGAACGGCGTCTGGAACCCGAGGTCGATCCGGATCCACCGCTGCTCCTTCTGGCGCTCGAAGATCCAGAGCGTCTTGGGCTCGGCGGTGGAGTAGCGGGCGCCGCCCTCCGTCCCGAGCACCTCCACCCACCAGGTGTTCGTCGCGCCCGGGGCGAGGCGCTTCATCTCGAGACGCATCGGCACCGTGGATCCCGAGACCTCGAGGTCGCAGTGGAGCTGGGCATTGTCCCAGGTGTCGCACGCCGCGAAGCCACCCTTCCCGTCAGGCCTCTCGGTGTAGACCTTCTGGAGCTGGGCGTAGACCCGGGCTGGATTCCAGCCCAGCCGCAGGGGGATGTGGACGACGTGCATGCCGAGGTCGCCCATCACGCCGATCTCGCCGCAATACTTCACCTGACGCTTCCAGTTCACGGGCTTCGACGGGTCCAGGTCGCTCGCGTGCCAGAAGCAGGAGTGGATCTCGAGGAGGCGCCCGAGCTTGCCCGAACGTGCGATGTCGATGACCCGCTGGGCTCCGGGAAGGAAGGGGAACTCGGAGCTGCAGCGGACGAACCGCCCCGAAGTCGTTGCCGCATCACGGATGCGCCGGGCCGCGGCGAGGTCGATCCCGAACGGCTTCTCGGCCAGCAGATCCTTCCCGGCCGCGAGCACCTCGAGGTAGATCGACTCGTGGAGATGGTGTGGGACAGCGACGTAGACGACGTCCACATCCGGCGAGGCGAGCAGTTCCCGGTGGTCCTTGGTGAGGAGTCGGACCGTGGGGATCTGGCGGAACCAGTCCAGGAGCGTGTCCTGGAGATCGCAGACGGCCACCAGCTCCACCCGCACGGGGAAGCGCTCGAGTACGAACCAGCGGGCGAACGCGCTCGCCGCCTCCCGTCCCATCAATCCGCCGCCGATGATGCCGACCCGCATGACGTCCTTCATGACCCGGATCATCGTCTCCGCCCGGCCCGGGCCGCAAGTCCGTGGCGAGGTTGAGGACACCCCCGGGATGACGAATCCCCTGCTGACATCCGGCGGACACCCGGTATTTTCAGCGTCGTCGCCTATGAAGACCGCATTGCCCACAGAGAAACAGCCCCTTCAGAGCCTCGATGAGGTCGAGGATTTCTATAAGCAGCGGTACCCTGAGCCCGTGTCGGAGCCGGCCGCCAAGAAGCCCGCCGTGGGCCACGACCCGGAGAAGAAGCAGTCGGAATTCCGCAACTATGAGGCGGACGCCCGGCCCACCGTCCGGGAATTCTACCGGTTGAACCACCAGTTCCAGACCCGCGACTTCGTCCGGGCCAAGAAGACGGAATATCTGGGCCTCAACCGCATGAAAATGGGCATCTGGGAGGCGGCCGAGTATCTCAACCAGCTGGTCGACGACAGTGATCCGGACACCGACATGTCCCAGCTCGAGCATCTCCTACAGACCGCCGAGCATCTCCGCCGGGACGGGCAGCCCCGATGGATGATCCTCACCGGTTTTGTCCACGACCTCGGCAAGATCCTGTGTCTCTGGGGCGAGCCCCAGTGGGCGGTGGTGGGGGATACCTTCCCGACCGGATGCGCCTACGCCCCGAAGATCGTGTTCCCGAGATTCTTCGAGGCGAATCCGGATTCCCAGAACCCGGCCTACCAGACCCGTCTCGGTGTCTATCAGGAGGGCTGCGGCCTGGACGCCGTCGACCTCTCCTGGGGGCACGACGAGTACATCTATCAGGTCTGCAAGGACTACCTGCCGCCCGAGGGTCTGGCGATGCTCCGGTTCCACAGCTTCTACCCGTGGCATCGGGAGGGCTGCTACGACTACCTGTTGAACGACCACGACCGCGCGATGCTGCCGTGGGTGCTGCGGTTCAACCCGTATGACCTCTACACCAAGAGCCATGAGAAGCCGGACAGCGTGAAACTGCGTCCGTTCTATGAGGAGCTGATCCGGGAGTACTTCCCGGACAAGGTCCGCTGGTAGTCCACCACGGTGCCCAGGGAGGCGCCTTCCAGGCCATGAATCCGCGTCTGCTGTGGGCCGGGCTGGTGGCGACTCTGCTGGTCGTCCTCGGGCTCGTGTTTGGGGCCGGCGTCTTCGTCGCCCGGTCCATGCGCTCGAATGGCCGGCCGGCGATCGCGGACACGGCGACCGTCGTCACCCAGGTCCAGGCGCTCTCCCAGCTGGTGACGGTCCAGTTCGTCTTCGAGAAGGTGGTGGTCCTCGACGACGTGAAATGGTACGGGCAGAACCGCCTCCTGATGATCGCCCATGGCGTCGTGAAGGCCGGTGTCGACCTGCGGAAGCTGACGAAATCGGATGTCGCGATCGATGGCGACCGCCTGCGGTTGAGGCTGCCGCGTCCCCAGCTGGTGGACACGTACCTCGATGAGTCGCGGACGGAGGTCCTGGAGCGGAGCACGGGGATCCTCCGGCAGTTCGACCAGCAGATGGAGCAGGAGGCTCGGCGTCAGGCCCTGGAGACTATTCGGAAGGCGGCCCGGGCCGCTGGCATCCTCCGGGATGCCGAGGAGCGCACCCGGCTCCAGTTGAATGCCCTGGGCGTGGCGGCGGGATTCCGCGCCGTGGACGTCGAGTTCCAGTAGCCGTGACGTCCCGCTTGGGCGGCTTCCGCTGTGGGTGTGGCTCTGGAAACGGAGACGCCGCTTGACCCGGTCGCCCGGGACTCCGACAACCTCTCCATGCATTTCCCCGTGATCCACCGGGCCGCACTGTCGTTGGCGGCCGGTCTTGTCCTCCCCAGCGTCCTGGATGCCGCCCAGCCCATGCTGGTGTCCTTCAAGAAGAGCCAGATGACCGACCAGTTCTGGGCGGAGGGGGCCAACGCCGGGGACTTCAACCACGATGGCGTGATGGACCTGGTCTACGGTCCCTACTGGTGGGCGGGACCGGATTTCAAGACGCGTCGTCCCTACGCTCCAGCGACCGAGACGTTCAAATTGAAGCAGGCCGACGGCACGGAGAAGACCATCCCCGGATTCGAGGGGGCCCTCGGCAAGAACAACACCTACTCCAAGAACTTCTTCGCGTTCGGGACCGACCTGAACAAGGACGGCTGGGACGACATCCTCATCCTCGGTTTCCCGGGCGAGAAGTCGTCGTGGTACGAGAACCCCAAGGGCCAGCCCGGCCTCTGGACCGAGCACGTCGCCATCGAGGTCACCGACAACGAGTCACCGAACTACATCGACATCACCGGCGACGGGGTGCCCGAGATCGTGTGTTCCTCCAAGGGCAGCTACGGCTGGGCGAGTCCGGATCCAAACAACCCCGCCGGCCTCTGGACCTGGCATCCGCTGAGCCCCAACAACAACTACCACCGTTTCACGCACGGGATGGGCGTGGGTGATGTGAATGGCGACGGCCGGATGGACCTGCTCGAGAAGGACGGCTGGTGGGAGCAGCCGTCGTCGCTGGCCGGAGATCCGGTCTGGAAGCAGCACAAGTTCGCGTTCGGCGTGGGCGGGGCCCAGATGCATGCCTACGACGTCAATGGGGATGGGCTGAATGATGTGATCACCAGCCTGGCGGCACACGGTTACGGTCTCGCCTGGTTCGAGCAGGTCCGTGGCGCGGACGGGATCTCCTTCAAGGAGCACATCCTCATGAACAAGGAGCCCAATGAGAACCGCTACGGGGTGAAGTTCTCCCAGCTCCACGCGGTCGACCTCGTCGACATGGACGGCGACGGCCTCAAGGACATCGTCACCGGCAAGCGATTCTGGGCCCACGGCCCCGCGGGGGATCCCGAACCCGGCGCCCCAGCCGTCCTGTACTGGTGGAAGCTCGTCCGCGGCCCCGGTGGCGCGGTGGATTTCGTCCCCCAGCAGATCGACACCGCCTCGGGCGTTGGAACCCAGGTCGCCGTCCGGGACGTCAACAAGGACCTCCTGCCCGATGTCATCGTCGGCAACAAGCGGGGACTGTTCCTCTTCCTGCAGCAGCGGCGTCCCGTGTCGGAGACCGAATGGCAGGCGGCCCAGCCGAAGCCGATCGATCCGTCCGGCGGGAAGTGACGCCATGTCCGGTCGCCCTCAGGCCGCGGGACGGTCTTGGAGGTCCTATCGGGCCCGTTGGGCCAACAGCTCCACGAGCCCTGAAAGGACCTCGTCCCGGTCGGATCCCTCGAGGGCGAGCGCCAGTTGTGCGATGAGCAGTCCGTAGCGCGCGCCGATGTCGTACCGGCGTCCGCTCGCCTCGAAGGCGAGATAGCGTTCCTTGCGGGCCAGGCGGCCCAGCGCGGCTGAGAGGTGGATGCCTCCCTTGGATCCGCGATCCGACACCATCTCCCCGAGGATCTGCATCAGGCCGGGAGTGAGCACGTGCATCCCGAAGAAGCAGAGATAGTGGCCGGCACGCAGGCCGGGCACCACGAGGCGCTGCTCGGCTTCGGTCGGCGTGGGCTTCTCGAGGACCTCTGCCACCTCGTAGAGCCCCTGGGATCCCTGGACCCGGCGTCCGCCGACCGCTCCGTAGAACGGGAGCTTGCTCTCATGGGTGGCCTGGACGGCTGAGATCGCCGACTCGGAGGTCTGCGCCAGCGAGACGAGCTGGCGCGCGCAGCCGGTCGTGCCGGTCCGGACGTAGAGATGATCCCCGACCAGCAGCAGGAAGGACTCGTCGGCGGTGAACTCCCGGGCACACCAGACCGCGTGGCCGTACCCGAGGGGCTCGGGCTGTTCGATGAACTCGAGACGTCCCGCATGGGAGCCCGCGGCGGTGCGGTAGGCGGCGGCGTCCCCGGGGCAGACCACGACTCCGATTCGATCAACCCCGGCGTCGAGGGCCTCCTCGATGATGATCGCAAGCGCCGTCTTGGTGGTGCCGTCGCGGTCCACCAGCGACTGGAGCGGGAGTGTGCGCTGGTGTTTCCCCGCCGCGGTGATGACCGCCTTCTTCAGTTGCATGACGGACATTGAAAGGGCTGTGCGGAATCCTCCAAGAGGAAAAGCCGGCGCCGCTTCCTCCCCGATGCCACGCTGGAATCGGTCACCGGATTCCCCGCGGTTGCCGTCGACCATCCCGGCCTCCGGCGTCGACAGCCTCCGCGAACCGCCGCAATCCCTCGAGGGTCAGGTGCGGATAAACCTGTTTGATTTCCGGCAGGTGTCGGGTCACTGGGCGCGCATAGCCGCCGGTCGCAACAACCTTCACACCGTCGTCGCCCAGCTGTTCACGGATCCCCTGCAGCACCTCCCGGATCAGCCCCCGGTAGCCCACCATCGTCCCCACCTGCATTGCCTCTATCGTGCTGCGACCAATCGCTGCGCGGGGTTCCAGGAGCTGGATCCGGGGCAGCTGGGCCGTCTTCTCATGGAGGTAGTCCGCGAGGGCTGAGATGCCCGGGGCGATCACCCCGCCGATGAAGCGTCCCCTGGCATCGACGACGTCGAACGTGGTCGCCGTGCCGAAGTCGATCGCGATCACCGGGCCCCCGAACAGATGCCGGGCCGCGATGGCATTGGCGATCCGGTCCGTGCCAATCGTCTCCGGACGGGGATAGCGCAGCGTCAGCAGATCCCGTGGGAGCGTGTCGGGTGCCAGGACGACCGCCTCGCGTCCGATCGCCTTCCTCAATGCCGTCTGTGTGGGTTGGATCGCCGCGGGGACGACCGAGCAGAGCGCCACCTGGTCCGGGATCCGGGATCCGATCCAGACCTTCAGGGATCGGGCAAGCTGACCTTGCAGGACCTCCGCCGTGTCGATGTCACGGGTCTTGCGGATCCCCGCCGCGTTGGCCCAGCCGAGGTGGGTGTGCGTGTTGCCGATGTCGAGGAGCAGGGTCATGACGAGGGGGCGGCGGAGAGCAGGCTGACCTCCCCGCCGATGATGCGTTCCAACCGGCCGTGCTCGGTCCGTAGCAGGAGGGCACCCTGTTCGTCGAGCGCCTCGGCCAGACCGTGGATCTCCCGGGGACCCACCCGGATCGCAACCCTCCGCCCCAGGGTGGTGCAGCGGCGCTCCCATTCATCCGCAAGGGTGCTGAAACGTCCGGTCAGTATCCCCTCGTAGGCGCTGTCCAGTTCCTCGAGCAGCTGGGCGGCTAGGGCTGGGCGATCCATCGTCCGCCCGGATTCCTGAGAGAGCGAGGTGGCGATCCCGCGGATCTGCGGAGGGATCTCGTTGGCCGAGAGATTGACGTCGATGCCCATGCCCAGGATGACGTGGTGGATCTGGTCGGACTCCGCACCGAGTTCCAGCAGGATGCCGCCGCACTTGCGGCCCCGCAGGTGGAGGTCGTTGGGCCATTTGATCTCGGGTTCGAGGCCCGAGGCATGTCCGATGGCCCGGGCTGCGGCGACCGCCGCCATGACGGTCAGCTGCGTCGCGGCCGCGAGCGGGATCCGGGGCCGCAGCAGGACGGAGAACCACAGCCCCCGTCCTGAGGGGGATTCCCAGCGGCGCCCCATCCGTCCCCGTCCCTGCGTCTGGGACTCTGCGAACACCACCGCGCCCTCCTCGACCCCGTCCCGGGCAAGGCGTTCGACCACGTCGTTGGTCGAGGACGTCTCCTGGAAGACCTGGATGGTCCTGCCGATCCGTCGACGATCCGGCAGCCGTGAGACCAGGTCGTCCGCGTGGAGCCGGTCGGGGCCCGATCTCAGGACGAAGCCCCCGTGCACGGTGGACGTGATGTCGTATCCGAGCTGGCGCAGTGCTGCGATGCGCCCCGGGAGGCCGATTGGATCGCCTGCGACCACGCCGGTGAGGTCGGACACGGCGACCCCGGCGCCTCCGGACCGTCGCAGCCGGGTCAGGATGTGCGCGTCCGGGCTCATGACTCGAAGTCGAGTCCCAGGTCCACGGAGGAGGCGGAATGGGTGAGTGCGCCGACGGAGACGAAATCCACGCCCGTCTCGGCGATCGCCCGGACGGTGTCGAGTCGTACCCCGCCGCTGGCCTCGGTCTGGGCCCGTCCCCCCACCCGCCGCACCGCCTCCCGGAGGGTGGGCAGGTCCATGTTGTCGAGCAGGATGATGTCCGCCCCGGCAGCGACCGCCTGATCCACCTGTCCGAGGGTGTCGGTCTCGACCTCCACCCGGAGCCCTGGCCAGGACCTCCGCGCGCGATCCACTGCCGCCGCGATGGCATTGGGTGGGGCGTCGCGGAGTGCCGCCAGGTGGTTGTCCTTGATGAGGACCAGGTCGTACAGGCCGGTCCGGTGGTTGGTGCCACCACCCCGGGCGACGGCGTACTTCTCGAGTCGGCGCCATCCGGGTGTGGTCTTCCGGGTGTCGAGGATCCGGGCCCGGGTCCCGTGGACGGCGGCGACGAACCTGGACGTCAGCGTGGCCACGCCGCTGAGGCGCTGGCAGAAATTGAGGGCTACCCGCTCGGCCGTGAGGATCCCCCGAGCGGAGCCCACGATCTCCAGCACGGTGATGCCGGCGGCAATGGCATCCCCGTCCTGAGCCCGGGGCGTTGTGCGGAGGTTCGGATCCAGCTGGCGGAATGCCTCGATGGCGAGATCGAGCCCGGCGAGGACGATGGGTTCGCGGGCCCGGAGCAGGGCGCGGGCCTGCGCCCCGGGCGGAACGCAGGCGAGCGTCGTGACGTCACCGGTCCCCACATCCTCCGCGAGGGCCTGCCGCACCGCCTCCCGGATCTCCCCCTGCTCGAGCCGCATCATCCACCAAAGGCTGCGGCGAAAGGATCCCGTGGGAAAATGAAAAGTCGGGCGGTCTGCCGTCGCCCCAGGCCGGGTGCGGCCCTGCGGTCTGGCCGCCCCGAGGGCAGATCCCCGTGAAATCCGATTGACCCTCGTGCCTGATTCCCAACCTTCTTTGGCGTCATGCTGAAGCCCTTCACCTCCACAGTGCTCCTCACCGGATTCCTCTCGGGTTCCCTCCTCGCCGGCAGTTGGACGTTCGTCCGCGGTCCCAAGGGCGACGGATCCACGCCGGAGAAGATCGCCTCGAAGTGGCCCGCCTCGGGTCCGAAGGTGGTCTGGAAGGTCCCGAGCGACCTCGGGTTCAGCTCGTTCGCCGTCGCCGGGGGGCGGGCCTTCAACCTGGAGTTGCGCGCCGTCGAAGGAGCCCAGCAGGAGGTGCTCGTCGCCCGCGACGCCAAGACCGGTGCGGAGGCCTGGGTGAAGCTCCTCGGCCCGGTGAAGTATCAGGGTGGCGGTGATGATGGCACCAAGGACAACCGCGGTGGTGACGGTCCACGGTCGACCCCCACCTGGTCCGATGGCCGGGTCTACGTCACCTCGGCCAAACTGGTGGTGTCGTGCTTCGACGCCAAGAGCGGGGACCTGGTCTGGCAGAAGAACGTCATGAAGGATTTTGGCGGTTCAAACATCTCCTGGGAGAACGCCGCCTGCCCGCTGGTCGAGCAGGGGATGGTCTTCGTCGCCGGAGGCGGTGCCGGTCAGTCGCTGATCGCCCTCAACGCCAAGACGGGCGATGTGGTCTGGAAGGCGTTCGACGAGACCATGACCCATGCGACCCCGACGCCGGCGACCATCCACGGGCAGCGGCAGGTGATCTTCTTCCTCAAGTCCGGCCTCCTCGCGGTCGAGCCCAAGACGGGCAAGGAACTGTGGCGTCACCCGTTCCCGTTCCGCGTCTCCACCGCGGCTTCGCCCGTCGTGGATGGGGATCTCGTCTACTGCTCGGCCGGCTACGGCGTCGGTGCCGGCGCCTGTCGGGTCTCCAAGGACGGCGACAAGTGGTCGGCCAAGGAGGTCTACCGCTTCGAGGGGAACAAGCCCCTAGCCAACCACTGGTCCACCCCGGTCCTCCACAAGGGTCACCTGTACGGGATGTTCCAGTTCAAGGAATACGGCGACGGACCCGTGAAGTGCGTCGAGATCGCCACCGGCAAGGTCAAGTGGGAGAAGCCCGGCTTCGGCCCCGGACAGGTCATCCTCGCGGGCGACAAGGTCCTGGCCCTCGGCGACGCCGGCCAGCTTGTCGTGATCGACACCAACCCCGAGGCCTACACCGAGCTGGCCCGGGCGGACGTCCTCGACGGCAAGTGCTGGGGTTCGCCCGTCGTCAGCGACGGCCGCGTCTATGCCCGGAGCACCAAGGAGGCGGTCTGCCTCGACGTCTCGAAGTAGGGTCCTCGACCGGATTGCGTTTTTGACCATCCGGGACACCCTGTCGCCCGAATCTCTGCCCCACGAACCCCAACCGCTCCCTCAAGACCCATGGCCAAAGTCATCGCTGAAATGCTCGTCGAATCCGTGAAGATGGAACTCCCGGACGTGAAGACCGTCCGCTTCCAGTGGCCCGAGGGCTACGACCCGGGCGAGTTCAAGACCGGGCAGTTCATCACCGTCTACTGGCCCCACAAGACCAAGTACAAGCGGGCGTACTCGCTGAGCTCGAGCGGACTCGACCGCGGGTTCTATGAGGTGACCGTGAAGCGCGACGGCAAGATGGGCACCAGCGTCGTGGACTGGGTGGAAGCCGGGGACAAGATGTTTGTCATCCCGCCCACGGGCCGGTTCCTCCCCGTGTTCGATCCCCCGGGCAAGCACCTCATCTGTGTCGCCGGCGGCTCGGGAGTGACCCCCTTCCGGGGCTTTGTCCGCGAGGCCACAGTCAGGAACCTCGATACCCGGATCACGGTCCTCTACACGGTGCGCACGACCAAGGACATCATCTTCGCCGAGGAGTTCCGGGAGCTGGAGGCGAAGAACCCGCGGTTCAAGTTCCTGGTGACCTGCACCCGGCTCACCCCCGAGGATCCGTGGACCGGCCGTCGGGGCCGCGTGACTCCTGAGTGGGTGAAGAGCTTCGTGGACGATCCGGCCAACACTGTGTTCTACGCCTGCGGCACCAACGAGATGGTGGAGGCCGTCGAACATCTGGTGACCCACGACCTGGCGCTGCCGAAGGAGCAGATGAAGACCGAGAAGTGGGGTTGAATCCAGGGCCCCGGATGGAGTTCCGAGGCCACCTTTCCGCTTTGAGCGGATGGGAATGAAACTAGGCTGGGGCACGTGATGGTGCTCCGGCCTTTTTTGTTGTGGGGATGGCTCCTGTTGGCGCCGGTCCTCGCCCAGCATGCGACCTCCACGCCCGACTTCGACGCGGCCACCACCGAGACCCTGAAGCTGAAGCTCGGTCCCGGCCTCAAGATGGACGTCTGGGCCGCCGAACCCCAGCTCAGCAACAGCGTGGCGTTCGCGTTCGACGGACGCGGCCGGGTCCTGCTCGCGCAGTCGGACCGATGGGCGATCAGCGTCTTCGACATCACCGCCCACACGAACTGGCTGCTGGAGGACATGTCGTTCCGGACCGTTGCCGACCGCGCCGCTTTCTTGCAGCGCGAGTTCGCGACGAACCTCAACCTCCTCACCAAGGACTCCGAGAGGATCCGGCGGTTGGAGGACCGGGATCGGGATGGGCGAGCGGACCACCACGTCGACTTCGCCACGGGATTCAACTCGGTGACCGACGGCACCGCTGCCGGGGTGTTGTCCGCAGCAGGACAGGTCTATTTCGCGAACATCCCAAACCTCTGGCGGTTCCCCGACGCCTCCCCTGCGCCAACCCAATCCCTGCGACCCGCTCCAGGAAACCTGATCGCCCATGGCTTCGGGGTGCACATCGGAGTGTCCGGCCACGATCTGCATGGTCTCACCCGCGGTCCCGATGGGCGCATCTATTTCAGCTTCGGAGACCGGGGACTCTGCCTGACGAACCGCGAGGGGGTTGTGATCAACCTGCCCGACACGGGTGGGGTCCTGAGGTGCGAGCCGGATGGGAGTCGCCTGGAGTTGTTCTGCTTCGGGCTCCGCAATCCCCAGGAACTCGCCTTCGACGACGGGGGGAATCTCTGGACCGTCGACAACGATACGGCCGGGGCGGATCCCTGTCGGGTCCTGCACCTGGTCGAGGGTGGCGACTACGGCTGGAGGACCAGCTACCAGCACATGGAGGGGTTCGGCCCCTGGGTCCAGGAGTCGCTCTGGAAGGGGGGCAAGGATGGCATCCTGCCGCCGGCCGGAACCGTGAGCCAGGGGCCGAGCGGTTTGGCTTTCTATCCCGGCACCGGGTTCGGATCACAGCTCCAGGGACGGTTCCTGCATTGTGATTTCCCGGGAGGCGTCTGGTCTTATTCGGTCAAACCCCGGGGCGCCAGCTACGAGGTCGAGGCCCCGGAGAAGTTCCTCTGGGGATGTTGGCCGACCGATGTGGACTTCGGACCCGATGGGGCCGCCTACGTGCTGGATTGGGTCAGCGGTTGGGGACAGACCCCTCGGGGCAGGATCTATCGGATCACCCCCACTGCCGCCCTGGAGGCGACGGAGATCGAGACGGTCCGGCAGGTGAAGGAGTTGCTGGCGACGGGACTGGACGGCCAGCGGGATACGGCGTTGCTGCGGTTGTTGGCCCATGCGGATCGTCGCATCCGGCTGGCGGCCCAGTGGGAACTGGCTGAACGGGAGAAACCCGCTCTGGAGGGATTGGGAAATGTGGCGCTCGACGGATCGAACCGCCTGGCCCGTCTCCATGGGGTGTGGGCCCTCGGGCAGATCCTGCGTGCCGACGGACCGGGTCGGATCCCCTCCAATGCCGAGCGGGCTGTGGTCGCGTTGCTGGTCCTTCTCGAGGACCCCGATCGGCGTCTGGCCGCCGAATCTGCGGTGGCCCTGGCGGACGGTGGGATCTCCGAGGGATGGCCTGCGCTGAAGCGTCTACTGGCCGATCCGGATCCGGTCGTGCGCCGTCGAACCGGTGAGGCCGTCGCCCGGATGCCCTTGGGTGTCCGCCCCAATCCGATTGCCGGGATCGCCAAGCGGCACGGGAAGATGCTGAGGGATCGTCTTGGCAAGGGGTGGGCGGTGCGACTGGGGGATCTTGGCGCCACCCAGACGCAAGCCATGGACCCGCTGGCGTTGGTTCGACCCCTGTTGGAATCCACTGGCGATGATCTGTTCCTCCAGCACACGGCGCGACGGATCCTCCTCCAGGCGACCTCGCTCGCGGTGGGTCCGGGAACCTGGGAGGGGATGAATCGCCTCGTGGAATCCCGAAGGTTTCCGAACGAGCGGTTGGCCTTCGTGGAGGGGGCCTTTCTCCAGCAAGCGCTGAAGGATGAGTCGCCTGCGATCCGACTCGCCGCCTTGTGGACCTGTCGACGTCTTGCCGAACTGGCCTTCATCCATCCTCAGGTCGTTGGTCTCCCGGGATTCCACGAGGCCCTGCTGACGGCGGGGACCGTGTTGACCAACGGGCTTGCTGGTCCCGATCCGAGACTCGTCGAGGAGGCAGGACGTGCGATCCACGGTGTCCCAATCGTCGCAGGGCTCCCGGCCCTCGCGTCCTTCATCACGAAGATCGACTGCCCGACCGGACTCCACAGCCGCGTGATCGATGCCTGTTCGCGCCTTGGAACCCAGCAGCATGCTCAGATGCTGGCCAGCTTCGCCGTGCGGGAGGATGTCCCGGATGCGGTCCGAGTCCTCGCCGTTCGGACCCTGGCCGAGTGGCCAGCACCCCCCGCACTGGATCGGGTGAATGGACTGTGGCGTCCCATGGTGGTGTCCGCTCGCGACACCAATGCCGCTCCACCGGCATCCGCGGAAGGGGGCGCTCCCTCGAATCCACTTCTCGACCGTGCGGCGCAGGCAGCGAGGAATTTCGGACGGGCCGCGGCGATTCCGGAGTTGCCGGAGGATCTCGGGCGTTCCGTCGCCTATGCTGAGGGCCATGCGGTGAAGAGGAATCCCGCCCCGGCCCGCAGGGCCTTCCTGAGGGTCGCTGGGGATCTCCTGAATCCGCTGAACCTGTCCGAGAGCGGCGTGCCGGTGGGCACCCGTGAGGTGT
Organism: Verrucomicrobiota bacterium; assembly: GCA_039800465.1. Classification (GTDB taxonomy): domain Bacteria; phylum Verrucomicrobiota; class Verrucomicrobiia; order Limisphaerales; family UBA9464; genus UBA9464. The sequence continues at coordinate 21,169 of JBDLQQ010000251.1, forward strand.
TGGCGCTCCAGATCGCGACAGTCGAGGCCGCTGCGGCGTTGGGTGTGAAGGAGGCGAGTTCGCCCCTGTATGAGAGGTTCACCCAGACAAACTCCGTCCCAGCGCTGCGCCGTGCGATCCTGGTTGCCCTCGCCACCCTCCATGCCGCGCAGACCCCCGAGGCGGTCCAGAGCGCCTTGGACGGATCCGATGTGACCCTCCGGGTGGCCGCGTTGCCCTATCTGGATCGCCTGGGCGGGGTCGAGGCCGTCCCCGTGTTGACGC
>JBDLQQ010000252.1:0-6242 GCA_039800465.1 Verrucomicrobiota bacterium
ATCGCCACGAGGTCGTAGTTCCGGGCCTGATTCGTCACCCAGTCGAACTGCTTCAGGGAATAGTGGAGGTCGGCCACGAACAGGAGCCGCATGACCCGACAACCGTGGGGGTCGCGGACGGGCGCGTCGAAACATTTGTCCCCGCGAATGTGGGTGCAGGGCTCCCGGTGGACCAGGCCGGGTGTTTCGGACTCCGGAGTGGCACTCTTGCTGGGGTTGGGGGATCTTCCGGAATGCTGTTCACTGCGTGGCGACGCTCTGCTCCCGTGCTGGGGATGCTCCTCCTGGGGGCCAGCGTCGCCAGGATCTGGGCGGCGCCCGAGACGCGGGTCTCCTACACGGCGGCGTATGGCGGTACCGGAAGCCAGCCTGCAGTGGATCCCGCACTGGATCTACCACGGGTCCCACCCACCTCACCGGTCGATGCGGTGTCGACCTTTGTGGTCAAACCGGGGTTCCGACTGGAGCTGGCCGCCTCGGAACCGAACGTGGTCAGCCCCATCACCCTCGCCTTCGACGAGTTCGGCCGAATGTATGTGGTGGAGATGATTGACTACTCGGAACGTCGAGATGAAACGCCGCATGCGGGGCGGATCCGGCGGCTGGAGGACACGGATGGCGATGGGCGCTTCGACCGCTCGGTGGTGTTTGCCGACAATCTGCCGTGGCCGACCGCCTTGATCTGCTCCAAAGGGGGAGTCTTCGTCGGGGCGACCCCAGACATCCTGTGGTTGAGGGATGTCGATGGGGACGGCCACGCGGATGAGCGGAAGGTGGTGTTCACCGGCTTCGGCAGCGGAGCCTCCCGGCTCAACGTCCAGGCCCTGCTCAACTCGTTCAACTGGGGCCTCGACAACCGCATCCATGGAGCGACTGGACCCATCGGTGCAGCCGAGGTCCGGCGTATGGATGGACCGGCGGGTAAGCCGCTCGAGCTGCGGGGCAGGGACTTCAGCTTCGATCCCAGAACCCTCGGGATCCAACCCGAGGCCGGTGGTGGCCAATACGGGCTCTCGTTCGACACCGACGGGCGGAAGTTCGTCTGCAGCAACAGCGATCATCTCCAGCTGATCCTGTATCCGGAACGCTATGCAGCCCGGAACCCGGCGGTATCGATGCCCGGACCCCGTCTCAGCATCGCTGCGGATGGGCCTGCCGCCGAGGTGTTCCGGATCAGTCCTGACGAACCCTGGCGGATCGTGCGGACCCGCTGGCGGATCAGCGGCGTGGTCCCAGGCGCGGTGGAGGGTGGGGGACGGGTCTCCGGCTACTTCACGGGGGCCACGGGAGCCACGATCTACCGGGGCGACGCCTACGGGCCGGACTTCGTCGACAACGCCTTCATCGGCGACGCCGGCGGCAATCTGGTCCATCGGAAGATCCTGAAGCCCGATGGCGTCTCGCTCCGGGGGGAACGTCCGCCTGACGAGCAGACCCGCGAGTTCATCGCCTCCCGCGACACCTGGTTCCGTCCCGTGCACTTCCAGAACGGGCCCGATGGCTGCCTGTATGTGGTCGACATGTACCGGGAGGTCATCGAGCACCCCTGGTCGATCCCGGAGTCGATCAAGAAGCATCTCGACCTCAACAGCGGCAACGACCGGGGGCGCATCTGGCGGATCGTTCCGGAGGGGTTCCGGAGGCCGGATCGTGCACTTCCCGGAAATCTGGATGTCGAAGGTCGCGTGGCAGCCCTCGAGAGCGACAACGGTTGGACCCGCGATACCGCAGCGAGGCTGTTGTACGAGGCGCAGGACCGCAGGGCCATACCCGCCCTCGAGAGGCTCCTGCGAAGGTCGAATCGACCGCTGGCCCGCCTTCACGCGCTCTATGTCTTGGAGGGATTGTCGGCCCTGTCGGGAAAGCGCCACCTGATTCCCGCATTGGATGATCCGGACGAACGGGTCCGGGAGCATGCGGTCCGACTGGGTGAAGGCTTCCTTGGAAAAGCAGGCGACCGCTCGGTCCTGGTTCCCGCGCTTGTGAAGCGGGTCCAGGATCCCGCGATCCGCGTCCGCTTCCAGCTCGCCTTCACGCTGGGTGCGGTGCCCGTGAACGAGCGGATCCCAGCAATCGTCACCCTCGCCAGGAGGGATGCCTCCGACTCGTGGATGCGATGGGCCCTGCTGGATTCCCTCCCGGAGGGAGCACCGCAGGTCTTTGCAGCGTCGGCCGACGATCCGAAACTTCTGGGAGGCCCGGGTGGGGTCGATTGGCTGTGTCAGCTCGCCACTCTGATCGGGGCGCAGGGACAACCAGCCGGGATGGATCAGATCCTCGGGTGGGTGCTTTCGGATCGACGGCACCCGGCGGCACTGAAGGTCGCCTCCGCGCTCCTCGAAGGGGAACATCGGGGGCGCCGTTCGGTGTCGAAGGTGTCGAACCAAAGGCTGGATTCATTGGCCACGCAGGCGAGGGCAGTGGCGACGGATGCGGCTGCGGCGGAATCCCACAGGGTTGACGCGATCCATCTCCTGGCCCACCTGCCCGGTGACCAGACCCTTCTGGCCCTCGAGCCCCTGCTCACAGACGGGGCGGAATTGATCCGACGTGAGGCGATCCGGGCTCTTGCGGTGGCTGGCGACGACACCGTCATCCGGACACTCCTGCGAAGCTGGTCCAGCTACACGGCATCCCTGAGGAACGAGACCCTGACGGTTGTCATTGCACGACGAGCGGGCTCCCTCGAGCTCCTCGACGCGGTGGAGTCGGGCTCCATACCGCGGTCGGACATTCCGTCCGCAGTGATCCAGTCACTCCGGGCCAAGAAGGATCCGGGTGTCTCCTCGCGAGCCGATCAGATCTTTCCTCCCGGACCCGATGCCGCGGCGCGGGCCAAGCTCTTCGAGCCGGCGTTGTCCCTGGAGGGAGACGTCGGGCGGGGACAGGCCCTCTATCGGGAGCGGTGCGCCTCGTGCCACCGGTCGGGTGCCGATGGGGTTCGTCTGGGTCCGGATCTCGTCACGGTGAAGTCGGCAGGACGGGATCGGCTGCTCTCGAGCATCCTCACCCCGCACGCTGAGGTGGCACCGCAGTACGTCGCCTTTCAGGTCGAGACGCGTGACGGGGACCAGCTTGTCGCGGTGATCGATCGCGAGACCCCGTCCGCCGTGACCCTGCGGCTGGGCGGCGGCCAGGAGATCACCCTGCCGCGTTCCCAGGTCCGGAGCATGACCAGTTCGGGGCAGTCCCTGATGCCGGAAGGTCTCGTGGACGGGCTCCCGGTTCAGGCTGTGGCGGATCTCCTCGAGTTCATCGCCGCCGCCGAACCGCCTGTGCCGAGCCGGTAGGATGGGACTCGAGCCTAGGGGGCAACCCGCAGACATCGCATCCCCCCGGGTGTCCTCGATTCCAGTGACACTTCCGATTTGATCCAAGCGAGTTCTTGCCAAAGCGGTCTCCGTTTCTAGGCTTAGGGGTCATTCGTCGCTCATCATGGGTATTCCGTCTGTTTCCTACCTTCTGTCGTTGGCGCCGCCGGCTCCTTGTGCATCCCCTGAGGATGCCAAGCGGGCGATGCTGATGCAGGTCGGCATGATCGTCTTCATGCTGATCATCTTTTGGGTGCTCCTGATCCGTCCCCAGCAGAAGAAGGCCAAGGAGCAGGCCGATCTCCTCAAGGCCCTCAAGGTGGGGGACAAGGTCGTCACCAGCGCCGGTCTTCTTGGCATCGTGACGAGTGTCCGCGACGAGGTGGTCACCCTCCGTTCGGCCGACAGCAAGCTGGACGTCCAGAAGTCGAGTGTCGTCCAGATCGTCGAGCGTGCCGCCTGATCCCATCCGAAGATTTCCCGTTCCATGAATCGTTCCCATCTCATGAAGGCCCTCTTCCTGGCCTTCGTCATCGTGTGGTCCTTCTCGGAGATCCTCCCTCCAGGGCCGAAGAACCTGGTTACGGAGTTCGACCGCCTCGCCATCACGAGCGACACGAATTTCAACGCCATCATCACCAAGGCCCAGGAGCTCGAGAAGACGTACCCCGACCGGGGCGGCTACAAGAACCTGATCGAGGCGATCGGGACGAACGACATCCGACGGTTCTTCCCGACCAACTACCAGTCGGGCGCCGAGCTCAACCCGACGCGCTCGATCCTCAACCGCGTCCAGCGCGAGGCTGCGGGCGAGTTCAAGCTGGGTCTCGACCTGAGCGGCGGCACCTCGTTCCTCCTGGAGATGGATCTCACCCGTCGGGCCACCAACGGCCAGGCGGCCCTCGCCGGCAACACCTTCCTCGCCGAGCAGGCGGTCGAGGTGCTCCGGAAGCGTGTCGACGCCTTCGGCGTGGCGGAGCCGATCCTCCAGCCCGTGGGCGAGAAGAGCATCCTGGTGCAGTTGCCGGGCGTGGACGAGTCGACCAAGGAGTCGGCCCGCGAGCAGCTCAAGAAGGCGGCCTTCCTCGAGTTCCGGATGGTCGATCCCGAGAATGACGCCCACCTGAACTCCAGCCTGGTGCCGCCCGGCTACATCCGTGTCCCCATGAAGATGCGGTCGCGCAACGGGCAGGAGGCGGTCATCCCGATCCTCGTCAAGCGCCAGGCCGAGCCGCTGACGGGACGCTCGATCTCGAGCGCCCGGGTGTCCCGCAACCCGGTCACGGGCCAGCCGGAGATCGACTTCACCCTCAATTCCGACGGCGCCACGGCATTCGGTGAGATCACCCGGAAGAATGTCGGCCAGATGCTCGCGATCGTCCTCGACGGCGTCGTCATCTCCGCCCCCCGCATCAACGGACCGATCCTCGGCGGAGCCGGCCAGATCACCGGCTCCTTCACCGAGAAGGAAGCCTTCGAGCTCGCGACCGCCCTGGAGAATCCCCTCGAGGCACCGCTCCAGATCATCGAGGAGCGGGGCGTCAGCCCACGCCTCGGTGCCGAGCAGGTGCAGAGCGGCATCCGGGCCTGCCTCATCGCCGTCGGCCTCGTCGCCGCCTTCATGCTGGTGTACTACATGCTGGCCGGTCTCGTCGCGAACGTCGCACTCGTCCTCAACGTCCTGATCCTGCTGGCGGTGATGTGTTCGCTCGACGTCACCTTCACCCTGCCGGGCATCGCGGGCATCGTGCTCACGATCGGCATGGCGGTGGATGCCAACGTGCTGATCTTTGAGCGCATCCGCGAGGAACAGGAGTCGGGCAAGTCGGTCCGCGGCTCGCTCAACGCGGGCTACGGCAAGGCGTTCGGCACGATCTTGGATTCCAACCTGACCACGCTCATCTCCTCGATCCTCCTCATCGCCCTCGGTACCGGTCCGATCAAGGGCTTCGGGGTCGCCCTGACCGTCGGCCTCGTGGTCTCGATGTTCACGGCGCTGACCGTGACCCGGTTGATCTTCGATTTCCTGGTCGCGAACACCCCATTGCTCAACGGCGGCTTCCGGATGCTCCAGATGTTCCGAGTCCCATCGATCAGCTTCATGCGGCTCGCCAAGCCGTCGTTCGCCCTGTCGTGGACGATCATCGTGGTAGGCCTGGCCTATGGTGTCTTTGGTCGGGGCGAGCGTCTGCTGGGCATCGACTTCGCTGGTGGCGATACCCTGACCATGAGCTTCGCCCAGAAGATCGACATCGCGAAGATCCGCGAGTCGATGGCCAAGGTCTCCGTGACCGATGCCGAGGTGGACTACCCGCGCGACGTGGCGGGGCAGGCGGGTCAGAACGAGGTGCTCCGGATCGTCTCGCCGCGCGACACCGGTCTGAAGGTCGAGCAGCAGCTCAAGTCGTCGTTCCCGGACGCCAAGTTCGAGCGCATCCAGTTCGACCAGGTCGGCCCGGTCGTCGGCCAGGAGATCCAGAAGTCGGCCGTGCTGGCCTCCTTGCTGGCCCTGTTCGGAATCCTTGTCTACGTGGCCTTCCGCTACGAGTTCAGCTTCGCCGTCGGTGCAGTCGTCGCCGTGGTGCACGACATCCTGATGACGATCGGCATCTTCTCGCTCACGGGTCTGGCGGCCTCCCTCTCCGGCGGATGGGTCGAGGCCCGTCAGTTCGATGCCACCTTCGTGGCCGCGCTGCTGACGATCATCGGCTTCTCCATCAACGACACGATCGTCATCTTCGACCGTATCCGGGAGGACCTGAAGCTCGGCATCCCGGGATCCTTCACCGAGATCATCAACAAGGCGCTGAACCAGACCCTGAGCCGTACGGTCATCACCTCGGGAACCGTGTTCCTCGCGACCCTGGCGCTCTACCTGTTCGGCGGGCGCACCATCAACAACTTCGCGTTCACGTTCCTGGTCGGCATCAT
>JBDLQQ010000253.1:0-2937 GCA_039800465.1 Verrucomicrobiota bacterium
GAGATGGTGCTCCGGAGCCCGGTGGAGCGGTATCCGACCGCCTTGACCGCCCTGGAGGGCCTGGAGGCCACGAACTCGTTGGCCCGTGGTCGTCCCACGCGTCCCACCGGTCCACCGACCCTCCCCTGAACCGATTTCTGATGGACCTCGAACTCTCCTATCGATGAAGACACTGAAGCTGAACGAGACCCGGAAGGCCCGGGCTGATCGATCCGTGGGCCGGCAGACGGCGGCGCTGTCCCGGTGGTGGATCCGGATGGCCCTGGGCGTCGGGGTCTGTGCCGGCCTGATGGCCCCGCTGGGGGCGTCGGAGTTCACGGAGCCCGATGTGGTGGTCTTCGGCAAGGTGGTGAACCTGGCTGGGGGACTTGCCCGTCCGCTGTCCAGCGGGACCCTGAAGCTGGTCCTGGTCAACCCAGCTGATCCCCAGCACCCGATCACGCGGACGGTCAACCTGCAGCCGGTGGGTCCGTCCGGCGCGTATTCGTTCCGGGAATCGATCCCGATGCGGGTCGCCCCGTCGTCGGCCGACGCGGCGTCGGCCAGCGGATTCACGGTCTCCGCGCAGTCCCTGGCCTACACGGTGGCGAGTGCGACCGTGGACGGCATCGCAGCGCGTCTGCTGGATCCGGCCCAGGTGCGCCGCCTGCTCATCGGAGGTGCCGCCCGGGGTCGGGAATTCCAGGTCGACCTGGCTGTCTCGCGTCCGGAGTTGGACTCCGACCAGGATCAGGCACCGGACTGGTGGGAGGACCAGCATGGTCTGAAGAAGTTCGTGGCCGGGGATGCGGTCCTGGATCCGGATGGCGATGGGTTGAACAACCTCCAGGAATTCCAGCGGGGGACCGATCCCCAGGTGGCGAACCGGGTGCCGTTGGTGATGGAGACCCGTTTCCTCGTGTCAGCGGGGAGCACGGCAGGGGTGGTGGTGGATCTGGTGGCCCAGGGCTCGGAGCCCTCCGGCCTGAAGCTGTCGTTCACCAACGAGGCGCCGGGTTTGTCGTGGTTCCTGGATGGCAAGGCCCTGGGCACGGGAACGGAGTTCTCGTATCAGGCGATGCGGGACGGACGCGTTGCCGTGAAGGCTTCGATGGAGTTCCAGTCGGGTACGGTCCCGCTCCAGATCCGATACACCACTTCCGGGGGAACCAACGACGCGGTGGCGTTCCCGCTGCGGTTCGAGGCGTTCTCGCCCGGGATCGGATTGGCCGAGGTGCCCGTGCTCTGGTGGGATCCCCGGAAGGCCGGACCGGAAGGCTTCGAGATCTCGGAGTGGGTGGACGGATCGGGTCTGCATCGGGATGGGTATCAGGGCACCGCCAGCCAACGTCCGATCGTCCGCGCCCAGGGCGTGCGGTTCGAGGCGGGCCGCTTCCTGTATGTCGACGACCGCGGCTGGAACAGCCCGGAGTTCACCGCCCTGGCGGCCTTCGACGCCGACCCCGGCTCACAGGGAACCCAGACCGTCCTGCGGACCCCGGACCTCCAGCTCGACATCCGGACACGCGGCGGGACCCGGTATCTGCAGGCCCGGCAGTCGGGTCGCACCACGCTGTCGCCGATGGCCGGGGCCGACGGGGCTGGCGTGTACACGGTGACGGCGGGTGCTCTCGCGACCCAGGTGGAGTTTCCGGAGGCCGGGGCGTCGTTGTCGGCCACAGAGGCCGCCCCGTTTGCAGGGGCCCTGTCCACGGTGGGGGCGGCCTTCCCGCTCGGGGCCCGATCGGCCACCAACGGATTCCAGGGAGACCTCCGGGAGTTGATCGTGTTCGGGACCGCCCTGCCGCCGATCAGCCGGGCCCATCTGCAGAACTACCAGTTGTCCCGATGGGAGGGCTTTGTGGCCTGGAATTACCACAACCACACCTTGCCCGTGCGCCTGACCGGTCAGAAGGACGCCCGGAACACCTTCCATGGAGGGTACGGGGATGACGTCATCACCGGGGGATCGATGGGGGACATCCTCCGAGCGGGACCGGGTCGGAACGTGCTGACCGGATCTCGCGGGCCGGACCGGTTCGTCTTCGCCAAGTCGGGCAGCCAGGATGTCATCACGGATTTCGACGCCGCCGATGGGGATGTGGTCGATCTCGCGGATCTTTTCGACGCGCCGTCGCGTGCGACGCGTCCGGAGGTCCAGATCCGGTCCCAGGTGGTGCGGGGCACCAACAACCTGCCCCAGGTGGACACGGTGATCGACATCCGGTCCGGCGGCGCAGGGACCCCGGTAGACCAGACGATCACGCTGCTGGGGGTGGGCGAGCTCCCGAGTGGATCGCTGCGCCTGCCGTCGGTGGGCACCGTGCCGACGCCGCCGAGCTTCGTGACGGTGGAGCCGGGTGGGACGGTGCAGGGAGATGCCCAGTGGAAGGCCCCCGTGCCCAACGTCGTGGATGGCAGCGTGGCGGTGGACAAGGATGGGGTATCGGTCCCGATCACCCAGAGTCCCGCCGCGGGAACCCTGGTGGGGCCGGGGAGCATCCCCATCACGTTGACGGCGACCGACGCCGCCGGGAACACGGCGACCGCCACCACCCGGGTGGAGGTCACTGGGACGATGTCCTGGGTCCCTGCTGCGGCCGGTGGGTTCGGCATCACGGTGCCCCCGGGCACGGTCCTGGAGGCCGCGATGGAGCTGACGGGTCCCTGGCAGCCGCATCCCGGCTCGGGTCGGGTCGACATCGTCCCGAACCCCGCCCTGAAGGCGCGCTTCTTCCGGTTGCGGGCCCAGTGAACCCGTCCACCCGGTCAGTCCGGGTTCCTGGGACGCGTCCGTCCCGATCGGGCGCAGCCGAGGATCCTTCGGGCGCCGGTCAGCCGATCAGGCGATCGCCTCGGTGATCAGCTCGCCGTGGACGTCGGTCAGCCGATGGTCCCGGCCGCCCGAGCGGAAGGTCAGTCGACGATGGTCGACGCCCAGCTGGTTCAGCATGGTCG
>JBDLQQ010000254.1:0-2776 GCA_039800465.1 Verrucomicrobiota bacterium
GCACGATCTGGAACGGATGGATTTATGGGCTGCCGGTCCTCGGGGTGGCGCCCTGGGCGTGGCGTCGGCTTCAGCTGTCGCTGGCGAAGCACCCCTCGCTTGCCGGCCATTCCCGCATGGCGAAACGGGTCGCGGGAATGGTGCCGGGATATGCCTATGATGCCGACCGGTTCTTTTCGGCAGATGGGGCACCCGGAGATGTCGTGACGCGGCGTCGCGAGGGATTCCAGAGGCTGGCCGCCGGTTTGGCTGAACGGCATCCGAAGTCCATCGCGGCCTCGGCCGCCGCCGCGGAGCACATCTCCGACCTGCAGTTCACCCGGGCCTACAGGGTGCCTTTCCAGTTCAGCCGACATTTCCGCCAGCATTTGAAGCTGGGCGGCGTGGTCCAGGGGACCGAAGGCCCCTTCGTGGTGGATCTCGACGGGCAGCGCTCCTACGACCTGACCGGCTCGTATGGGGTCAATGTCCTCGGTCACGAGTTCTACAAGTCGTGCATGGCGGAGGCGGCGGGGCGTGTCCGTGACCTCGGGGTCGTCCTTGGTCCCCTCCATCCCTGCGTGGCCTGGAATGCCGAGCGGTTGTGCCAGATCTCCGGCAAGGAGGAGGTGTCCTTCCACATGTCGGGCACGGAGGCGGTGATGCAGGCGGTCCGCCTCGCCCGCTACCATACGGGACGCCGCTATGTCGTTCGGTTCTGCGGTGCCTATCACGGCTGGTGGGACGAGGTGCAGCCGGGGCCCGGGAATCCGATGCCTCCCGGAAGGGTCTACACCCTGAAGGAGATGGACGAGGCGACACTCCGGGTCTTGAGGACCCGGAAGGATATCGCGTGCGTGCTCGTCAATCCGCTCCAGGCCCTCCATCCGAATCGACCTGCACCGGGTGACTCCACCCTGGTGGATGGATCGAGACGGGCGGGATTCGATCGGGAGGCCTACACCCGATGGCTGAAGGCCCTCCGAGAGGTCTGCACCGAGCGTGGGATCGTGCTGCTCTTCGACGAGGTGTTTCTGGGGTTCCGACTCGCTCCCGGCGGTGCGCAGGAATACTTCGGGGTTCAGGCCGATCTGGTGACGTATGGCAAGACCCTCGGGGGTGGGTTCCCGGTCGGGGTGGTCTGTGGCCGGGCATCCCTGATGAAGCGCTACCGGGAGGAGCGGCCTGCGGACATCTGCTTCGCCCGGGGCACGTTCAACTCCCATCCCCATGTGATGGCCGCGATGCAGGTTTTCCTGGAGCGTCTGGAATGCCCGGAGATCCAGGACCTCTATCGAGGCCTCGAGGAGCGGTGGAACCGGAGGGCGGCCTCGCTCAACCAGAGATTCCACGACCTGGGAGCACCGGTGCAGGTGGCGAACCTGTCCACGGTCTGGACCCTCCAGTACACCCGCCCGTCCCGCTACCATTGGATGTACCAGTTCTACCTGCGAGCCGAGGGCCTTGCGTTGAGCTGGGTGGGATCCGGTCGACTGATCTTCAGCCTCGACCTTGGCGATGCCGACTTCGAGGAGATCACGGCCCGGATGGTGCGCGCGGCGCAAGCGATGGATCGGGACGGTTGGTGGTGGTCGGATCCAACGCTGACCCAGAAGAGCATCCGTCGGACCCTCCTGCGTGAGATGGTGCGGGAAATCCTCTCGCCCTGACGGGTCCTGACCGTGAAAGCCGGTCAGGCTCAATGGGCCTGGACGTGGTCCATGGGATCGATCAGTTCACCCCGCAGCAGAGCGATCGGGGAGCGCCAGTAGAGCAGGATGTCGTGGACAGGGTCGGTGATGATCTTGCACATCCAGACCAGGCCCGTGGCCATGTCCCTCAGGAAGAACAGGTGGATGGTCCTGAAGACCAGCCCGCCGATTCCGACGTAGAACCAGGCCATGCCCACGTCGTGGAGGTATCCCATGACGCTTGAATAAGGATGGATCCATCCGAACAGGGTGGGGTTCACGAAGAGGATGACCGGGGCGGCGGCCCAGAGGCTCATGAGGACGATCTTCCGCTGGAGGTTGTATCCGATCTTGATGTCCTCCTTGTGCTCATGGGTCGCCTCGTTGACGTGGTCGTAGCCGCGGGGCTCGAAGAAGAAGTGTCCGGCCTGGCGGGTCGTCATGGAGATGCCCCAGGCGATCAGTGCGGCGATCGCCGGATCGACGAACAGGAAGGCGTACGCCACGAGGAAGCTGATGGCACTGACGAGGTGGAGGGACTGGTTGATCCGGCTGTGGTGGTAGTACCGGTGGTCGTCCCAACGTTGGATGCGGAGCTGTTCCCAATAGGAGTTCATGTGGTGTCTCGGATTTCGACCCTGATCTAGCATGGCGAAACGCGGATCCGAAGGGCGGATCTGTGAACACGCGGTTCCACGACGGTGTCGGCACCACATTATCATCGGAACGCCATCTGGCTGTCTCAGGACGGGTCCAGAAGGGGAGCATGACTCTGGATCTTCGTGCTGAACTCCCGCCGCAAACCCGCACCGCCCAGGAGCGTCTCCGGATCGCCGTGGTGACTGAGACCTATCCCCCGGAGGTGAATGGTGTTGCGGGAACCGTCGCCCAGATCGTCGCGGGTCTCCGCAGCCGTAGCCACGAAGTCCAGCTCATCCGTCCACGTCAGCCGAAGGACGAGGCTGCTGTAACCGCACAGGAAGCAGAAGCGGGGTTCACGGAGACGTTGACTCGAGGGGTGGCAATCCCCCGGTATCCGGAGCTGCGTATGGGGCTGCCGATCGCGCGGCGATTGCGTGGGGATTGGATCCTCGAGCGGCCGGACG
>JBDLQQ010000255.1:0-3708 GCA_039800465.1 Verrucomicrobiota bacterium
TCGACGAATTCGGTGCCCCCTGAAGCCAAGGAGGCTGCCGCCCCTGAGGTTCCCGACGCCAAGAAGTCCTCCACCAACGATGTCCAGAAGGTCCAGGAGCCCCGTTGAACGCCTCGCCAGACTGCTTGGGGTGCTCGTCTGGCTGGCTCTGGTGGTCCCGGTGTTGGCGGGGACCAAGGTGGTGTTCCTGCGGAATGGAGATCGGCTGACCGGGGAGGTCCTGTCGGAGAGTCCCCGCCGCATCGTCCTCAGGACCCCCGCCGCCGGCCGGGTGACCCTCCAGCGGGACCAGGTCGAGAGGATCGAGGAGTTTCCACTCCGGAGCCCTGATGGCCCGACCCAGGTTCCGTCCGCGCCGACCGTGGCCCTCGCCGCCACGAATCCCCCCGTGGCCCTTGCGCCCCCGTCCAAGGTCCCCGGGACCGTGACCAACGCACCGGCGACCGCCCCTGTTGCCACCAATGCCGTCGCGGGCTCCTCCCTGCTGTGGCTGCCCAACTGGGCCCATGGGCTCTGGACCAACTGGCACGGCAACGTCCAGATCGGCGCCAACATCGGAGTCGGCACCGCCAACTGGCAGTCCATCTACGCCAACGCCAACGTCGTCAAGAAATGGGGGCGCACGACCACCCTGCTCAACTACGCCCTCAGCTATGGGACGTTGAACGAGGTGGTGAGCGCGGACCGCATGTATGGCACCGCCAAGACCGATCTGGCATGGACCGCCCAGAAGCATGTCTATTCCTACGCCCAGGGGGCCGGCGGCTATGACGAGGTCCGTCGCATCAACCTGGAATACCTGGCCGGTGCGGGGATGGGCTACAAGCTGATCGACCGTTCCAGGACCGTCCTCGCCGCGGAGCTCGGTGCCCAGTATCAGGTCTTCGACTATCTGCAGGCCCAGGATCGCGCGGATGTCGCCGCACGCTTCGGCGAGAACCTCACCGCGCAGATCGGCAAGGATGTGAAGATCACCCAGCAGCTGGGATTCACCCCCGGGTTCGCCGACTTCTCGAACTACCAGGTCCGCTTTGGATTCACGCTGTCGGTCGTCCTCTTCAAGCCGCTGACGCTGAACCTGAACGTGAGCGACACCTACCTGTCCCAGCCTGCCCCCGGCACGGCCGACAACGACATCCAGGTCTCGACCACCATCGGCATCAACTTCTGATCGGGGCGGGGCCTGACCGCGGGGGGAGCGGCATGTCCCGTCAGGCCACGAACTTGCCGGGGTTGAGGATGCCCTTCGGATCGAGCGCCTTCTTGATGCCCGCGTGCAGATCCCGCACCACCGGCGCGGCGGCCTCGGGCCACCATGGGAGCTTGGCCAGACCAATCCCGTGCTCCCCGGTGATCGCCCCGCCAAGGGCGAGGATCCCGCGGAACAGGTCGTCGAGACAGGCCTCGCTGCGCCGACGCTGGTCCGGATCCTTCTCATCCAGCATCACATTGACGTGGATGTTCCCATCGCCGGCATGTCCGAAGCACGCCAGGGGGAGCCGGTGCTTCGATTGGAGCGAGGTCGTCAGGCGGAACAACGCCCCCAGCTTCCCGCGGGGGACCACGATGTCCTCGTTGAGCTTGGTCAGTCCCGTATCCCGGAGCGAGTAGCTGAACTCCCGACGCAGTCCCCAGAACCGTTCACAGCCCGCATCACCAAGGCCCCGCAGCAGCGTCCGGGGGCTCCGGCGTCGCAGCACCCTCTCCAGCGCTGCGATCTCACGGCGGACACTCGCGGCGTGTCCGTCGAGTTCCACGATCAGATGGGCGTCACATCCGGCGATGAGACGCGACCCGGTCCGCTTCTCGGCCGCGCGCAGGGTGAACCCATCGGCCAATTCCAGGGCGCTCGGATGGAATCCCTCGGCGAACAGGTCCTGGATCGCCCCGATGGCGTCCTTCATCGCGCCAAAGCCGGCACCGAGGCAGGCCCGATACGGCGGCTTGGGCAGCAGCTTCAGCGTCGCCTCGGTGACCACCCCCAGGAGCCCCTCGCTGCCCACGAAGAGACGGTGCAGGTCGAACCCGGTCTTGTTCTTGTGGGTCCTGCCGCCCAACCGCACCAGCCGTCCATCCGCGAGCACCACCTCGAGCCCGAGCACGTAGTCGCGGGTCACGCCATACTTGAGGCATCGCGGGCCACCGGCATTCGTGGCGATGTTGCCGCCGATGCTGCAGTGTTCCCGACTTGCCGGGTCGGGCGGGTAATACAGGCCCTTCTTCTCAACGGCCGCCTGCAGCGCGGCAGTCACCACACCGGGTTGAACCACGGCGACAAAATCGTCCCGGGAGATCTCCAGGATCCGGTCCATCCGGGCCACGGAGAGTGCGATGCCACCCTGCACGGGGACGCATCCCCCCACGTAGCCATGTCCCGCGCCGCGGGGGGTCACCGGGAGCCCATGGCGATGGGCGAAGGCCAGGACCTTCGCGACCGACTCCGCGGAGCAGGGAAGGGCGACGGCGTCAGGGAGGTTCGAGGCGTACCACTTGTCGCCGGCGTGGGCCTGTCGTACCTCGAGGGACCGGTCCCACTCCCCGGGATCGAGCGAGCGTTCGAGGGTGCTCCATGGGATGCGACGGCTCATGCGGGGCTCCCGGGTTCCGTGTCCTCGGGCTCCGCCTCGAGGAAGGCGCGGGCCTCGTCGGCCTGGTCCTGGGGCACCTGGACCCGGACCCCGCCCGTGGCCAGCGAGTAGCCCTCGGTGGCGAGCGCGGCATCCAGACCCCGGATGGACACCAGGAAGCCCGCGGCCTCGAGGCGCGACTGGATCAGCAGCGCCAGCGCGGGATTCAGTTCGTTCGACACGCTCACCCAGTCCATGCCGACAGTCTGGTGGTCGGCCCCACTCTGGGGAAACGGAAAATCCAGGGACTGGCTGGACCGGTGGAAGCCGGGAATCGAATCGGTCGCCCACCAAGGAAACGCATCGCCTTCGTGAGGTTCCCGGCGCACCCTTTCCACGAACTCGTTCCACCTCATGAAACCATTCAACGTCGGCGTCATCGGACACGGCTGGGTCGCCACCGCGCACATCCCCGCCATCAACGCCACCGGCAAGGCCCGGGTCACCGCCATCTATTCCTCCCGTCCCCTCGACGAGGCCGCCCTCTCGGCCAAGTACGGTCACCCGGTCAAGGCCTACAACGACCTCGCCGCCCTGCTTGCGGATCCGTCGATCGACGCCGTGAGCGTCTGCAGCTACCCGCAGGACCACGCCAAGCATGTCATCGCCGCAGCCCGTGCCGGGAAGCACATCATCGTCGAGAAGCCCCTCGCGATGTCGTGGAAGGACTGCCTCGCGATGGACAAGGCCATCCGCGACGCGAAGGTGAAGTCCTGCGTCTGCTTCGAGTGCCGGTGGTCGAGCCAATTCCTCGTGACCAAGGCGGTCATCGACGAGGGGCTCCTCGGGGATCTGCACTACGGGGAGATCGACTACTACCACGGCATCGGGCCCTGGTACGGGCAGTTCCGTTGGAACGTCCGCAAGGATGCCGGTGGGAGCTCGCTCCTCACGGCCGGCTGCCATGCGCTCGACGCCCTGCTGCTCTGCATGGGCAACGACGTCGCGGAGGTGACCAGCTACGACACGAAGTCCAGGAGTCCGATCTTCAAGCCCTACGAGTACACCACGAGCAGCGTGACGATCCTCAAGTTCAAGAGCGGCAAGATCGGCAAGTGCGCGGCGATCGTCGACTGCCTCC
>JBDLQQ010000256.1:0-21671 GCA_039800465.1 Verrucomicrobiota bacterium
TGACTTATGGAAAACGACCGACATCAGATTTCTACGCCGCTGCCGGGGTACGGCAGTGCTCTGATCGACAGGATTAATCTCTACTTAAAGATCAGGCGCTATCTGAACTTTATTCGGGAGCGTTGGCTGATCTCCATGGTTTTCACGACCATCGGCCTCTGTGCTGGCATTTGGTGGGCCGTAACATTGCCGGACCAGTACGTTGCGGAGTCGGTTCTTGCCTTTGCGCCTCGGATCGATGTCGGGAGGAGCGAGTTTGCACGCACGGATGAAATCACCTCGGATCAGGCCATACAGAAAATCCTCAGCGCCACGGTGGTCCAATTGGTCGATGCCAAGTTCCGGGAAAGTCGGGATGGGCAGCCTGCGGTCAATACACCTCAACTCAAGGTTGATTCTTTGAGGGGGAACGCCTTCGCCTTGAAGGTTGTTAGCACCAATTTCGAGATCGCCCGGGAGTACTCCATCATATGGGCCCAGGAATTCATGGAATTCCACAAGCAGGAGCGGAAGAACCTGGTGGGTTTCACCGAGGCCAAGCTTCAGCAGCAGATCAGCAGCTACGAGAGCAAGCTCGAGCAGGCTGAGAGGGCTCTGGATGAGTTTCGGAAGAAGAACAACATCTCCAGCATCCAGGATGCTGGCCTTGCAGCTCAGCAGCGCCTTGATTTGAAGAAGGCGGATCTGGAGAACCTCAAGATGGAGCTGACCATGGCGGAGAGCGCATCCCGTGAGGCCTTGGCCAGCGGTTCGGTCTCCGGCAGCCAGACGCAGACGGGCATGAGTCCTTCTGAGCAGAGCGGGGTTGGAAAGATGGCCAACGTGCTCAGTGGGATCGCCTCAAACTCCCGTTACACAGAGTTGAGGAATCTGATCCATGAGGTCGAATCCGAGATCGAGGAGAAGACAAAGATCCTCAAACCCAAGCACCCGGCTATCATCGAGCTGAAGGATCGCCTGGATGATGCGAAGTTTCGCATGAAACTCGACCTGGAACTTGTTGAGGAGAAACGCAAAGCGATCGTGGAGTTGCGTCGCCAGCAGATCCCCGGGTACCTCAAAATCATCGATGAGCTTACGATCGAAGTGCAGGATACTGCCGAGCTTAGGAACCAGCTGATCCGGCTCCAAGAGGACCGTGATCTCATCAAGGGGAACCTTGATGTCCTGAACCGCAATCTTCAGTCCATGGGTCGGGTGGGAATTCAGGAAGAGCGGTTCACTATCATCAGCCAAGGTGTGGGCACACCTCTGCCGGTAGGACCGAACCGGATCAGCATCATCGCTGTCGGGACATTCGTAGGATTTGGCGCTGCTCTTGGACTGATGTTCCTCCTCCACATGCTCGATGACAGGATCGATGAACCTGAGGGTATCGAGGCGGCATTGGAGGTCCCCATCGCTGGCCAAATCCCTGAAATTGATCGAAAGGACAATCCTGAGGGACATGTGATCGTCTCCAAGATGAAGGCGCACATGATGTTTGCCGAGGCACTAAGAGGTATCCGTTCCAGCATCCTCCTGGGTGCGGAGGGTGATGCCAAGCGTGTCCTTGTGGTGACCTCGACCACCCCTGGTGACGGCAAGACGACCTTCACGACAAATTTTGCCATCACCATGGCCGCCTCGGGCAATAGGACGCTCCTCATCGACGGAGACCTGCGCCGTGGAAATGTCCACAGCTATTTTGGACAACCCCTTGAGAAGGGTCTAGCGGATGTGCTCGAGGGCCGGATCCAGCTATCGGGTGCGATCCGAGAGACTTCTGAAAATGGGCTTTACCTGATGACTGCCGGGACCCGTCCCGCCAATCCCAGCGAACTCCTGATTGGTCCCAAGACCCGGGAGGTGATTGCCAAGCTCCGGAAAGATTTCGATTACGTGATTTTTGACTCTCCTCCGCTGACGGCCATCGATGACACATTCTCGATCGCGGCGTTTTCCGACGGTTTGATGTTCGTCGTCCGCGCCGGTGTCACTTCAATGAAACTTGCCAAGGTGGCTCTCAACCTTGTCCAGCAGCGTGGGTTGAACTTGATGGGTTTGATCATCAATGGCGTGTCGTCCGACAATCCCTACTATTACTACACCAATTACTACTACTCCTCTTACTATCAGCGTTCTGCCGAGGGGGAAGGGGAGTTGCAGGAGCAGGAATCGGCTTCCCAGTCGCGCCGTTGATCTTATCCAAGGACCCGAGTGGTCATGGTTTCCGGGGCAGATCCAGCTTGCCTCGTCTGGCGTGAACGCCTTTCTTGCCTGGGCACCATTTGCACCCTGAGATGTCAGAAGCCCGGCAATTCCTCGCTAGCCTGCCCAGCAAACCGCAGTTCTTTCTGGTAGCGATCGCGTGGATCGTGTTGTTCCAGTTCTTGGGCAACTCAAGCTTCGGGTATGCGTCGACCCCGTCGCTCTTCTCCTGGTTGGTCGCTGTCTACGAGTCCAACCCGGACGATTCACTGGGGTACATGATTCCCCCGTTAATCGTAGCGCTCCTCTACGCGAAGCGCGATCACCTCGTGCCGCTGGAAAAGGCGCCGTGGGGGCCGGCCCTCCTTCTTCTGGCCCTGGCCGTGCTGCTTCATGTCGTCGGATACCTCATCCAGCAGGTCCGTGTGTCTCTCCTGGCCTTCGGATTGGGTATGTGGGCTCTGACTGGTTTGTTCTGGGGCTTGCGGTGGATGCGGGCCACGGCATTCCCATTCGGCCTGATGGTTTTCGCAGTGCCCCTGACCGCCTATACGGATTCGATGACGTTCCACCTCAGGCTGCTGTCCACCAGCCTTGCGGCCGGATTCTGCAAGGCGGTGTTGAACCTGAGTCTCATCCGTGAGGGAACGGTTGTATTCCACGCCCTGCCGGGCGGCGTGCGGGGGTTCGAATTCGAGGTGGCTCCTGCCTGCAGCGGCATTCGAAGCCTGACGGTGGTTTTCCTCCTGACACTCGTGTTTGGCTACCTGCGCTTCGACAGTCCATGGAGACGGATGGCACTCGTGGTGGCGGCCATTCCGCTCGCCGTGATCGCTAATGTTGTCCGACTGGTGACTGTCTTCACCGTGGGTGAGGCGTGGGGGGGGGCTGCTGGAAAGCGCATCGAGACCAACCTCGGGTTCGTCACCTTTGCCGTGGCCCTTGGCGGAATGCTCCTGTTGGCCCGATTCATCAAGGAACCACCCGTGGCGACTGCCTCCAGCGCTTCCGACTTGGGTGCCATCCCCCGAAACTCGTGAGTCGATCCCCCAATGTGCTCGCCGCATTCGCGCTGGCCCTGATCGCGGCTTCCGCGTGGCTCGTTGACGGTCTGGCTTCAAGACAGGTCCTCGATGCGCCAGGCGTTGCCGTCGCACCTGTGCCGCTTCTGGACAAAGACGGGCGGCTCGTCCGTAGCAATTCCATTGCCCTGCCGAAGGATCTTCCGGGATACATCTTTGAGAGGCTTCCGATCTCGGAAGTCGAACTCGAGGCCCTCCCCCCGGACACCGTCTTTGGAAGGGCACGTTATGTCTTGTCGGATGGCAACTGGGTCCAGATCAACGTCGTGCTGATGGGAACGGACAGGACCAGCATCCATCGGCCGGAATACTGCCTGACGGGTGTCGGATGGCGGATCCGAAGTCAGAGGGAACTCCCATTTGCAGATTCTGGTCCCGGACCGGGCCGGGTCCAACGATTTGACTGCCAATTGAAGACCGAGATGAATGGCAGACCGGTGGATGTGGGGGGGGTCTACGTGTTCTGGTTCGTGTCCCGGGATAAGCAGACCGCGAGCCATTGGGATCGCCAGTGGTGGATGGTGCGGGATCTGGTCACCCGGGGTGTACTCCAGAGGTGGGCCTACATCTCGTTCTTCACCCCCTGCGTTCCTGGTGATGAGGACGCGGCTTATCAGCGGGTTTCCGAACTTATCCGACAGGTCCATCCCCACTTTGGCGTGACCTCTGGTCCGGGACTGTAATAGGGTCCGGAAGGGTCGGAGTCGATCCGCCTGCGGATGAGTCCCAAAAGTACGGAGGAAGCGTGTTAGCCCGGCAGCGTCAGATCTACGCCAAGTTCCAGAAGGTGTTGGATGCGCTGTTGCTGGGGGCGGCGTGGTGGATTGCGCATTGGGTCCGCTCCCGCCCTCAGTTCGACCCGGAGTACATCATCTTCCCGTTCTCCGAATACGCGTGGCTGCTGGTTGTGATCGTGCCGCTGGCCCCGTTTGTCCTGGAACTACAAGGGTTCTACCTCCGACCTCTCCTCTACTCCCGCAAGGAGACACTGGGTCAATTGGTGAGGGCGGTGTTGTGGCTCAATGTGGCCATCATCGTGGCTTTGTATTTCAGGAAGGCCGAGGGCGCGCGCGGCGTCACGCTTCTGTTTGCCCCCATCGGCCTCCTCATTGTGTTCCTCAAGGAGGAGACGATGCGGGGCTGGGCGATTTCCCATCTAGGAAGGAATGCGGTCCGGAAGCGGGTCATCCTGATCGGAACTCCGGATGAGACCCGTGACGTCGAACAGCGTCTGGAGGTTGGGGCCCTTGGTGATGTCGAGATCATCCTCCGTGTCGACCTGAGTCGCACCCCAGCCCGTGATCTGCCTCGGCTTCTTCACGAGACCTCCGCCAATGCCGTCCTGGTCGCTCCACGTCAGATCGTCTTCGGCGAGATCGAGGAGGCCATACAGGCCTGTGAACTCGAGGGGGTGGAGGTCTGGCTTCTGGCTGATTTCTTCCAGACCCGGCTCTCCCAGACCTCCGTTGACGAGCTTTCAGGCCGTCCAGTCCTGGTCTTCCGGACAGGGCCTGAGGCGTCCTGGCAGGCCCTCGTCAAGACGGGGATCGATTTCGTCGGATCCCTCCTGCTGTTGACGTTGGCTGCGTTGCCGATGGCGATCGCCGCGATCCTGGTCCGGATTTCCTCACCCGGACCGGTGTTCTTCCGACAAGAGCGCGCAGGGTTGAATGGGCAGCCGTTCACGATGCTGAAGTTCCGGACCATGGTCTCCAACGCCGAGCAGTTGAAACAGGAGCTGGAACGGCTGAACGAGATGACGGGGCCCGTGTTCAAGGTGACCAACGACCCCCGGGTGACCCGGGTTGGGCGTTTCCTGAGGCGTTGGTCTCTGGATGAGCTGCCACAGATCTTCAATGTCCTGCGTGGCGAGATGAGCCTGGTGGGTCCACGCCCACTCCCCGTCGACGAGGTGCGGCGCTTCGATGATCCGGCGGACCGCCGCCGCCTGAGCGTTCGCCCAGGGCTGACCTGTCTCTGGCAGATCAGTGGCCGGAACGAGGTCAGCGACTTCAAGGAATGGGTCCGACTGGACCTGGAGTACATCGACAACTGGTCCCTGCTCCTGGACCTGAAGATCCTCGCCCTGACACTCCCAGCAGTTGTCTCGGGTGCGGGAGCCAAATAGTCCTGCGATGAAACCTAAGAAAAAGACCGGAAAGAAGGTGCGACACAGCCCTGTTTCGGTGGTGACTGGTGGCGCTGGTTTCCTGGGTTCACACCTCGTGGACCTGCTCCTGAAAGAGGGTCACCGGGTTGTTGCCATCGACAATCTCATCACGGGATCGATCGACAACATCGCCCATCTGGCAGGCCGCGAGTCATTCACCTTCATCAAGCAGGATGTCACCGAGTTTCTGTACCTTTCCGGCCCGGTGGACTTCGTCTGGCACTTTGCCTCCCCGGCCAGTCCCATCGACTACCTGGAGTTGCCCATCCAGACCCTGAAGGTGGGATCGCTCGGGACCCACAAGGCGTTGGGCTTGGCGATGGAGAAAGGGGCTCGGTTCCTGTTGACCTCGACCTCCGAGGTCTATGGGGACCCCCTGGTCCATCCGCAGCCCGAGTCCTACTGGGGCAACGTCAACACGATCGGCCCCCGCGGCTGCTACGACGAGTCGAAGCGTTTTGCCGAGGCGCTGACCATGGCCTACGCGCGGCAGCACGGTCTCGAAACCCGAATCGTCCGCATCTTCAACACCTATGGTCCGCGCATGCGCCTCAATGACGGGCGTGTTGTCCCGGCATTCCTGAGCCAGGCCCTCACCGGGAAGCCCCTGACGGTCTTCGGTGATGGCAGCCAGACCCGTTCCTTCTGCTATGTCAGCGACTTGATCGAAGGAATCCGCCGTCTGATGTTGTCAAAGGGGGATGATGCGCACCTTCCCACCAACGTCGGCAATCCGCATGAGTTGACGATGCTGGAATTCGCTCGGGAAATCATCCGGGCCACCGGGTCAAGGTCGAGAATCGTCCACAAGCCGCTGCCTCAGGACGATCCACGCCAGAGGCGTCCGGATATCAGCCGGGCCCAACGTCTGCTGGGCTGGGAGCCCAAGGTCGCTCTGTGCGACGGACTCCGCGCGACGATCGAGCATTTCAGGCCGAGGCTCTGATGGGAGAGCGGCCGATCTGTGGCGTGGTGGTTGCCCTCAGGGTTGCCTAGTCTTGAGGCCGATGAACGTCTTGGTCCGCGGCAAGGTCCGTCACTTCCGAACCGTTGAATTCGATCCTGTTGGGAACGCCGTTGTCCTGGTCGAGCAGAGGCTGCTTCCTCATCGCTTCCATCGTATTCGAACACCCAGCCACCGTGAGACGGCATCGGCCATTCGCGACATGGTCGTCCGAGGTGCGGGTGCCATTGGCGCCACGGCGGCCTACGGGTTGGCGCAGGGTGCACGGGACTTCCGAGGGAATGGGCTCCGAGCCTTTGCACGACACCTGGATGAAGTTCAGTCGATTCTTGCCGCTGCTCGACCCACTGCTGTGGACCCCGTCAACGCCCTGCGTGAGGTCAGAAAAGCGTTGTCCAAGGGCAGGACGGTAGCGGAGCAGCAGGACCTCGCGTTGGAAGCAGCCCAGCGTTTCGCTGATCGGAACGTCGAGGAATGCCGGGCGATCGGCCGGGTGGGCGCCCACCTCCTCCGCGATGGCATGACAGTCCTGACCCACTGCAATGCGGGTTGGCTCGCCTTCGTCGACATCGGCACGGCTACCGCCCCGATGTATCAGGCTCAGGCGGAGGGTCGGGACTTCCTGGTGCTCTGCGATGAGACCCGCCCCCGTTGCCAAGGAGCCACCCTCACCGCATGGGAGCTTTCCCAGCAAGGCGTCCGCCACGCTGTCATCGCCGACAATGCCGCGGGGGCTTTGATGCAGCAGGGCCGTGTCGGTCTGGTGATCGTGGGGACGGATCGCGTCCTCGGCCAGACTGGGCATGTCGTCAACAAGATAGGAACCTACACGAAGGCAGTCCTGGCCCATCGCCATGGAGTTCCGTTCTACGTCGCGGCCCCGTGGTCGACGTTGGATTGGACGACTCGGGACTGGCGGTCCATTCCGATCGAGGAGCGTTCACAGGACGAAGTCACCGGGGCCTGGGGGGTTAGCCCGGGTGGCCGGTTCAGACACATCCGCATCGCCAACCCAGGAAGCCCGGCACTGAATCCCGGCTTCGATGTCACTCCTCCGGAACTGGTCACCGGAATCATCACGCCGACCGGCATCGTGAAACCCTCCGAATTGCGACGGATCCGGCATGGTTCAGTTCGGGCCTGACCTCTCCTGTCGCAGATCGGAGGGCTCGGTTCCAGATGTCCTGGAGTCCCGGATTTAGCTCTGGGCCTGACCGCCTTGCTGGAGGTCCCACGGGTTGTTCCAGTTGGTGAGCTGTTCACGGGCGGACTCGGGAACGGTCCAAGGGCGAAGCCATCCCTCCTGGATGCCGATCGAAGCGAGGGCAGTGGCCTCGAGCCGCCTCTCCTCGAGGAACTTGGTCGCCAGGTCCGCGGCCTGACGGGGATAGACCGCGCACAGGGGCTCGAGTCGTCCACCGAGGACCGGGACCACTCCGGTGGTGGGAGTCCTCTGGTGCAGCAGTTCCTGAAAGAAGCCGATGGTCAATCTGGGTAGATCGACAGCGACAATCAGCACCCAGGGAGCCTTCGATGCCCGGAGCAGCGCTTCCATGCCGGCCAAGGGGCCTGAATCCCGGATCCGATCAGGGACAACCCTTGCGGGGAAGTCCCCTGGGGTTGATTCAGGAAATTCAGGGTTCACGGAGACCAGGATCTCAGATGCCCCGGCCTCCAGCAGGAGGCGCAGTTGGCGGCGGAGGAGGGTTTCCTCCTCCACGATGAGCTGGCTCTTGGGGAATCCCATGCGCCGACTCCTCCCTCCTGTGAGGACCGCGCCAGAGAAATGAACCCCGGCACTGCAGGTCTCTCCGGGGGCATAAACCACGCTTGCCAATTGGTCTCCCATGCGTTTCCTTCCCTTTGAACTCATCAAGCACTCAAATCATGAAGAATCTACTGAACATTGCGGCGCTCGTGGTCCTCGGTCTGTTTGCCGCTCAGGCGGACGACGGCAAGAAGGTGTCCCTGAACGGCACTGGTTGCTGCGCCAAATGCGAGCTGAAGAAGGCGGACAGCTGCCAGAACGTCATCCAGGTCAAGGACGGCGACAAGACCACGACCTACTACCTCACCGGCGACGTGAGCAAGGCCTTCCACAAGAACCTCTGCTCCTCCACGGCCAAGATCCATGTCGAGGGCACCTGCACCAAGGACGGCGACAAGCTCGTCGTGGCGGTCTCCAAGATCGAGGCAGCCAAGTGATTTCATGAATCCGGCCTAAGCCGGTGAACAGAGCCCGAGGGGTCTAGGCCCCTCGGGCTTCGTCGTTTCTGGGATTCGCCCCTGGCAGCGTGGACGGGGAAACCATCCGCGCACGCCTCCGGGACGACCCTGGGTTCAGTGGTATTCCTGAACGGTGCGGACCGCGTAGCCTTGTTTCTGGAGCGCGGCGATCCCCATGAGGGCGGCCTTGGCACCGCTGAGCGTGGTCATGATGGGAGTGCCGGTCATGACGGCGGTGGTCCGGATCCGCACCTCGTCGGCGCGGGGGGTGGCGCCGCTGGGCGTGTTGATGAAGAGTTGGATCTCCTTGTTCTTGAGGAGGTCCACGGCGTTCGGCCGGGCGCCTTCGTTCAGCTTGAAGATCCGTCTGACCTTGAGGCCGGCCTGCTCGAGGGCTGAGGCGGTTCCCCCTGTCGAGACGAGTTCGAATCCCAGGGAGGCGAACTGGCGGCCGATCTCGGCCGCAGAGGGCTTCTGGGCATCCCCGAGGCTGATGAATACGTTTCCGGAGAGCGGAAGCGGGGAATTGGCCGCCATCTGGGCCTTCGCGTAGGCGATCCCAAGGTCCTGGTCCAGACCCATCACCTCGCCCGTGGACCGCATCTCGGGAGAGAGGATGATGTCCTGTCCCTGGAACTTGTTGAACGGGAAGACCGACTCCTTGACGGCCCAGTAGGTCGGCCAGATCTCCTGGGTGAACCCCAGTTCCTTCAGCGTCTTCCCGGCCATGACTTTCGCGGCGAGTTTTGCCAGCGGCACCCCGATCGCCTTGGAGACGAACGGAACGGTCCGTGAGGCGCGCGGATTGACCTCCAGCACGTAGACCTTGTCGCCCTTCACCGCGTACTGGACGTTCATGAGGCCCGTGACCCGGAGTTCCCGGGCCATGGCGTGGGTGTACTCCCGGATCGTATCGACGACCTTCTGGGGAAGGGTGTGGGGCGGAAGGACCATGGCGGCGTCACCCGAATGCACACCCGCGAACTCGATGTGCTCCAGCACGCCCCCGATCACGATGGTGGCCTCGGCCGGGTCCTTGAAGTGGCCGACATCTGCGATGCAGTCGACATCAACTTCCGTGGCGTCCTCGAGGAACTTGTCCACGAGCACCGGCCGTTCTGGCGAGGCCTCGACCGCGAACTTCATGTAGTGGGTCAGCTCGGCGTCGGAGTAGACGATCTGCATCGCGCGTCCGCCGAGCACGAACGACGGACGTACGAGTACGGGATAGGTGAGGCGGTGTGCCGCGGCGAGGGCCTCCTCGATGCTGACCGCGAGACCGTTCGGAGGCTGGGGGATGCCGAGACGGTCGAGCATGGCGGCGAAGAGCTTCCTGTCCTCGGCCACCTCGATGCTCTGGGGGGAGGTTCCGATGATGTTGACCCCGTTCTTCTGGAGTCCCAGGGCCAGATTCAGCGGGGTCTGACCACCGAACTGCGCGATGGCACCCCAGCAGCCCTCCCGCTCGTAGATGTGGAGCACGTCCTCGAGGGTCAACGGCTCGAAGAACAGCTTGTCCGAGGTGTCGTAGTCGGTGGAGACGGTCTCCGGGTTCGAGTTCACCATCAGGGTCTCGAACCCGTCCTCCTTGAGCGCGAAGGCCGCGTGGACGCAGCAGTAGTCGAACTCGATGCCCTGCCCGATCCGGTTTGGTCCTCCTCCGAGGATCATGACCTTGCGCTTCGGGGTCTGGACCACCTCGTCGTCCCCGCGGTCATAGGACGAGTAGTAGTAGGGGGTGTAGGCCTCGAATTCGGCGGCGCAGGTGTCGACCAGCCGGTAGCTGGGAACAAGGCCAAGGGTCTTCCGCTCGGTGCGGACGGCCTCTTCGGTCTGGCCAGTCAGATGGGCGATCTGGCGATCGGAGAAGCCGAGGGATTTGGCGCGTTTCAGGAGGTCTGCGTTCATGCTCGAAAAGCCGCCAGAGGAGGCCACACGGCCATCCCTGTGGCGAGGCGGAAGTTGGAGTCGTCCCCGTCCCGGCGTGTCGACGGTTTCGAGACCTGGGGAACGCCCTTCATCCCTCGGGTGTCTGCCCGGGATTGCCAGATTGGATGGCCGGGGTTGATCCTCGGGCATGAGGTTGATGTGTCTCCTGATGCTGACCGTGTCGAGCGTCGTCATCGGCTGGGCCCAGTCCCCACTTACTCGGGCGCATTCCCACAACGACTACGAGCATCGCCGGCCTCTGTTCGACGCCTTGGGCCAGGGTTTCTGTGGGGTCGAGGCCGACATCTGGCGGGTGGGGGACCGATTGCTGGTGGCTCATGAGCGATCGCAGGTCCGGGAGGATCGGACGCTGGAGGCCCTCTATCTGGCCCCCTTGGCCGAGAGGGCTCGAACCAACGGAGGGGCCATCCACCCGGGGGCGTCGGAATTCACGCTCCTGATCGACGTGAAGGCTGATCCTGCGGGGTCCTACGCCCTCCTCGCGCCGCTTCTGGAACGGTATCGATCCATCCTCACCCGTTTCACCGAGACCAACCGGACTCCCGGTGCTGTCACTGTCATCCTCTCGGGTGCCCGCCCCATCGAACAGGTGAAGGCCCAGCCGGTTCGTTGGTGTGCGATTGATGGACGACTCCCGGATCTCGAATCCAATCCGTCACCCCATCTCGTCCCGCTGGTGAGCGACAGCTGGCGGCCGACGTTTCCGGTGCAGATCGATGCCCCATTGAACTCCGGGGATCGCGAGCGGCTCCGGTCGCTGGTGCGGAAGGCCCATGAGCAGGGCAGGCGCATCCGGTTCTGGGGTGCGCGGGACAATCCGGTGGTCTGGCGAGAGCAGTTCGACGCCGGGGTGGATCTCATCAACACCGACAAGCTGGAGGGGCTACGGGAATTCCTCCTCCGGCAGGGACACTGACCCTCATCGCCTCTCCCGGGTGCGGCTGGCAATCATTTGGTCACGCCCCGCTCGCTCGTCCGGACAAACTCGATGAGGTGCTTGAGTTCCGGACTCGATGGGAGGTCGCCTTCGAGCTTGGTGAGGGCGTTCGGGATCGAGAGGCCGTCCCGGAACAGGATCCGATGGGCCTGTCCGAGGTTCCGGATCGTCTCGGGATCGAGTCCTGCCCGCTCGAGTCCGACAAGGTTGGCCTTCACGGTCTCTGCGGGATCGCCGGACACCAGCATGAACGGGGCGACATCCCTGCGGACGGGCGTGCAGGCGGCGACCATCGCGAGGCGGCCAACCCGTGAGAACTGGTGGACGGCAGACATGCCACCGAGGATCGCGTGGTCCTCGATCGTCACGTGTCCGGCGATCTGGGCCAGATTCGACATGATGATGTGGTCCCCGAGCCGGCAGTCGTGGGCGATGTGGGTGTAGGCGAGCAGGTTGTTGTGGGATCCGACCACGGTGGCTCCTCCATCGGCCGTGGCCGCATGGATGGTCACGTATTCCCGGAAGGTGTTCCGATCGCCGACCTCCACCCGGGTATGCCCGCCCTGCCATTTCAGGTCCTGGGTCCTCCCGCCGATGCAGGCGAACGGGAAGATCTCATTCTCGCGTCCCAGAAGGGTGTCGCCATCGAGGACCACATGGGAATGGAGGCGGTTTCCGGGACCCATCCGGACCCGGCTGCCGATCACGCAATAGGGTCCGATCTCGCAGCCGTCGCCGATCTCGGCACCGGCGTGGATGATGGCACTGGGATGGATCGACGTGGCCATGGTCAGCGGTCGACGAGCATGAAGGTGACGTTGGCCTCGCTGACCGTCTCGCCGTCGACGAGGCAGACGCCCTTGGCCTTCGCGATCTTGCCACGGATCTTGGTCATCTCGATGTCGATGACGAGGGTGTCGCCCGGACGCACCGGCTTGCGCCATTTGACCTCCTCGGCCGACATGAAATAGGCGAGTTTCCCAAGGTTCTCGGCCTCGCGCAGGAGGAGAAGCCCCGCGACCTGGGCCATGGCCTCGAGCTGTAGGACGCCCGGCATGATGGGATGTCCCGGAAAATGCCCCGCGAAGTAGGGTTCGCCCATGGTGACCTGTTTGAGGGCGGTGATCTTGTTCCCTTCGATCCGCGTCACCCGGTCGACCATCAGGAACGGCGGCCGGTGGGGCAGCATCTGCATCACCTGTTCGACATCGAGGGTGGCGCCATCGCGCACCGGTGTTTCGGGTGGCTTGGAATCGGTCACGGGGGACACGGGTTTGGCCGCGCCTGCGGCGGTTTTGGTTGAGGGCTTCTCCGTGGCGGAGGCAGGTGGGGGAGAGAAGGTCTGGGCGACCTCGATCGGCCGACGGGATTGGCCGAGGATGGCCTTGGCCATCTCTGTGTTGGCCTGGTGGCTGGGTTTGACCGCGACGACGTGGGCGCGGAGAGGGCGTCCAATCAGGGCGAGGTCCCCCACCATGTCGAGCATCTTGTGCCGGACGAACTCCTCGGGATACCGGAGCGGCTCATTGGTCAGCACGGCATCATCCCGGACGATGATGGCGTTCTCGAGGCTGGCCCCCCGGATCAGGCCGTTGCGGTAGAGGTATTCAATCTCCTCCAGAAAGCCGAAGGTGCGGGCGTGGCTCAGGTCACGCTCCCAGCTCTCCGGAGTGACCTCCACGGAGAAGAATTGGGTGAAGCGCCCGCCCTTGTCCGCGCTGGTACAGGTCAGCTTGAACCCATTGTGGGGAAAGGCCGCCATGTGGGTGTCGCCGATCGAGAATTCGATCGGCGAGGTCAGTTCCAGGGGTTCGATCCGATCCGGCTGGTCTAGGGTGCCAGCTTCCCGGATGAGACGGGCGAATTCCCGGGAACTTCCATCGGCAATGGGCGGTTCCGGGGCATCGAGTTCGATCACCGCATTGTGGATCCCAGCTCCCTGCAGTGCCGCGAGGACGTGCTCCACGGTATGGATGCGGACCGATCCCCGACCCAGGGTGGTGGATCGCTGGGTGTCTACCACGTTCTCGGATCGGGCCTCGATCTCCGGTTTCCCTTCAAGATCCACACGCCGGAACCGGAGTCCCGAATTGGGGGCTCCCGGCAGCAGCGTCATCGTGACCTTATTCCCGGAATGCAGTCCGATGCCTGAGAAGGCAACGGGTTTCTGAAGGGTCTTCTGAGGCAACGCCACAGGCGGATTAAAGCCTTTCGGTCATCGATTAAGCAAGGAGCCGCGTCTGCGGATCCGGGAATGGTTGGGGGCTGGACTCAGGGGTTCGTCGACGGGCGGGGCTTGATCCCTCGACTCTCCTGCGGAACTCGGCATCGCCAGAGGGTCGGACGGAGGTCCTTCGGGTCCGAAATCCGGCCGATCCCGTTGTTGTCGACCAGGAGCCATGCCGTGTCGCCCTCGATGGCCAGTCCCTCCACGAATCCCACCGGGAGCGGGTTCAGGTATCCGTGCTTCGGATCCCGCTCGATCGCGGAATAGCCAAACGCCGCCTCCACGCGACCCGTGCCCGGCTCGACCTTGAGAATGCATTGGCTTTCCCTGCAGAGGACCCAGAGCCGGTCGGCGTTCCAACACAGGTCGGAGTAGTGGACATCCCTGGCTGGTCGATCGGGCGGTGAGACCGAGAACGAGCGGAGGACCTTCCAGGTCGACAGGGACACGACCACGATGCGGCCGACGTTCCGCTCGTTGGCCACGAACAGGGAGCCGCCGCCGATCGCGAGCCCCTCCCACGAGGCGTTCCCATCCTCCGAAAGCCACTTCCTGACGGGGCTCCAGTCGGTCGCCAGCATCTCGGTCTTGCCGGTCCGGTGGTCGAAGCGGAAGAGGTTCCGGCTGATCTCATCGCAGACATACCACCGGCCCTGATCGTCAACGGCGAGTCCCTCGAGGTCGTAGGCCGGGGCGATCCGCCCCGACGCTGCGTCAAGGGCGGCCTTCGTGAAGACGCCCGGAACGAGGGTCAATCGGGCTAGGGATCCCTCGTCGAGTCCCTCGATGCGGTACACCCCGGCCTGCTTGTCGTTCACCGTGAGCAGGGAACCATCGTTGAGGCGGAGGAGGGCGGAGGCGTCGAACCGGGAGGCATTCGGGGGCGTGAGCGTCCAGGTTCGCTCCCACTTGAGGGACTGCGTCGGCGCCTTGGACCGGTCCGGCAACTCCATCGGGCCTGCGGCGCCGAGCGGCAGCCGAAGGAGCATCCCGAGGACCACCATTGCGCACACCTCGAAGGGTCTCATCGCGATCAGGATGGTTGTCCCGGGAGAGGAAGGAAAGGCGGCGTCGGCTGGTGTCGGCCAGGTTTCGTCGATGGGATGGCAAATCTTAACATTTTGCGGATGGGTCTTGTGACTGTCCCATATAGGATTCCCGGGTCATCATGGGAACCTTCACTGAATCTGGCCACCAAGGCGTTCCGCTCAGGGCTGCTGGTGGGCTGGTCTGGCGGCGTACATCCGCCGGGCTCGAACTGCTCCTCATCCGGAGGGACCGCCATGGTGGCGATGAGTGGTCGTTGCCGAAGGGGAAGCTGGACCCTGGAGAGGGTTTCGAGGAGGCGGCGCTCCGGGAGGTCGAGGAGGAGACCGGCGTCCGGGCCCGCATCCTGCGTTTTGCCGGAGTCATGCAGTACCTGGTCCAGGGAAGGAACAAGGTGGTCTGCTTCTGGGACATGGAGGCCGTTGGGCCCGGGGTTGCGAAGGACGACGGTGAGGTTGCGGAGGTCCGCTGGGTGTCGCGCGACGAGGCCCTGAGTCTGCTGTCCCATGAGCAGAATCGAGAACTCCTCAGGCACCTTCCCGATCCGCCGCTTTGAGGGCAGGGTCCCCCAACCGTTGCCCGCGTCGTGGACCTCCTGATGCCGTGGATTCCCATTGGGTTTCCCGGTGAAGCGAGCCCGACCGTTGCCGCCTCGCCGTCCCCATGTCCCAGGACATCCTTCTGTCCACACTGAATGCCCGCTACCTCCACGCGGCCTTCGGACTCCGTTACCTCATGGCCAACCTGGGCCCGCTGCGCTCCCGGGCGGCGTTGGTGGAGTTCGACATCAACCAGTCTGTTGTTGAGATCGCGGAGTCCATCCTCAATCGCAACCCGAAGATCCTGGGGCTGGGCATCTACATCTGGAATATCCGTCCCTCAACCGAACTGGTCGCCATCCTGAAGCGGCTTCGGCCCGACCTCGTGATCATCCTGGGTGGTCCCGAGGTCAGCCATGAGCCGGAGGGGCAGGAGATCGTGGGTCTGGCCGACCATGTCATCGCGGGTGAGGCCGATCTTTGTTTCGCCGAGGTCTGTGGGCGGCTCCTTGGGGAAACCTCGGGGGACACCGGGCCGATCCCCAGGATCCTCCATGCGGCATTGCCGGATCTGACACGGTTGGAACTGCCTTACGATCTCTATGACGAGCGGGATATCGCCCATCGTGTGATCTATGTGGAGGCCTCCCGCGGGTGTCCGTTCACCTGTGAGTTCTGCCTCTCGTCCCTCGACATCCCGGTCCGTCAATTCCCGCTGGACCGTTTCCTCGGGGCGATGCAGCGCCTACTGGATCGGGGAGTCCTCCGGTTCAAGTTCGTCGACCGCACCTTCAATCTCCATCTCCCGACCAGCCTTGCGATCCTGCGGTTCTTCCTGGATCGGATGCGGCCGGGACTGTTCATCCACTTCGAGTTGGTGCCCGACCGCCTTCCGGAACCCCTCCGGGAACTCATCGCCCGTTTCCCACGCGGCTCACTCCAGTTCGAGGTCGGGCTCCAGACACTCAACCCGGAGGTGGAGGAGCGGATCAGCCGTCGTCAGAACCACGCCCGGATGGAAGACAACCTCCGATGGCTCCGGGACCACAGCGGGGTCCATGTCCATGCCGACCTGATCGCGGGCCTTCCAGGGGAGGATCTGGAGAGCTTCGGGGCGGGGTTCGATCGGCTCCTGTCCCTCGGACCCCAGGAGATCCAGGTCGGCATCCTGAAGCGCCTGCGTGGGACTCCCATCATCCGCCACGATGTCGAGTGGGGCATGGTGTACAGCCCGAATCCCCCCTATGAAGTGCTCCAGACCCGGATGCTCGACTTCGGGACGCTGGGGCGTCTGAAGCGTTTCGCGGCGTTCTGGGACCTCTTCGCGAACAGCGGCCGATTCTCAGCTGCCCTGCCGTTGTTGTGGTCAGGGGCGGGTCCGCAGTCCTCGGCGTTCCGGGCGTTCCTCGCTTTCAGCGATGACCTGCACCGCCGAGGGGTGAAGACCAGTGGCATTGCCCTCACGCGGCAGTTCGAACTCCTCTGGGATCACGCGGTGCAGTCCTCGGGTATTCCTCCGGGGGTCTTCGCGGAGGCGCTCGCGAGGGACTATGTGCGGTCGGGTCGGAACGATCGCCCGTCCTGGTGGCGCGAGGAGTTTGGCCAGCTGCCCTCGGGGCGCGTGTCCGTCGCCTCCGTTCCTCCACGGCAGGCGCGGCACCTGGCCGAGACGGATTGACCGGGAGGTCAGGCGACGAGTGGCAGTGTCGGGAATGTGGTCCCCAGGATGGGTCTTGGATCGGTCCGCAGCCACTGCTCCAGGATGCTGGCGTAGACGCTGCGGAAATCCGTCGAATGCCGGAGATCCCCGTTATGGAGCGAGGTCGGATCGAGGATCGGTGGCTTGCCGTGCCAACCGGCCCTCACCCGGGTGCCCGCGAGGAACAGCGGAGCCGCGGCCCCGTGGTCCGTCCCGGCATTGCCGTTCTCGGCGACCCTCCTGCCGAATTCACTGAAGGTCATGACCAGTACCCGGTCCGACTGCCCCAGGGCCTTGAGATCCTTCACGAAGGCCACCATTGCATCGCCAAGGACACCTAGCAGACGTTGATGCGCCCCCGTCTGGTTGGTGTGGGTGTCGTATCCCCCTTGGCTCAAGTAGTAGACCCGGGTGCCGAGGCCACCGGCGATCAGGCGGGCGACGAGGCGAAGGTCGTTCGCCAGCTTCGAGGCGGGATACGGCGAGGCGTTCCGGAACCGGTTGGCGATCTCCCGGATCTGGTCCGAGCTGACCTGGGCGTCGAGCGCGGTGCGCTCGAGGAAATCGAGCGGGGACCCGCCCGACGTCTGGGAGTGGGTGCCACCCAGCATCGCAACGCTACCCCCCGCGTTTGCGGGGTCCCCGAGGGGTGCGTCGTCGAAGCTGGAGTTCATCTGCCGGTAGAATGATCCGCTTCCCTTGGCCTGGTTGTCTGCCCCCCCGTCGAGGTCGGTGAAGCGGAACGACTCCGGGTTCTCGAGCGCGATGCCCCTCGGATGTTTTGCGGCGAAGGCCAGGGGGGATTGTCGTCCCACAGCCACTCCCACCGTCGCAGGCCCCCCAGCGCAGGCGTTGTCGAAGTACCGCCCGATCCATCCCACGTTGCTGAAGCGGTCGCTGTCCGTGGCAGTCATCCAGATGTCCGTGCTGCGGAAATGGGACCGGTTGGGGTTGGGGTATCCGACCGACTGCACGATCGCGAGCCGGCCCTCGTCATGGAGCTCTTCGAACCCCCTGAGAGCGGGATGGAACCCGACATCATCCCGGATCTTCCGGATCGTTTTCGGTTCCAATCCGAGTTTCGGACGGGCCTTGTGGTAATGGTCGTTTCCGAGCGGCACGACGGTGTTCAGCCCATCATTGCCGCCCGCGAGCTGGATGACGACCAGCACCGGGGAGTCTTTTCCCGTGGCCGGAGCCACGTCCCGGTCGCTGTTCTCCGCATGGAGGTGGTCGAATGTCGCCGCGAGGAAGGCGGGTACAGTCGAGCCTAGGGCACCGCCCCAGGCGGTCGATTTCAGGAAGGATCGCCGGGTATGCATCGGTGTTTGGGGTGGGTCAGCAAAGTTGGTATTCGGGCAGACAAAGGGTGAGTCGCAGGAGGCCCAGGAGTTCTTGGGGATCCAGATCCGCCTGGGCCGAAAGGTAGTCACCGAGCACCTTGCGGCTCTTCGCGGAGATACGGGCATCGAGGAACCGGTTGTTGAGAATCTCGAGGATTCGCTCGGCCGAAGTCCTGTCAGTCTTTGGGAGCAGTTCTGCCAGGTCCACCGGAGCGGTGGCTGCGGGTCGCCCCCGACGGGTTCGGGGAGCGGACGGGGTCCCCTTCCGGGGAGTCGTCGGTAGAGGGTTTTCCCCGGTGACGAGCAGGAGCGCCAGATTGTGTCGGTTCAGCAGGGTATTGGCGTTGATCCAAGCCACCCCGCCTTCCCAACCCTTCACGTTGGGAGGATGGAAGAGGTCCTGTCCGAGGAGTCGAAGTGAGTTGGCGCAGACGGCTGGGGCAGGCAATGGCCGGCCCAGCTGTCGACAGGCCATCACGAGGAGCTCGGTCGGGCTTTTGATCCGTTGCCCCACGACTTCCGGTGCATGGAACGCCTCCGAGATCAACAGTGTCTCGAGGAATGGGCCGATGGTGCGGCCCTGTTCCTTGAAGCAGCGGGCGAGGGACTGCTGCAGCTCGGCTCCGGGTGCGGTGCCGGCGAAGAATGTCCAGAGCTTCCCGGTGATCCACTGGTCCGAATCCGGTCGTGAGGTCAGGACATCGAGGATATCATCCAGACCCAGCCTTCCTTCGGCACCGAGCACCGACTTGACGCCGGGATCGTGCAACCGCGGACGGTAGATGGGTTCCTGCCGGAGTCGGTCGAGGGTCCATCCGGTGAGCGACCGCGCCGACTCCGTGACATCCCGCTCGGAAAACCGACCTTCCCCGAGCACGAAGAGCTCCATCAATTCCCGGGCGTAGTTCTCGTTCGGCTTCGGGGGCCGGCTCTGTGCCTGGTCGAGCCAGATCAGCATGGCCGGGTCGAGCGTGACCTCCCGCAGCAGCGTCCTCCAAGGGCCCAGGCCGTGTCGCCGGAAGAGGTCGTTCTGACGCCACATGAGATAGGCATCGCGGACCTTGACCGCGCTGGTCGCAAAGTGGCCGTGCCAGAAGAGGGTGAGCTTCTCCCGGAGTGGGTCTGCGCCCCGGACCATCCGGTCGAGCCACCAGCCCTCCAGTTCGACCATCCTGGCGCGTTGGGTCTGCCGTTGTTCGCGCTGGAGCCGTTCCCGTTCCTGTGGGGAGGCCTCCCGGAACGCCTTCAGGCGGGCGGCACGATCAGGGTCGGGGTGGGCCCAGGACGGGGGCTTTTGGGGATTCGCTGCGGTTCCCTTGGCCACCAGGGATCGCACGGCCTCACGGGCTGGCTTCCGGGCCAGCTCAGAGACCTCATCGGCGGTGCCACCAAATCCCGCCCGGTTCAGAAGATGGGTCGCCGCCGCTGGGTTCCATCTCGATGCTGGAAGCTCTGCCAACATGCCATCCTAGACGTGTGCCGTGGGCGGGAGGTTTCAATAGGACTCATGAGGTTTTCCCGGCAACGCCCCCATCCCTGGCATGGTCTGGGGAGCTGGGATCCGACCGGATGTTCGAGAGGGCAAACCGCACGGTGCTGACCCCCGCATGGGTGGTCACCTCGATCGGATTGGCGAGGCGTCTCAGGAGCGCCAGCATCCCGCTGTTCTCGGCGAGGACATCCGCCTGGAATCCGAGGATCCCCTGTTCCCGGGCGACTCCGCCCAGTTTCCGCAGCAGGAAGTCCGCGATTCCCCGCCGCCGGTAGCCCTCACGGACGACGATGCCGATCTCCGCCCATTGGGTTGCGGGATCCCGGTGGTAGCGGGCGACGGCGATGAACTGCTGTTCACCCCCGGCCGGCACGAGTCCCACCAGGGCCATGTCATCGTTGTAGTCGAGGGTGACCAGCCGCTGGGTCATGTCCGCGGGCAGGGATTGGAGGCGGCTGAAATACCGCTGGTAGATCGTGGATGGGGAATGCGCGTAGAACAGTTCCTTGAGGTGGCGCTCGTCGGTCGGCTGGATCGGCCTGAAATCCACCCGGAGCCCTCCCCCGAACTCGTGGGAGGTCTCGTGTTTCCGGGGATACGGACGGAGTCCCGGAGGCAATGCGATCTGGTTCGGGGTCACCAGATGCCGGTCCCGCGCCTCCTGGAGCAGGGCTTCCCGGAATCGAGGGTGGGCGATGTGGATGAGGGCTAGCGCCCGTTCCCGGACGGTCTTCCCGTGGAGATGGGCGATGCCGAATTCAGTGACGACGTAGTGGACATCGGCCCGGGTGGTTACGACGCCGGCTCCGTTCAACAGGCGTCCGCTGATCCGCGAGACGGTCCCCTGCCTGCCCGTCGACGGGAGGGCGATGATCGCCTTCCCACCCTCACTGCGAGCGGCCCCGCGCATGAAGTCGGTCTGGCCGCCGAAACCGCTGTAGAACCGGTCGCCAATGGAGTCGGCACAGATCTGTCCGGTGAGATCGACCTCCAGCGCTGAACTGATCGCCACCATGCGGGCATTGCGGGCGATCTGGAACGGATCGTTGGTGAACTCCGTGGGACGGAACTCGAAGGCGGGATTGTCGTGGATGTAGTCGTAGAGCCGTCGGTTCCCGAAGCAGAAGCTGGTGACGACCTTCCCGGGCAGGAGTGTCTTGCGCCTCCCATTCAGGACCCCGGACTCGATCAGCGGGATGATCGCCTCGGTCAGCATCTCGGTGTGCATCCCAAGGTCCTTCTTGTGGCGCAGGGCGGCCAGGACAGCGCTGGGGATGGATCCGATCCCTGTCTGAAGGGTGGCCCCGTCCGGCACCAGGGTCTCGATTAACTCTGCGATCTGCAGGGCCTCGGCGGAGGGTTCCTCGGTCGGATGCTCCAGCACCGGCATCGTCCCCTCCACCATCGCATCCAGGTCCCGCACATGGACGAAGCTGTCGCCCAGCGTCCGGGGCATGTTGGGGTTGACCTCGGCGATGACGAAGTCCGCCGATTCGACCGCCGCCTTCACGACGTCGACCGACACCCCGAAGCTGCAGAACCCATGCGTGTCGGGAGGACTGACCTGGACCAAGGCGATGTCGAGATGGAGTCGGCGTTCGCGGAAGAGCCTCGGAATCTCGGATAGGAAGATGGGCGTGTAGTCGGCGAGGCCAGCCTGGATCTGGTCGCGGACGTTCCCGCCGATGAAGAAGGAGTTCTGTCGGCAATGGGCCTGGAGTTCGGGCGTGGCGTAGGGGGCGGGACCGTGGGTCAGAATGTGGAGGACCTCCACGTCATAGACCTCGGGAACCCGTCGGGTCAGG
>JBDLQQ010000257.1:0-6963 GCA_039800465.1 Verrucomicrobiota bacterium
CGGCCACCGGTTGGGAATCCGGCATTCAGCAGGAGCGTCTTGAACCGTTTTGGTCCCGTGGGGCCGAGCGGATGACCCGACCACTCCGGAGTCCCATGGAGGTCTCGGAACACGAGTCGGAAGGAGTGCTTCGCATCCAGGGGGGAAGTCACCGAGGCAGGGTCTTGGATCCGGATTCCGCAGAAGGCCGCGCGGTCCTTGGACTGTTTCCCGCTGAAACCCGACTCGATCCACTCCATCGAGGCGACGCGTTCCCAGGCACTCCCCGTCTCGGTTGGATTGGCCTGCAGACCCCGGGTCGGATCCCAGAGGTCTGCCGGGTCCAGCACCAGGGACACGATCGGGAGGGAGCGGAGGGTCGCCTTCGGTGGAAGCGGGCTGGGCGAGGATCGTCCCGGGGCGGATGCCGAGGATGCCTCGGAGTTCTGTCCGGGGCGGCCAGGGAACAGGAAGGTCAGCGTGTCGACGTTCGAGGGGCGGAATCCGGGCCGGAATGCAGCGGCCCGCACGACGGTGGTGTTCGTGATGGGAATCGGCCGGGAGTAGACCGCTCCGTGGTCCTGTCGGGGCAGGGAGCCGTCGAGGGTGTACCGGATCTCGCTGTCCGGGGTGCGGCACTCGATCGTCAGGTCGAACGGCTGGTCCTGGAATCCGCGGGGCTGGCTGAATCGGGTGTCCGCCACCTGGCCGAGCATCTCACCCCGATTGGTCTCACCCGGAGTCGGGGTGACGAAGAGCCCATGGCGACGCAGGTGGAAGGGGCTGTCGAGACTCGCCTCCAGCACGCCGAAGGAGACGTCCCCGGGGAGGGCTGGATACCTGGGTTGGAATTCGTCCTCGAACAGAGTTCCACCGGGGCGCGCGAGCCCGAGGAACCGTCCCTTCGGATCCAACCGGAAGTTCGCATGGAGATCGTCCACCCGGTTCGTCCGATCCTTGCCCGAGGCGAAGACCACCAGAAAAGCCCCCGGGTCGAGGGTCACCGGAGGGAATGTCCAGCGGGTGGGATTCCGGAAGTCGTCGGTCAGATGCCAGCCTCCGAGGTTCACGGGCCTGAGACTCCGGTTGTGCAGCTCGATCCACCCGGGGAAATCCCCGTCGGCATCGTCGAGCGCCGAGTGGTTCACGGCCAGGATCTCCGACAGGACGACGTCTGGTTCCCGATTGGCCTGGAGAAGATCGCGGTGGAACACGCCGACGAGGGCCGCGAGGAGGATCACGAGACCCCATCCAAACTGGTTCGGTGAGATCCGGGCCATGGGATCCCGTGCCTCCCCGACGCGGGCCCCGTTCATCCCTCCACGGCCTCCACACCGGTCACGTATTTGGACATCCGGGTGACCCGGAATGGGAAGAAGTTGGTGATCCGCTCATCGATGTCGGCGATCTCCCCGGCGTACTTCAGCTCCATGACGGTGCTGTCGGGAAGCCGGTTCCGGCAGGTGAAGCGGCTGTCATGGCGGTCGACCCGGTAGAACTCGAGACCCCAGTCGAGCGTCACCCGGTAGTTGCCGTCGGCCGACAGGAAGTACTTCCGGTGGTACCGGTTGATCATCGCCGGCTCCACGTCCTCCAGCGCGGCCCGGATCTGCGGCGGCAGGACCGAGTCCCGCACCACTTTCTCGAGATCCGCGAGGCCGAACCCGGGTGTGAGCTGAAAGGGCGCGAGCCGATGCGAGTCCTTCGTGCCGACCATCCCACGCTTGATCTTGAATTCCAGCACCGGCTTGGCGATGGGACCGAACAGGTCGCCGTACCAGCGGATCCGCAGCTTGGTGCGCTCGGAAAGACCCCCGACGTTCTCGAAGTAGGAATCGAGCCGCGGCGTGTCGAGGTAGATGTTGTTGATGGTCCGGGGCGAGAAGATCTCCCGGAACCCCGCCGGGCTGTGGCGCACCCAGTGCTCCACCTCGCCGAAGGGCACGTCGGTGATGTGATACTTCCGCTCGAAGCGGAATCCATTCTCCGAGGTATCCGCCATGGGGCGTTCAGGAACCGATGCCGCGGTCGTCCATCAGGCGCACCCGGGTGTCGGCGAATGCGGTGCGGAAATCCTGGAGGCAGGCCTCCACCTTCTTGAGGTCCGGGAAGGCCACCTGGAAGGAGGCCTCCTGGTGGGAGTCGGTCTCGTCGAAGCGTCGCAACCGGAGATCGTTCGCATGCCGCTGCAGTCCGGCGGTCCAGGCGGCGAGCCCGGGGCTGCGGTCCCGCGGGGCCGACAGGGTCAGGTACACGCTGGGACCGGGCTCGCGTCCGCGCACCATCCGGCTCAGGGCGATGAGGGCCGACAGGATTGCGAACGCCACCAGCGTGATCACCGTCTGCTGGGCACCCAGACCGAGTCCGATTGCGATGCAGATGAACAGGTAGCCCAGTTCCTCGGGTTCCTTCACCGCGGTCCGGAACCGGATGATCGACAGGGCCCCGACCAGACCCAAAGAGAGGGCCAGAGACGACTTCACGATCGTGATGATCAGCATCGTGGTCATGCTCAGGACCATGAAGTTCCGTCCGAACATCTCGCGGTTCGACAACGAGTGGCCGAATCGGGCGTAGAGGCGTCCCAGCAGGTGGGCCAGGACGGCGGCCAGGACGAAGTTGATGAGGAACAGTCCGTACGGAATCTCGGCGCTCTGGGCGGAGAAGAACTGCAGGAGGGATTCGTTCTTGTTCATGGCCGAAGACCGGAGTCCAACGCGGTGATATCGGGACGCCGTCGGGT
Organism: Verrucomicrobiota bacterium; assembly: GCA_039800465.1. GTDB lineage: Bacteria > Verrucomicrobiota > Verrucomicrobiia > Limisphaerales > UBA9464 > UBA9464. Next base: position 2,723 of record JBDLQQ010000257.1, read on the forward strand.
GTTGCCAAGGACACCAGAGGTGACGGTTGGGTTACAGGGTAAAGAGCGGGGCACTGCCGGTCCTAACCCAAGGGCGGTGCTCAGGGTTGGCGCCTGAGTTGAGGATTGAGGGGCTGGAGGGCTCGCGCGTAGCGTCTGCGGCTCATGTCATCCGAGCCCTCGCCGCGTCCCGACGGACGCCTGCCCGACCAGCTGCGTCCGATCCGGTTCCAGAACCACATCGCCCCCCATGCTGCGGGCTCAACCCTGATTGAATGGGGGAACACCCGGGTCATCTGCGCCGTGATGGTGGACGAATCAGTCCCGCCCTGGATGAAGGCCAAGAAGGTCGAGGGCGGCTGGATGAGCGCCGAGTATTCGATGCTCCCGTACTCCACCCTCGATCGGAAGGCCCGCGACATCGGGAAGCTGAAGCTCGATGGACGCTCCGGGGAGATCCAGCGCCTGATCGGACGCTCGCTGCGCGCGGTGGTGGACCTCGACAAGCTCGGACCCCGGACGCTCTGGGTCGACTGCGACGTCCTCCAGGCCGACGGCGGCACCCGCACCGCGAGCATCACCGGCGCCTACGTGGCGCTGTCCCTCGCCATCGCCAAGCTGAGGTCCGAGGGCAAGCTCACCGAGTCCCCCCTGAAAAGCCCCCTGGCCGCAGTCAGCCTCGGCGTGGTCGACGGTCGGCCGGTCCTGGACCTCAACTACATCGAGGACAGCGGGGCCTCGGTGGACATGAATCTCGTGATGAACGGCGCCGGGGAGTTCATTGAAATCCAGGCGAGCGGGGAGGAGGCCACGTTCGGTCAGGATCACCTGACGGAGTTGTTGCGGCTGGGGCGACTCGGCATCCACCGGCTCCTGGAACTCCAGCAGCAGGCCATCGAGGCCTCCGAGGGTTGATCCGGACGCCTCACCCACCCAATCCGTGAAGACGACCCTTTACCTGATCCGCCATGGCGAGGTGGAGACCCGGTACCATCGGATGTTCGGTGGCAGCCGGATCGACATGGAGCTGTCCCCCGTGGGACACCAGCAGGCCGACCGGCTGTCGTCGTGGCTGGCCCGGACCCCAATCGATGCCGTCTACGCCAGCCCGATGCGACGGGTCCAGCTGACCTATGAGCCGTTCCGACGCCATCACGCCGGCGAGCCCGTCATCCTGTCGGGACTCCGGGAGATCGACTTCGGGGACTGGACGGGGCTGGGCTGGGATGAGGTCCAGAACCGCTTCGGCATGTCGGCCTACGACTGGCTCGACCATCTCGAGCAGGAACGGGTCACCGGGGCGGAGTCGCTACACGGGTTCAAGTCCCGGCTGAACGCCAGCATCGACCAGATCATCCGGGAACAGTCCGGTCGCACCGTGGCGGTCTTCTGCCATGGCGGGGTCATCCGCGGAATCCTGTCGCATCTGCTCCACCAGCCGCTGCGCTGGTTCGAGCACATCGAGGTCGACTACGCGAGCGTCACCTGGGTGGACGTCGGGATCCTGAAGGCGGGCCGTCCCCGGAATGAGATCCAGCTGCTGAATTTCACGCCGTGGCGGGATCTGCCGTAATTCCCACCGGGGGGATGTTCGCTGAGATCCGGCTTGCAGCACCGGGGGATCCCCGGACGAAATCAAGCCGTGATTCCCCACCTCCTTCGGCGATGCCTGATCGCCCTCATCCCCTTCTGCACGGCCATGGCGGACGCTGACCTTCGGCTTGGACTCATCGGCCTCGACACGTCGCACGTGACGGCGTTCACCGAGATCCTGAACAACCCGTCGGCCAAGGACCATGTGAAGGGCGCCCGCGTGGTGGCCGGGTTCAAGGGGGGCAGCCCGGACATCGAGTCGAGCTGGTCCCGCGTCGAGGAGTACACCCGGACCCTCCGCGAGAAGCATGGCGTGCGCATCTATGACTCGATCCCGGAGATGTGTCGCGACGTCGATGCGGTGCTTCTCGAGAGCGTGGACGGGCGTCCGCATCTCGAGCAGGTCCGTCCGGTGATCGCGGCTGGGAAACCGGTCTACATCGACAAGCCAATCGCCGGCACGTTGTCCGACGCGATCGAGATCTTCCGTCTTGCCGAGACGGCGAAGGTCCCAGTGTTCACCGCCTCGTCGCTGCGGTTCGGCTCCAACACGCTCGCGGTCCGGAACGGGCGGATCGGCACTGTGACCAATGCCTGGACCAGCAGTCCGGCGCATCTGGAGAAAACCCATCCGGACCTCTTCTGGTATGGGGTCCATGGAGTGGAGTCGCTGTTCACGGTGATGGGCACGGGTTGCGTGAGTGTCCGCCGGGGCACCACGCCGGAGGGTGGGATCGAGGTGGTGGGGACCTGGAAGGGGGGGCGTCGCGGGACGTTCCGGGAGGGCAAGGGCTACGAGGGCCGGGCCGAGGGAACGAAGGGCTCTTCGCCTGTGGGTGCCTACGATGGCTATGCCCCGTTGATCGCCGCGGTGGTGCCGTTCCTGAAGACCGGTGTGGCTCCGGTGCAACCGGAGGAGACTCTTGAGATCTTTGCGTTCATGGAGGCGGCCGACGAGAGCAAGCGCCGGGGTGGGGCCGAGGTGACGCTGGCGGAGGTCCTCGAGAAGGCCCGACGTCGTTGATCCGCGACCCGGACGCCCGACCGGATCAGCGTCCGGCCTGGACCCGGTAGAACTGCTGCGGGGACTGGGCCTTGCGGGGGTCAGCCAGCCGCAGTGCCTGTCCGTTACCCGGTCGTGGACCGTCCACCGTCTGCCAGTCCCGGAGATCGAGGCTGGCCTCGAGTCGATAGTTCCATCCGGACACCCCCAGGACCTCCACTTCCCGCTGCGAGGGTAGGAGGGTGATTGTGCCGACCGGAGCGTCGGGGACGACCACCTCGATGTTGTCGACCCAACCCGTCGCGCTGAGGGAGTCGCTGAAGGAGGTCCGCTCGTCCCAGACCAGCATCGCCAAGGCATCCATTCGGAAACTTCCGAAGCCGGTCGGGATGGTGATCCGGGTCGTGGCCAGGACCTGTCCCTCGACCTCGACCTCGGTGAGGACCTGCCGGGGATTGGCCTCGTGGCGGACCCGCACCCGGTGGGTCTTGCCGGTCTCGAGCGTGACCGGGAAGGCGAAGTCGGCCAGCACCTTGCCGTTGGCGTCGTAGGTGATGGTCGACAGCGTGGGTTCCACCGTGCCGTATCCGGGGATGAAGCCCTCGGGGAACCAGTTGAACTCGAGCACCTCGAAGGCCTTCCCGGCTCCCCGCAGGTACCGGGTGGCCAGGGCCCGAGGGAGGTTCAGGAATCCCATGGCCACCTGCATGGCCCCTGGACGTCCGGTGTGGGCGCCGCCCTGGGCGGTGGTCAGGTGGAGGTCGAACGCGAGCGAGAAGTCGTCCGTCTCCGAGACCGGCTGGGGCAGGGGATGCGCAAAGAAGCTGTGGGGACAGGCCGTGTCCCACGTGATCTCCATCCGCCCCTCGGGCGCGTTCCAGGTGAACCGATTGGTCTCCCCGCTGGCGCGCCAGCCCCGCGAGACCGGGTCCTGCGCGAAGTCCTCACGCCACGTGGCCGCCTGGGTCGAGGTGCCGCCCGAGCCGAGGGCCCACAGGAGTGCCCCAACGATCAGGGCGGTGGTCGTGGCGCACGACCTGGCCCCGGGCTCCCGGGGCCAGGGGCAGTGTCGACATCCATGACCGCAGCAGTAGCCCCGCCTCAGGAGGTATTTCGCGGTCAGCACCATCCGTCCGGTCCCGGGTTCCCAGTAGTATTCGTCCTGGGTGGGCAGTGGGTCCGGTCGCGCCTTGAGCGCGTCCACGACGCAGGCGCGGCAGACGCAGGAGCGATTCCTGGCTTCCTCTGGGATGCGATTCAGGAGTTCGTCTGGAAAGGTGACCCGTTCGCACCAGCACAGCCCCTTGTAGGCGTCACAGGACGCCTGCTGGCACTCGTTCGCCTGCCCGCACAGGGGACAGCGTGCCGGGTGGATCCCACAGGCGGTCGGCCCGGTTGGATCCTGGGGTTGCGGCGGGGTCATGACGCGGGGTTTCGAGTCGGGCTCAGCGCCGGAAGTCGGGCGTCGCGACCACGCGATAGAACTGCCCAGGCAGGATCCCTGTCCGGGTGTCGGTCAGTATCAGCGGTTTCCCGGTGCCTGGGACCGTTTCCCCGAGGGCGCTCCAGGTGTTCAGATCGGCGCTGGCCTCGAGGGTGTAGAGCCAGTGTTCGTGTCCCACGAACCCAACCTGTCGCGTCTTCGGGTCGAGCTGGACCTCGGGAC
>JBDLQQ010000258.1:0-10544 GCA_039800465.1 Verrucomicrobiota bacterium
ACGTAGTAATCCTCGGTGTTGGCCGGGTTGCCCTGGAGGCTCAGGCGCTCGCTGATCTTCGATCCCTTGCGGGGATCATAGATCAGGACCGGGAACGTCCGGGTGTCGACAGCCAGCTTCGACTGGTTCATCGCCATGTTGTCGCCCACGCCGTGCTCGGGCTGGCATGTCGTGTAGACGCTGACGACCGCCGGTCCGTCGAACTCGTTGGCGGCCATGATGGACTTGTAGAAGTGGTTGGTCATGGCGCAGCTGGTCTGGGCCACGAACACCTCCGGGTGCATCATCGCAATCTGGGCGATCTCCTTGCGGCGCTCGGTCTTGCCCGAGATCGCCTTGCCGTGGACCGAGAACTTGGTGTTCTGGCCCATGTAGGAGCCGGTCGACGACTGGCCACCCGTGTTGGAGTAGACCTGGGTGTCAAGGATCAGGACCTTGATGTTCATGCCCGACATCAGCAGGCGGCTGAGGGCTTGGAAGCCGATGTCCAGCATGGCGCCGTCACCGCCGAACACCCACAGCTTCTTGTCCTTCCAGCCCATCTGGTCCCAGCGGGCCCGGACGCCCATGGCGTAGGTCGGACCGTTCTCGAACAGCGAGTTCGACCACGGCACGAGGTACGGGTTGTAGGGATAGGTCGAGGCGTAGACGGTGGAGCACCCGGTGGAGTTGACGATGCCGATGTTCTCCTTGCCGTACACGAAGCCGGTGGCGGCCAGCATCATGCGGATGGCCGTGGCCTCGCCGCAGCCCATGCAGGAGCCGGCGCCGCCGACGTAGAGGAGCGACCGGTCGGTCAGCATCATGTCCGTCAGCAGCTTGTCGTTGATGTACTGCTTCGGGGTCTCCGGCATCTTCCGGTAGAAATTGAAGGTCTTCTGGAACTTCGGGAGCGTGCCGGTCTCCTTCTTGAGCATCGAGAGCGCGCCGTGGTCGCCACAGGCCTCCACGCACTCGGCACACCCCTTGCACTTGGTCGGGTCGATGAAGATGCCGAAGTAGCCGGGCTCCTGCCCCTTCTTCTCGTAGACGTTCCAGAACTTGGTCGTCTTGCCGAACTGCTTCCGATAGAGCTCCCTCTCGGTCTCGTCGGTGATCGAGGCGAGCTCGGCGTCGAGCTTCGACTTGGTCACGACCTTCCCGAGGATGGCGGTGTCGGGACACTCCGTGACGCAGGCCATGCAGGCCACGCAGTTGTCGGAGTTCAGCAGCGGGATCTCCGGGGCGATGTAGGAGAAGTCGCGGAGCGACCCCGATCCGGCGGCGATCAGGGAACGGGCCACCGACAGGTCGGCGGGCAGACCCTGTTCGGCGGAGCCGTCATTGTAGGCGCCGACGATGCGGTCGTTGAAGTCGGCGACGTTCAGGACGTCGTCCGTGATGGGACGGGTGTTGACCCGGGACGGGGCGGGCTGGGCAAGCGTTTCAGTGGACATGTCGTAAATCTGGGTTGGGGGTTACTTGGCGACCGCAGCCGGGGCAGACGCGGCAGCCTGGGACTCGATGACCGACTTCGGGACCTCCATCACGTCGAGCAGACCGCGACGGACGCACTTCAGGTTCTCCTGCACGACGTGCTCACCGCGCTTGCCGAAGTACTTGCGGATGTATTTCTCGACCGCGCCGAGCACCTGGTCCTGTCCCATGCCGGACTCGCCGGCGAACGGGGTCACCTTGATGAAGATGCCGACGAGCGCGACGCCCTGCATGCGCTGCTGGAGATCCGGATCGGTCGCCACTTCGCGGGCGATCTTGACGGTGTCGAGGTAGTACACGCGGACCCGCTTGGTGCGGATGATCTTGCGTCCGAACTCCGGGATCGCAGCCCAGACCTTCTCGGGATCGGTCTCGGCGCTCTGGATGAAGATCGAGCCCTCATGCGCGATGCCCTCGAGCGGGTTGCCGAGGTTGAAGGCGTTCACGTCGTTGAGCGGGATGAACTCGACGTGGTTCAGCTCGCAATGGGTCCGGAGATGCTCCTTGGCCACCGTGAGGTAGTAGGTGGTCGGGAGACCCTTCTTCTCGGAGCCGTACTTCGGGTAGGCCTGGACGTGCAGGTTGAACAGCTCGCCGACGAACGAGGCGATGAGCTTGTTGGTCGTGACCGATCCGAAGCCACCGACCGAGTGACCGCGCATCGAGAACGCGCTGTCGGGACGGACATCGGGGTCGATGGACTCGTTGATCGCGAGCGCGTGCTTGACGCCCACCGCCGTGTACTCGCGGGGGGCCGCCTCGAGCATGTTCTTCGCGAGCGCGATGAAGTGGCCGGGACGGACGTCGCGGGAACCGAGACCCGCCGAACTGGCGAGAATCCGGGGGATGCCGCTGATCTTCGGATACTTGAACTCGCCCTTGGAACCGAAGGAGTTGCCAATCAGCGCATCGGCGAAGGCGGCCTTGATCGCCTGCACCAGCGGGTTGGACTGGGCGAGCGGGTTGTCCATGCGCTCCACCACCGTGAACGTCTTCACACCCTTGAGCATCTCGACCAGCTCGGTCGCCGGGAACGGGGCGAAGCAGGTCACATGCACCGCGCCGATCTTCAGACCCATCTCCTCCCGCATGTAGTCCACCGCGGCCTCCGCGGTCTCCATCATGCCGCCCATGCCGACGATGGCGTACTCGGCGTCCTCCATCCGGTAGCCGTCGACCACGCGGTACCGACGACCCGTGAGGGTGTAGAACTCGTCGAACACCGATGCCACGACGGCCGGGATGCGGTCGTAGAAGTCGCGCTGGGCGATCTTGCCCTTCATGTAGGCGTCCTGGTTCTGGACGACACCCGACATCAGCGGATTGCGCGGATCGAACATGCAGCGGATGCGGTCGTTCGGATCCTTCACGAACTTCGACATCAGCTCCGTCTCAGGCAGCCGGACGTTCTCGATCGTATGCGTCGTCAGGAATCCGTCCTGGACGTTCAGGAAGGGCGTGTCGGTCTCCTCCGCGATGCGACGGCAGATCAGGGCGAGATCACCCGCCTCCTGGGCGTTCCGAGCGAACAGGATGCCCCATCCGGTGTCGGCCACGGCCATCACGTCGTCATGACCGCAGTGCACGTTCAGCGAGTGGCTCGTCATGGCGCGTGCGCCGATGTGGAAGACCGCTGGGAGACGCTTGCCGGAGATCGTGTAGAGGACCTCCTTCATCAGGACGAGGCCCTGTCCGGAGGTGAAGTTGGTGACGCGCCCGCCGGCGAGGGCGAAACCCTCGCAGGTCGAGGCCGCGCTGTGCTCGGACTCGGGCTGGACGAACACCAGCGTGTCGCCCCAGAGGTTCTTCTTACCGTTGGCCACCTCGGTCTGGTAGCCCGTGCCCATGGTCGTGGACGACGTGATCGGGTAGGCGCAGGCCGCCTGGGTGATGTGGGTCTCCACCCAGGTCACCGCACCGGCGCCGTCGGAAGTCGTGGAAATCCCCGGATAGGGAAACTGTTTCGAACCACTGGCAGAACCGTTGTTCATGAGTCTTCTATGGAATGATGTCGTCGTTCGGCAGTCGGCCACCACCCACGGTAGCCGATGTCCGCGCAAGACACGGGAGTTGAAATCCCAGCCGCCACTGACGCAAGCCAAATGCCGGAAACGATCCGGTCCATCAGCTTGGCTCAAGCGTTTCTGCAGGCTGTCGAATCCCTCCTCCCGCCGAACGGACCGACGGATCCTTCCATCAGCTGGCGATCACGCAAACCCAACCTCGCGGCGACACCGACCGGGACACCCGGGCCCAGGAACGGTTCTTGACGCGATTCCGGTTCGGGTTTCCTTGAGGGTGTATGACACCCCTCAAACAGCGATGGACCCGTGCGATGGGCGGCGCGGTGCTCCTTGGGCTGGCGGGCCTCCATCCGTTTTCGGTGCGGGCCGTGGATTGGACGCAATACCGGGGGCCGACTCACGATGGCTCGAGTCCGGAGCCGATGCGGACCGACTGGAATGCGCGTCCGCCCCGGCTGATTTGGCGACGGTCCATCGATCCCGCCTGGTCCTCGATCACGGTCCAGGGCAACCGGGTCTTCACCCAAGGCAACCGGCGCCTCAACAATGAGACCCGCGAGGTCTGCATCGCCTTGGATGCCGACACCGGTGCCGAGGTCTGGGCATCCAACCTCGGGGTGGCGGATTATCCCGACGCCGGAACCGGCAGCCTCGATGGGCCCCGCTCCACGCCCACGATCCACGGCGACCGGGTGTATGTCCTGACCTCGTACCTTGGACTGTTCTGTCTCGATGCGGCGACGGGACGAGTCCTGTGGCGCCGCAATTTCCCGGAGGAATTCCCGGGCACCCGGGTGATCGCGTGGCAGAATGCCGCCTCTCCCCTGCTTGCCGGGGATCGGATCTTCCTCAACTCGAACGTCGGCTCGGGAAGCCTGACCGCCGTCCGGGCGACCGACGGCGTGACACTCTGGAATCGCCAGACCGACACGATGACGCATGCCACGCCGACCTGGGCGACCTTGGGGGGAGTGGAGCACGTCCTGTTCCTGACGTCGCGCGGACTGGTGGGCATGAACCCCGAGACGGGCGACGTCCTCTGGCGCCATGCCTTCACGCCGTCGGCAACCTCCACCGCAGCGACACCCATCGCCACGGCCGACTACGTCTACGCCTCCTGCGCCTACGCCCTCGGGGCTTGGACCGCGAAGGTGAGACGCAACGGTGCCGGCTTCTCGGTCACCGACACCGACTTCAAACGCAACAACGCCTACCAGAACCATTGGTCGACCCCGGTCGCGCATGAGGGGTTCATCTACGGCATCGTGGAGAGCGGGGCGCCCGGGAGGACCCTGGCTTGCCTCAGCCTCGAGACGCGGCTCAACCGCTGGACCACCCGAACCGTCGGAGGTCAGAGCCCCGGGTTCGCCTCTCTGATCAAGGTCGGCGGCACCCTCGTGGTCCTCACCGAGCAGGGACGACTGGTGTTGGTGGCCCCGAACCCAGCCCAATACGAGGAACTCGGGCAATTCCAAGCCCTCACCGGAAAGACTTGGAACCACCCGGCCTACGCCAACGGACGCCTCTACGCCCGGAGCGTGAACCAGATCGTCGCCCTCGAGGTGGAGGAGGCCAAACCAACCGTACCCCCGATTCGACTCGCGATCGACACGCCCTCCGGAGAGGTCTCCTCGGTGATCCTCGAGGTCTCCTCGATCGATGGCACTCCGCTGACCGAGGCCATCGCGGCCCAGTTGCGCGTCGAGACCACCCCTGCACCGGAGCCCAACCCGGGATGGTCGCTGTTGCCAGCCACCTTCAAGGTCGCCGGCACCGCACTCCGCGCCGAGATCCCCGTGTCCCCTTCGGACACCGCCCGGTTCCTCCGCGTCCGCAGCGAGTGAGGATCCAGTACCGACGGTCAATCCCGAAGCCTCCCCCCACCGGACCCATGCGCCAGACTCGAAACCACCAGACCGCGCCCAGGTCCGCCCAGGTCCGAGCGTCGCGTGTGACCACCGCAGGTCCCGCTCCATGGGCCTTCACCCTGATCGAACTGCTCGTCGTGATCGCCATCATCGCCATCCTGGCGGGGCTGCTGATCCCGGCGCTGGCCAACGCCCGCGAACGGGCCCAGCGCGCCGCGTGCCTGAACAACATGCGACAGTTCACCCTCGCGGCGCTCATCTACGCAGGGGACAACCAGCAGGAGCTCCCCCGGGGTGGCACCGACAAGCGCGACGAGAAGGACACCCATACGCCGATCTTCTCGACCCAGAACCAGTCGAACCTCCTCCGCTACACCACCCAGCTGAAGGCCTTCGACTGCCCCAACCTCCACAAGTGGATGGAGAAGCGCGAGGGCTGGCGCTTCCACGAGGACTACGGGATCGCGATCGGCTACCACTACCTCGGCGGCCATCCGAACACCCCCTGGGCCCTGATCGACACCGTCACCAACCAATGGGTCTCGCCCCAGAAGAGCACAGACGATCCCAGCCTCGTCCTCCTCGCCGACCTGAACGTCGACTCCCCCGCCTACCAGCGCATCCTCGCGCCCCATTGCGCGCGGGGACCTCGGGTCGCGGACGACCAGTACTTCGACACCCACCCTAACGCCTACGATCAGCGTCCCGTCGACCTCGGCGCCAAGGGCGGCAACGTCGGACTCCTCGACGGCTCTGTCCGCTGGAAGGACATACGCGAGATGCGGCGCTACCGTGCCTCCCAGATCTGGGGGGCCGACGGATCGTTCGGGTACTGGTGAAACCGGCGACGGATCACCCACCCGCCCCCAGCCGAAAACACGCACTCATACGATCCGGGTCACCTCGAACACGTGGGCTCGCCACGCCGGGACGTCGAGGTACAACCCGCGGCGTGAAAGGTCCCCACCGTCGCGATCGTAGCTCCATGGCCCAAGACGATCCCGGAACCGGAAACAGCCTCCTCCCAGCTCCGCCCACGGCAACTCGAGGAACGCCTGTGCATCGTGTGCAGAGAAGTTCACGGCCACCAGCAGCCGTGTCCCATCACTCCGGGACCAGGCCATGCCGAGGAGGTCTGTGGACGTCGGATTACCCTCCCACGCCATCCGGGATCCCACGAGCTGCCAGTCCCCTTCCCGCACCCCCGGCAGCCGGAGCGTCGCCAGCAGGTCGGCGTAGAACGACGCCAGCGCCGGGTCGACCGGTTCCTCCGGAGCGCGGACCAGGTGCGGGGAGACCCGGACCCGTCGGCCTTCGAGCTGACCCTGATGCAGGAACCGCAGGCCTGGACTGAGATACGTCAGCACTGCCGCGGCGCGGTGACGATCGCAGGAAAACACCGCCGCGGCCCGGGGTTCGTCGTGGTTCTCGAGGAAGCGTGCCAAACGGTCCTGGTAGTCGAGACCCGCCCCAAGATGCGCCCGGATCGCAGCGGCATCCCCATGGCAGAGCCGATCGTAGAGGCGCTTGTCGTAGCAGGCATCAAACCCCTGCCGCTGGAGGGTCCACTCGAGGTCCCAGTACACCTCCGCCAACAGGAGGAAGTCCGGGTGCCTCTCCCCGACCCGGCGGATCGCCTCCGGCCAGAAGTCGGGCATGCGCCGTCCCCAGGTCCGCTCGAACACCTCAGGCAACAGCAGCATCGCCATGTCACACCGCACCCCATCGCACTGCCCGGCGACGTCGACCAACTGCGACACCATGGCCTCCCTCAACCCGGGGTTGGAGTAGTCCAACTGCAGGGTGTCAGGCCATCCCGGGAAGTAGGGATCCCGACCGTGGGCCAGGATGCGCCCATCGGGGATGCGGATGAAGTTGGCCGGGGCCCGATCCAGATCCTCCTGGGTGCCCGCGATGAACCAGTCGGGATGGAGGTCGACCCAGGGGTGGTCGATGGCGACGTGGTTCGGGACGAAGTCGAGCATCAGGCGGATGCCTCGTCGGGCCAGTCGGGCCCGGAAGCGGACCAAGGCCCCTTCCCCGCCGATTCCATCCGCCACGGAATAATCGGTGATCGCGAAACAGGATCCCCCGATGTCGCTCTCAGTCAGATCCGGCAGCGTCCCCGCGAACTCCTGTCGCCACTCGGGATTCCTCCTCGAGATCTCGGGCCCCACGATTCCCAGTTTCCAGACTCCGAGCAGCCAGACCCAGTCGAACCCCAGCGTCGCCCACTGGTCGAGGACCGTCTCCGGCACGTCATCGAGGGTGACCGCGCGCCCCGTGTTCCGCGACAGGCCCTGGAGCCAGACCCGGGTGTTGACCTGATGCAGGAGCGGATAACGTGGGGGGCGCATGATGCCAGCGGGCTACGGGGTCGACTCGAGCCCCCCATCAGGTCGTTGCCATGCGGCCAAAATCCACCCGATCCCTGCGCCGAATCCCAGGCCGTGGAAGAATCCCCAGGCCAGCTTGGCGACGGTCAGGACGGTCTCCGGTGTCCATCCCGGGACACCGGATCGGAGCAGTCCGGTGAAGACGAATCCACCCGTGAAGTAGCCCGCTGAGTGGGCGACAAAGAGGACCAGGGCCGGGCCCCAGAAGCCTGGGGGGCGACGGAGGAACCCCCAGACCACCCCGGCGAAGAGCTGGGTTCCGACGAGGCTGCCGCCCCATTCCCCAGCCTTCCCGCCGAGCCCAAACCACGCCGCGGTCCAGCCCGCGGCATAGAGCAGGAACGCGGGCAGGAAGAACTGGTAGAACCGGACCCGTCGGTGCGCCCCGTACAGCAAGCCCGACAGGACAAGACCACTCCCGCCGAGATAGACCGCCGCGATCAGGGCATACAACCCCAGTTCTCCTCCCGGGGGATTCCGCAGGAACGCCCAGACCGAGTAGGCCGCGAGGCTCACGGTCGCCAGGCCGGAGGCACCCCAGAGGACGGCAGCCATGACGGATGGAGATCGCGGAGTCATCGAGTGGGAGCGTCCGGAAACCCCACGCCCCGGTCAACCGGTCGCCACCGCACCCACGAACTTGCACCGGTGGGACCTCGTTCCCTAGCCTCCGGCCATGACCTCCCTGTTCCGATCCCTCGTCTCCCTTTCCGCAGCGCTCTCCAGCGCGCTGCTCCTCACGGCGGCCGACAGCTACACGATCGCCGTCGTACCCAAGGGGACCACCCACGAGTTCTGGAAGTCCATCCACGCCGGAGCGGTGAAGGCGGAGAAGGAGCTCACCGCCCAGGGGACCAAGGTGAAGCTGTTCTGGAAGGGACCCCTGCGCGAGGACGACCGCGACCAGCAGATCCAGGTGGTCGAGAACTTCACCGCCCGCAACGTCAGCGGGATCGTCCTGGCCCCGCTCGACTCCCAGGCCCTCGTCGCCCCCGTCGCCAGCGCCGCCCAGGCCAAGATCCCGACGGTCGTCATCGATTCCGACCTCAAGTCCGACAAGCAGATCAGCTTCGTCGCGACCGACAACTTCAAGGGCGGCCAGATGGCAGGCGAATTCCTTGCCCAGCAGCTCGGAGGCAAGGGCAAGGTCATCCTCCTCCGCTACCAGGTCGGCAGCGCCAGCACCGAAGCCCGCGAGGCGGGATTCCTCGACGCCATCAAGAAGGCGTCCGGCATCCAGCTCATCTCGTCCGACCAGCACGCCGGCGCCACCCGGGAGACCGCCTACCAGGCCTCGCAGAACCTGCTGAACCGGTTTGGACGCGAGGTCGACGGGATCTTCTGCCCGAACGAGACCGCGACCATCGCCATGACCAAGGCGCTCCGCGACATCGGCCGCGCCGGTGGTCAGGTGAAGCTGGTCGGGTTCGACTCCGGCTCCCAGTCGGTCCTCGACCTCAAGAACGGCGACGTCCAGGCCCTGGTCGTGCAGGACCCGCTGAAGATGGGCTACCTCGGCGTGATGACCGTGGTGCAGCACCTCCGTGGCAAGCCGGTCGAGAAGCGCATCGACACCGGTGTCTCGCTCGTCACAAAGGCCAACATGAACGAGCCGGCGATGGCGGAGCTCCTCGCCCCGCCCATCGCCAAGTTCCTGAAGGAATGACCCCGGGGCCCGCCGTGCGGCGGGCTGCCGGTCACTTCGACGACGCGGCCGCCTCCGGGGCGTATTCGAGGCGGACGATCTTGGAGTCCTTGTTGTCGCCCCAGTTGGTGCCGAACTCGATCAGGTAGAGGCAGCCATCCGCCCCCAGCTCGAGGTCCATCGGGCGCTTGAACTTCGTCCCGGGCATGAACCGCTGCATCTGGGCGATCTGGTTGTTCTCATCGAGCTTCACCGCGATGATCCAGTCGCGGGTCCACTCGTAGATGAACAGGGTGCGATCGAACTCCTTCGGCAGCTTGTTCGGCGACTTGAGCGACTCGTCGTAGTGGTACACCGGACCGGCCATGGCGGTGCGACCGCCGCTGCCCACGATGGGGAACTTGGTGGACGGCGACGCGGGGTAGTAGATGAAGGCCGGCTGGGCCGGGGGCAGCTCGCGGATGCCGGTGTTGTTGACCGAGTCGTTGATCGGATGGGCAGGATCGTAGAACACCGGCTTGAAGTCCTTCGCCATCCACGGCTCGGGTTCCGGCGGCAACGGAGGCAGTTCCGCTGCAGGCTTGCCCTCTTTGAGGGCCACCTCGTTGGCCTTCTTCACCGCCTCCTGCTTCTTCCGGGCTTCATCATAGGCACGACGTCCATCGCTGTATTTCTGGCGGGCTACGTAATCGACCGGGGCGTAGGGACGATTGTTGGCGACGAAGAGTGGCCAGCCGAAGAAACCCGGACCGCGCGCCTGGTTGATCTCATCATGGCCCGCCGGCCCCCGCTTCGCGTCCGGCCCCCCGGCGTCCGGACCGACCTCGCCCCAGTAGAGGAAGCCGTTGGCAGGATCCACCGAGATCCGGAACGGATTCCGGTTGCCCATCACATAGACCTCCGGCCGCGTCCCCGCGGTGCCCGGCTTGAACAGGTTGCCCTCGGGGATCGAGTACCCGCCCTCGGGCTTCGGATGGATCCGGAGGATCTTCCCGGCGAGCGAGTTGGCATTCGCCGAAGCCCGCTGGGCGTCCCAGGGATAGCGACCCGGACGCGGATCGTTGGGGGAGTACCCATCGGAATCGAACGGGTTGGTGTTGTCGCCTACGGAGATGAACAGGTTGCCCTTCGGATC
>JBDLQQ010000259.1:0-9058 GCA_039800465.1 Verrucomicrobiota bacterium
AGCCCGTGCCGTTGACAGATCCCATCCATCCCCGTCGGCTCCGCCGCCAACCGGGTGAAGAAGTCCAGATGGACCAGCCCCACGATCAGCAGATCCTCCGCATACAACGCGTCCCGATAGCGGTAGAGCACGGTGGGATCGGTCAACGGTGCTGCAGTGAGGGAATGCATGCGACGATGAGAGTCGCATCCGGGCCAGGGGTTCAATCCCCGAACCCTCCGCACCGCACCCGAGGGTCCGACCTGATTAGTACGCACCCGTAGTATTTCACGTTGCCAGTTCCCCATCCGACTCGCACCGTGTTGGTGTTGGTTTCTATCTTTCCTGACATGAATCGTCTGGTCCTGTTCCTGGCCGCCTCGGTGGCGGCATTCGGTCCCGTCACCGCCGAGGTCACGGGTTGGCTCAACTGGCGTGGTCCACTCCAGACCTCGGTCTCCACGGAGACGGGGTTGCCCACGAAGCTCGACGCCGCGGGTGCGCTGTGGACCGCACCGTTCCCCGGCCAGAGCAGCCCCGTCCTCGTCAATGGCCGACTCTACATCAACGGCTACGTCGGTGAGGGGCAGGACCTCCAGGAGGTCGTGGCCTGCTTCGATGCCGACACCGGCAAGGAGCTGTGGCGTCACGCCGAGAACGACTTCCTGTCCGACACGATCTACCTGCGCTACTCGACCTCATCGCCCACGATCGATCCCGAGACGGGCAACGTCTATGCCCTGCACACCCAGGGCCTCCTGATGGCGTTCACGCCGGAGGGGAAGCTGCTGTGGAAGCACTCCATGATGGAGGAGTTCGGCCGCCTGACCTTCCCGAACTCACGGACCGCCTCGCCGGTGGTCGACGGCGACCTCGTGATCACCCGCGGCATCACCAGCGCCTGGGGCGCCCACGGGGCCGCTGGCGACCGGTTCTACGCATTCGACAAGAAATCCGGTGAACTCGTCTGGTCGAGCGCCCCGGGCGACCGGCCACAGGACAACACCTTCTCGAACCCCTACCTCGACTACTGGAACGGCAAGCGGGTCCTGTATTCAGCGGGCGGCGACAGCTCGATCCTCGCGATCAACGCCCGGACCGGCGAACCCATCTGGCGCTTCGCCTTCGCGAAGGCCGGTGCCAAGGGCGGCATCAACGCCTCGCTGGTGAGGTTCCAAGATTCCCTGATCGCGGTCCACGAGTCGGAGAACCTCGACTCCTCCGAGATCGGCCGCATGGCCGCCTTCCGAATCCCGGCCCCGGCCGAGGTGAAGCCCACCAACTCCATCTCCCCCGCGGTCTTCACCGCGCCCCAGCTCGAACTCTGGCGCAATGGCGTCGGCTCGCTCGCCAGCTCCCCGGTCCTCGTCGGAGACCGGATCTACGAGGTGACAGGCACCGGTGACCTGGCAGCAATCGACGCCAAGACGGGCAAGGTCCTCTGGAAGAAGAAGCTCGCGATCGAGCAGCGCCAGAGCACGCCCTTCTACGCCGACGGCTACCTCTACGTGGCCATGTACATCGCCTCCGAGGGCGCCAACGCCGCCCAGGCCGGCCAGGACTCGGATGGCGGCAATGGCGACCTGTGGGTCCTGAAACCCGGTCCCGACGGCGCCGAAGTCGTGAGCCACACCGTCCTCAAGGGCCGCGCCTTCGGCTCACCCATCGGCTACAACGGCAAGATCTACCTCCAGACCGACCAGCAGCTCTACGCCTGGGGGAAGCGGGGCGATAGCCCGAGCCTCGCGAAGTCCACCACGACCCCCTTCCCGAAGGCCGGCCCGGCGACCCAGCTCCAGGTCATCCCCTACGAGATCCTGCTCCGCCCAGGACAGACCCAGTCGTTCCGGATCCGGTCCCTCGACGCCAACGGTTTCACGGTGGCCGAGTCGATCGACCCGAAGTCAGTGAAATGGGAGCCCTACATCCCCCCGACGGCACTGGTGAAGGCCACGATGAAGGGCGCGTTCAATGCGGACGGCAGACTCGTGGCCGAGGTGGCCCCAGCCGGCAGCGCCGGCCAGTTCAAGGCGATGCTAACCTCCGCCGAGGGCAAGGAGCTCGCCGGCTTCATCAAGGGCCGCATCCTCCCGGGCCTGCCCCTGCGCCAGAATTTCGAGTCCTTCGCGCTCACCAACAAGACCACCAACACGGTGGAGCCCGAGACGCTCTTCGCCTACCCACCCCTGCCCTGGAACTCCGCGCGGTTCCGTTTCGAGGTCCGGAACAAGGACCTGGCGGGCGGGACCAACCAGGCGCTGGTGAAGACCATCGAGAACAAGCTGTTCCAGCGCGGCCAGATCTTCTTCGGGTTCCCCGACATGGCGAACTACACCATCGAGGCCGACGTCCTCTCGGAGGGCAACAAGCGCAAGATGTCGGAGGTGGGCCTGATCAACCAGCGCTACGCCGTCATCCTCAAGGGCAACTCGCAGGAGATCGAGGTCAACTCCAACCAGGAACGCATCAAGGTCGCCAAACCCTTCAAGTGGTCGCCCAACGCCTGGTACCACCTGAAGGTGAAGGTCGACGTCGCACCGGACGGTTCCGGGGTCGTGCGTGGCAAGGCCTGGAAGAAGGACGAGGCCGAACCCGCGGAGTGGACCATCGAGGTGCCCCACCGCACGGCGCACCGCAACGGATCCCCCGGCCTGTTCGGGTTCGCCCCGCAGGAACAACGCATCGCGATCGACAACATCGTGGTCCAGGCCAACTGACCAGGATCGCTTTCCCTTGGAACGTCACCGATTGAGAAGAAGAGTAGGACTCACACCATGAAGAACACGCTGTCGAACTGGGCCCTCGCCACCGCGGTGGCCACCACCTTGTCCCAGGCCCAGGACTGGCCCCAATGGGGCGGCAACGACCCGGGGCGGAACATGTACTCCGCGGCCAAGGGGCTCCCGGATGGATTCGAGCCCGGCAAGATGAAGCAGGGCACCGAGGAGATCGACCTCGGCACCACCAAGAACGTGAAGTGGGTCGCCAAGCTCGGCTCCCAGAGCTATGCCAACCCGGTGGTCTCGGGCGGCAAGGTGTTCGTCGGCACCAACAACGAGTCCCCTCGCGACAAACGCCACGTCGGCGACCGCAGCGTCCTTTACGCCATCGACGAGAAGACCGGGAAGTTCCTCTGGCAGCTCGTCGTTCCGAAGCTGAAGTCGGGCAAGGTGAACGACTGGGAGAACCTCGGCCTCCTCGCCGCCCCCCTCGTCATCGGCAACAAGCTCTGGGTCGTCACCAGCCGCTGCGAGGTCCTCTGCCTCGACACCGAGGGCATGGCCAACGGCAACGACGGCCCCTACAAGGACGAGGCCAAGTACGTCACCCTCGACACCGGCAAGCCGCCCATTGAGCCCGGGCCCCAGGATGCCGACATCCTCTGGCTCTACGACATGATGGAGGAGCTCGGCGTGTTCCCCCACAACGCCTCCAACTGCTCGGTCATCCTCGTCGACGGCAAGCTCTTCGTCTGCACCTCCAACGGGCAGGACTGGACCCACGTCAACATCCCCTCCCCCAAGTCCCCGAGCTTCATCGCCCTCGATCCGAACACCGGGGAGCTCCTGGGAGAGGACAACGCCTCCATCGGCCACCGCATCTACCACGGCCAGTGGACCTCCCCCTCCGCGGGCAAGGTCGACGGCAAGTGGCAGGTGTTCTTCGGCGGCGGCGACGGTGTCGTCTACGCCGTGTCCGCCACCCCGGAGAAGGGCAGCGGCCAGCCGACCGCCAAGGTCTTCCCCAACCAGCCCGACCTCGTCGAGGACCCCGAGCTGAACTACCTCAAGAAGGTCTGGTGGGCCGACTGCGTGCCGCCGGAGTACAAGGCCAAGGACGGCAAGCCCATCAAGTATCCCGCCGCCGAGGGCCCCAGCGAGATCAACAGCACGCCCGTCTACTACGACGGCAAGGTCTACGTCGCGATCGGACAGGACCCCGAGCACGGCGAGGGCGTCGGACGCCTCGCCTGCCTCGACCCGAGCGGCAAGACCGGCGACATCACCAAGACCGGTCTCGTCTGGGACTACAAGGGCATCAAGCGCTCCATCTCCACGGTCAGCATCGACCCGGCCACAGGCCTCCTCTTCATCGCCGACTTCTCGGGCTTCGTGCACTGCCTCGACGCCAAGACGGGCAAGCTGAACTGGGTCTACGACATGAAGGCCCACATGTGGGGTTCGACCTTCGTGGCCGACGGCAAGGTCTATGTGGGAGATGAGGACGGCGACGTGGTGGTGCTGGCGGCCAAGGGCGGCGACAAGCCCGTGGTGATCAGCGAGACCAACCTCGGGGCCCCTGTCTATGGCACCGCAATCGTGGCCAACGGCACACTCTACCTGATGGGGCAGACCCATCTCTACGCCGTGGGTGCGAACGCCAAGCCGGTCACCACCGACGCCGCCAAGCCCGGCGAGGTCCAGATCAAGAACTGAAGGCTCGCATCGGGGATGCCGCAGGAACGCGGCATCCCCGTGCCCCCCGTCCAGAGATCGCCCTGATCGCGGACTGGACGCGACCCATCGGACCGGTAGCCTGCCGGCCCGATGTCACGCACCCAACGCATCTCCCTCCGCAGCCTCCTCGGACTGGCCCTCGGCCTCAGCCTTTTCCTCGCCGGGTGCGCCACCTCGCCCCGCAAGACCGAGAGCATGCTGGCCGCCTCGGGGTTCAAGGTCATCCCGGTCACCACGCCAGAGCAGCAGAAGCAGCTGGCCACCCTGCCCTCCGGCAAGATCTCGGTGATCAAGCGTCAAGGTAAGGTCTTCTTCGTCTATCCCGACTCGAACCAGAAGCAGCTCTACGTCGGCCAAGACGCCCAGTACGACGCCTACCAGAACCTGCTCCTGAACCGCGAGGCGATGCAGGAGTCGCTCGCCGCCTCCCAGGCCTCGAGCAACGCCGCTGCGCTCAACGCCGAGGCGAACATCGTGAGCTCTGAACCGTGGGGATTCTACGATCCGTGGGTGGTCTTCGGTCCCTGGTATCCCTGAATCCACCCCCTCCACACGCCCCATGAAACACCCCCTCTCCCTCCTGCTCACCCCGCTCATTGTCGCCATGGCCCTTCTCACGGGCTGCGCCTCGGGCGGCTCCAGGATCGCCCACCTCGAGAGCCTCCTGGCCGCCTCCGGATTCCGCGTGGTGCCCGCCACCACCGATGAGGAGCTCCAGCAGGTCCAGACGCTTCCCAAGAACACCATCACCAAGGTCAACCGCCGCGGGAAGGAGTACTACATCTTCCCGGACTCGACCCAGAAGCAGCTCTACATCGGCACGGCCGATCAGTATCAGGACTTCCTGACCCGACGGGAGATCGAGAAGAACGCCGAGGCGGACAACCGGGCCGCCGAGGAGTCCCTCCGGAATGCCCGGACCGAGAGCTCGGCGAACTGGGACAACGCCTGGGGCAACTGGACCGGCACCGGCGGGTACTGAGCTCCGGAGCCCCGGAGCCCAGATACCGCCGACACTTGGCTCACTTCAGCTTGCGGACCCACACGTTGCGGTAGCGGACGGGGTTGCCGTGGTCCTGCAGCAGCAGCGGCCCCTTCGGCGTCACCCCCTTGAACTGCGCCGCGGTGGTGGCGTCGCCCGAGACCGGGATGTGGTCCTGCACCAGCACCCCGTTGTGGAACACGGTGAAGGAACCGGGTGCGACCTTGCCGTCGGCTCCCGCCTGCGGGGGGTGGAAGACAATGTCATAGGTCTGCCATTCCCCGGGCTTGCGGCTGGCATTCACCAGCGGCGCCGAGAATCCGTAGAAGGAGCTGGCCTGTCCGTTCGAGTAGGTCGGATTCTGGTAGCTGTCGAGGACCTGGATCTCGTACCGACCCTGGAAATAGACGCCGCTGTTGCCACGCCCCTGCCCCTCTCCCTTCACCTCGGCCGGGGAGGCCCATTCGATGTGGAGCTGGATCGGACCGAATTCCTCGCGGGTGATCAGATTGCCCTTACCCACCTCGAAGTAGCCATCGCGCACGGTCCACTGGGGCTCCCCACCGTTGCCCCCCTTCCAGGCCGAGAGATCCTTGCCGTTGAACAGGACGATGGCATCGGACGGAGGCGCCCCCTGCACTCCCGGGGTGACTACCGCAGGCGCGGTGTCGGCGGCGAAAAGGGTTGAGGCGGAGAGGCCCACCCCAACGAGGGATGCGAGGCTCAGAAAAGGACGGGGAAACATGGTTCGGAGACGATGACGTCCCGAGCCCTTTCCGTCCACGCCTCTCCTGCAGACACACGGACTTCACCGCACTTCATGACTGGCACCGGATGAGCGTCTTCAGGGCCGCTCCGCCCTGATCGAGGGATTCGAACACCGCCGGCAACCCGGAAAGCGAGGCCTCGGCGGTGATGAACGAGCCGGCCGGGATCGCGCCGGCATCGAGGACCTCGAGCGCCCTCCGGAACATCTCCGGCGTGTGATGGAAGCTCGCCCGCAGGTTCAGCGAGCCATAGTGGATGGACGCCGTGTCGAGGCGGATCGAGGTTCCACCAGGACATCCCCCGAACCAGTTCACACGTCCCCCAGGCCGGACAGCCTCGACCGCCGCCTCCCAGGCCCGCGGCTGCCCCACAGCCTCGAACACCGCATCGAAACCCCCCAACGCCTTCGCGTGGGAAACCACGGTCCCGAGATCGCCATCCTCCCCGACGGAGAGCACCTCCTCGGCTCCCAGCGACCGGGCCACACCAAGACGATGTCCGCCGCGTCCCGCAACCGAGACCCGTGCCCCGCGCGACCGCAGGACGACGGCGGCCAGCAGCCCGATGGGGCCGCTGCCCAAGACGAGAATCCGATCACTCACCTCGACCCCCAACTCCTCGACGCCGAGAAGGACACAGGCCAACGGCTCGGCCAGTGCGGCGGAGCGGAAGTCGAGACCCGACGGAATCCGGTGGAGGTTGGACCTCACGATGCGTTCCGGCACCACGATGGATTCCGCGTAGGCCCCATTGAGGAAGAGCAGATCCTCACACAACTGCTGCTGTCCCCGTCGGCAGGGTCGGCACAGCCCACACGGAGCCGAGTTCGCCGCGACCACCCGATCGCCCTCACGCCATCCGGAGACGCCGGGCCCTGTCTCGACGATCACCCCGGCCAGCTCATGACCAAACCGGCAAGGGGGCGTGAGCATCTTCGCGTGATAGCCACGCCGCCAGACCTTGAGGTCGGTCCCACAGGTCAGGGCCGCCTCGATCCGGACCCGGACCTCGCCGTGCCCCGGGGGAATCTCGGGGACATCACGGAGTTCCAAGGCCCGTGTGCCGAGCAGGTAGGCCGCCTTCATGGGCCAACCCAACCGGACAACGCGCTTGCGGGGCAAGGTGAAGTTCTCGCACCGTCCCGGGCCATGGACATGTTGCGACAGGCCCTCGAGTTCGTCCTGCACCTCCAGGACCACCTCTACGAACTGACCCGCTCCCAGGGGCCGTGGATCTACGCCATCCTGTTCGCGATCATCTTCTGTGAGACAGGACTGGTGGCGACCCCCTTCCTGCCCGGGGACTCCCTGCTCTTCGCCGTCGGCGCCGTCGCCGCCAATCCCAAGTCGGGCCTGAACATCTGGATCGCCGCCGTCCTGATGGTGATCGCCGCGATCCTGGGCGACACGGTGAACTACTGGGTCGGGAGGTTTGCCGGAAGGCGCCTGTCGTCGGCCTATCCCAGAATCATCAAGCCGGAATACCTGGAACGCACCCACGCGTTCTTCGAGAAATACGGTGCCAAGACAGTGATTCTCGCCCGCTTCGTCCCGATCGTACGGACCTTCGCCCCATTTGTCGGGGGCATGGGATCGATGAACTACTCCCGGTTCATGACCTTCAACGTCGTCGGGGCCATCCTCTGGGTCGCCCTGATCCTCCCGGCCGGCTGGTACCTCGGCCAGTTCGAGTTCGTGAAGAAGCGCTTCGAGCTGATCGTGATCGGCATCATCGTGGTCAGCGTCCTCCCGATGGTCTTCGAGATCTGGAAGGCCAACCGGGAATCCAAGGCCGCGCGCGGCAACCGCTAGTCCTCCCGCACGCCGCCCCGGATGGCTGGGATCGAGACGCGGCATAACCAGATCGTGGGTTCCGATCCAGCAGCCCCACCTCAGGCCCGCATCACGGCCGGTGTTCGATCCGGACCAGCTGGGTGTCCTTGTTGCCGACCCACGCCGTCCCGGTCTCCAGCACGTACAGACATCCATCCGATCCGATCGCCAGATCGATGGGCCGCATGAAGGTCATGTTCGGACAGAACCGATCCATGTGAAGGGAACCGTCGGGGCGCTTGGCGATGTTGTCCTGGGCGTCGAGATGCACGACGAGGATCCAGTTCCGGGACCACTCATAGACGAACAGGCAATGGTCGAACTCCTTCGGGAGCTTCGACGGGGACTTCACGGTTTCATCAAAGTGGTAGACGGGCCCCGCACAGGCGGTCCGCCCGCCGGAACCGACAGCGGGGAAACGGACCGAGGCCCCATAGGGATACCAGATGAAGGCCGGTTGGGCCGGGGGGAGTTCACGCGGGCCGGTGTTGTACCGCGATGCGTTCACCGGATGCGCCGGATCCCAGGCCACACCATTCGAACGGGTCTGGAAGTCGTGTTGGCGATACGGGCGGTTGTCGCCAATCACCAGCGGCCATCCAAAGTTCCCCGCGGCGCGGGCCTGATTGATCTCGTCGAACCCAGCCGGGCCTCGGGACTCATTCGGTCCGCCCGCATCCGGCCCCACCTCACCCCAGTAGAGGTAGCCGGTCTTCCGATCCACCGAGATCCGCCACGGGTTCCGGTTTCCCATCACATAGATCTCAGGACGGGTGTTGGGAGTGCCGGGCGGGAACAGGTTTCCCTTCGGGATCGTGACCGAGCCGTCGGGTTCCGGATGGACCCGGAGGATCTTGCCTCGGAGATCGTTCGCGTTCGCCGCCGACTTCAAGGCGTTCCACGGCCCACGGCCGTCCCGCTCGTCGACCGGCGTGTAGCCATCCGACTCACCGGGATGGGTGTTGTCCCCGGTCGCGGCATACAGGTTCCCGGCCGCATCGAACGCCAGGGAACCCGCGGAATGGCAGCATTGGTCGCGC
>JBDLQQ010000260.1:0-8264 GCA_039800465.1 Verrucomicrobiota bacterium
TCACCGGGTCAGAAGTCGGAGGACGGCTCCCAGGGCAAGACCGGTCAGGCCGTGGAGGCGGGAGATGGCGAGGAGGGCGCGATGTCGGCATCACAGGCCGTCCAGATGCTGGAGAGCCAGAAGGGTGAGGAGAAGGCCCTCCTGCTCCGCGCCTACGGAAGCGGCAAGGAGGCGGCCGAGCGGGCCGCCCGGATCCGGAAGCCATGGTGACGCCCGACAGAAATCTCCTGACCAAGGGGCTCCGTGGATTCCTCCACTGGCCATTCCTCGTCGTGTGCGCCTTGGCGCTCACGTTCCGAGCCTCCGCCGAGCCCTCCTTCCACGCGGAGCTGGCACCTGACAGCGTGGGTGCGGGTGACTCCGCCACACTGCGCCTGATCTTCACCGACCTCGGTGACGTCGAGCCCCCCACGCTGCCTGCAGTCACCAACGCCACGATTCGATACCAGGGCGTCTCGCAGCAGATCTCGATCGTCAATTTCAGCCGCTCCACCTCCCTCATCCACCAGTACCAGGTCCAGGCTCAGAACCCCGGCCTCGTGCAGATCCCGGCTCTTGCCGTGGAGGCCGGTGGACAGACCTTCACCAGCGCGCCGCTGACCCTCCGGGTGGGACAGGGGTTCGACATCTCCCGCATCGGGTTCCTGCGCCTGGTCGTGCCCCGGACCGAGGTCTACGTCGGGGAGTCCTTCCCGGTGGAGATCCGGTTCTACTATCGTGAGACCCCCGCCCGTCAGGCCCCGCCCACCCTCAAGCTTGACGGCTTCATCAAGGGACAGCAGACCGTCGAGAACCTGCCCCCCGAGACCATCACGAACCTCCTCTATTCAGTGGTCCGCTGGAACATCGCCCTCACCGCGGTGAAGGCCGGGGATCTGAGCCTGGGACCTGCTGAATTCCAGACCCTCTACGTGTTCCAGACCCAACGGCGGTCCCGCGGGATGAACTCGCTGTTCGAACCCCTCTTCGGGGGCGGGGAACAGCGCCAACTGACCTTCCAGAGCGAGCCCCTCACCCTGAAGGTCATCAACCCGCCCGCGGCGGGGCGCCCTCCCCAATTCACCGGCGCGGTAGGACAATTCCACCTGAACATCACGGCCTCCCCGACCAATGTCGCCGCCGGCGATCCGGTCACGGTCCGGGTCGACGTCACGGGTCGGGGCAACTTCGACGGGCTCCGCCTGCCAGATCTCCCCGGAGGCTCTGGATTCCAGCTGTATCCAGGGACCAATTCCTTCACCCCCGCCGATCCACTCGGGCTGTCCGGGAAGAAGACCTTCGAGGCCGTGATCATCCCGGAATCGCCCGGTGTCCACAGTCTGAAGTGGCCGATCCTCGCCTACTGGGACCCCTCGGCCAAGGCCTACCGGTCGGATGCCGACCACCCGCTGTCCATCCACGTGCGTCCGGGCGCCCAGTCGCAGGCCCAACCCGTGGGGACGGTCCCAGGACCCGCCGAACCCCGGACGCCGCCCGATTCCGTCAATCCAAAGCTCGAACTCCCCCTGCTGCCCGACCTCGGGCCCCTCGTGGAGGCATCGCCTTCAAGGGTGACGCAACCCTGGTTCTGGTGGGTCCTGACCTTCCCACTCTGGGCCTACGCCCTTGCAAACCTCGCCCCGACCTGGAAGCAGCACTGGGACCGGAATCGACGCCCCTCGGTCCGCGACGAGGCCGAGCGGCGCCTCACAGCCCTTGTCCGCTCAATGCAGGAGGCGGCGGCCTCTGGTCGCGCAGCCGAGTTCTTCTCGCACCTCAACGAGGCCCTCCAGGAGCGCATCGCACTCGCGGTCGGCGGGATTGCCGGCTCGTTCACCGCAGAGGTGATCGATCAGCGCCTGGTCCCAGCAGGATTCACCGGGGAGAACGCAGCCCGGCTTCGAGCGCTGCTGGATCGAATTGCCGAGGCACGATTCTCGCCCGACTCCTCGACATCAGAGCTCGCCGGACTCCTCACGGAGGCAGAGTCGATACTGAAGGCCTTGGAACGGCTCCCCAGACGCGCATGAAGATCCGGTTCCGACACCTTGGCCTCTGCTTGGGACTGCTCGTTGGGCTCATGCCCCAGACGAGCTCGGGTGCGTCGACGGGTCCGGGGAGCGAGTCGCCAGAATCACTTTTCCATCTCGGAAACCGGGAGCTCGCGGCGGGAAACTACACCAACAGCCTGTCCTGGTACTCCAAGGTAGCCAGTCCGCCGAGGACCTCGGTCGCGCTCGAGTACAATCGGGGGGTCGCCTGGGCGCGCCTGGGCGAGGAGGGTCGGGCACAGGCCCATTGGCGACTGGCCGAACGCCTGAGTCCCAGGAACCCCCTCGTGCTGGCCGCCCTCCGACGTCGGACGGCTCCGGGTGGTTCTGGGGCCGGGGAGGAGGATCTCCTTCGCTGGACCGACCGGCTGACCCTCAATGAGTGGGGAATCCTGGCCCTGGTCCCGACCTGGTGCTGGGGGGGGCTCCTGTTCCTACGCCGCTGGAACCCCAGGACAATGGTCCTTCTCCGGGGGTACACCCTTGGAGCGGGCATGATCGCCGCTGCCGCTGTTGGACTTCTCGTCGCGGCGGAGATGCGCCGCCGCCTCGGCCCGGACGCCTTGACGTCCAACCCACAGACTCCGGTACGGATCAGCCCTCTGGACGAGGCACGGGCCGCCTTCGAGCTCCCGGCCGGGGCACCCCTCAGGACCCGGACATTCCGTGAGGGATGGTATCTGGTGGAGGACCCGAGGACCGACCGGTCCGGGTGGGTCCGCGCCAACCAACTGACCCGCCTGCCACTCCTCTGAGTCTGGGGCGACCCCGGACTTTCCCACACGTACCGTTTGGCAGACCCTCCATCCATGGCGGCGTTTGACGACTACCTGTTGACGGTGCAGCGGCAGATCGAAGTGGTGACCCGGGGTCAGCGGGCCTCGATCGAGACCGCCGCCCGATGGGTGGCTGAGGCGCAGATGCAGAAGCGCTTCCTGTTCGTGTTCGGCACCGGTCATTCCCACATGCTCGCCGAGGAACTCTTCTATCGGGCAGGAGGACTCGCCCGGGTCATCCCCATTCTGGACGAACCTC
The DNA here is from genome assembly GCA_039800465.1 of Verrucomicrobiota bacterium. Taxonomy (GTDB): domain Bacteria; phylum Verrucomicrobiota; class Verrucomicrobiia; order Limisphaerales; family UBA9464; genus UBA9464. The sequence continues at coordinate 3,066 of JBDLQQ010000260.1, forward strand.
TCATGCTCCATCGGTCGGCCACCCTCTCCACGGAGGTGGAGCGTCAGACGGGGTATGCTGAGCAAATCCTGGGGCGATATCCGGTTGGCCCCGGGGACGTCCTGATCGTGGCCTCCAATAGCGGGAGGAACGCCGTCCCAATCGAACTCGCACAAGGCGCTCGATCCCGGGGGGCCCGGACGGTCGCCGTGACAAGCCTCCAGCAGACCAGCGCCTGGCCATCCCGACATCCAACAGGGCTCAAGCTGAAGGATGTCTGCGACCTTGTCATCGACAACGGCTCCGTCGACGGCGATGCCGGAACCACGGTCTCAGGGGTCCGCCAGAGGATGGGCCCCACCTCCTCGGTCGTCGGCACACTCCTGATGAATCTGATCGCCATCCAGGCGGCGCATCTTGCTGCGGCGGAGGGATATCCGATCGAAGTCTTCGTCAGCAGCAATGCAGGGGGCGACACCCACAATGCCCGTCTTGTGGCCGAGATCTCAACCACCAACCCCCACCTTTAGCGATCTTGCCCGAAGATTCTACAATCACCGCGACGACCCAGTCGGCGACGGAGGTGAAAACACCCGTTGGTCTAGGGAAAAACCCCAATGGAACAGGTGAACAAGAACCGAAGGAATTGGTTGACCGACTGGCACTTCCGAGCCTATAAATGCGCTCAAGGAAAGATTTTAGAACCCTGACAAACCAGTTCGTGAACATGAAAACGTCCATTCTGAAAACCGTCTCCATCGGCGCGATCGCGGCCTCGGCTGCACTCTTGTCGCCCGCCGTCGCGTTGAGCCCCGAGGCTGTTACTGTGATTTCCAAGGACATCGCCTCCAGCAAGGTGGTTGAAGTCCCCGCTGCGGTCGCGAAGGCCATCGCCAGCGTCTCCAAGGAGGACCGTTCCGTCGCCGCCGTCACTGCCGTGACAGCCGCGATCAAGACCCATCCTTCCACGGTGGCCGCCACGGTGACCGCTGCCGTGAAGACTGCGCCCGAGGCTGTCGATGCGATCGTGAATGCGGCTCTCGAAGTCGCCCCGAACAGCGCGCTGACCATCGTGAGCGCTGCCGCCGAGGGTGCCCCTGAGCGCGCCGACCAGATCGCTGCCGTCGCCTCCAAGAAGATGCCGACCCGTTCTGCCTCCTTCGAGCGCGAGGTTGCTTCCGTCCGTGGTCGTCGTCTCGTCTCCGCCGGAGCCGGCCTCACCAGCGGTGCGGTCCAGCAGCAGGCGTTGAACATCCCCCCTGCAGCCGCTCCTGCGTCGGTGAATTCCTACGCAGTGTCCGGTGGCGCCTCTGGGCGTCCGTAATGGATCACGGTTCCCACGGGAGCCCCAACAAAGCCCGCCTCACGGCGGGCTTTTTTGTTTCTGGAGATCGTGATCGGAGGGGAAGCCCAAGACTCCATCACCCCCCAGAGCCAAGAGTCGGCGACAAAACATCGCCCACCAGAAGGCTCGGAGACACGAGCCCCCACGGATGGATCGCAAATCCCTTCCCCAGCCTTGTTGGCGGGTCAGCGCCGTGGTGGAGCCACCTCTCGGACAGAAGCACCGTGGGAATCACTCAACACCAGAATGGCAAACCTCTCCACTGAGCCAATCTCGGAGGGTTGGATCGCCTGATAGGTCCCGGGTTCCGTCGAAGCCGGGATGGAATCAGGTTGGCCCTTCGGGTTGTCATTGAGGCTCGAATAGTCGAAGCGGCCTCGCAGGTCGGTATATCCGTCCTTGTAGAAGCGGATCACTCCACCCGGGAGTCGGGCGAAGACCTTCACATAGGCCTTTGCGATCCCCTTGTTCGAGCCCGGTTCCGACAGGTCCAACCCACCATGGTTCTCGGAGACCAGCAACTGGAAGGAGCTCGCGTGGTGGGCCACAGCGCGCCGTCGCCCCCCGCCGACGACCTCGACCAGCACATTCGCCTTTGAGAAACGCGACGGCATGGGGATCTCCATGGACTCCCTTCCCCTAGCCAGCTTGACCACCATGGATTCGGTGGGCCGGATGATCCCAAAGCGACTGGAGTCCTGGGTGGCGAAAGGACTGCTGCTGAAAAGGAACTCGGGGTCCATGAGATAGAAGTTCACCTGCACCTCGGACAGGTTGCGCCAGCTGAGTTGGACCCCTTTGGCGGTGACTTGGAAATCAAAGGTCGACTCCGTAGCCGCCAGACGGGCCTCCTCCTGTTCACGCGTGTCCGGCTCACCCGATCGCTTCCCGGTGCGGCCCTCGATCTCGTCGAGCTGTGCCAACACCTCCTGGAACCGGACACGCCATCGGTCCACCGGATGGTCGGCGTGACGCTTGGCGATGGCCCTTGCCCCCGAGAGATCGGACTCGTAGAGACCCGCGTAGCACTTGAGGTAGTCGTACTGCAGACGATGGACCACGGAGTTCGTCCCAATGGATTTGAACCGCGCGAGCGCCTCCTCGATCCGGTCCTGCAGAAAGAGATGATACACGAGGGCCAGGTCGTCCGAGGGTTCCAAAGACTTCCGATACGAGAGAATCCCAAGGAGCCGCTGGTATTGGGCACGCTGGGCGGAATTGTCGATCCGGCGTTCCGTTCCAACACGGTGGGAACGCGGATTCGTGAGCGGCGCATACTCAAGATGCTCATAGGTCCGACGTTCGACCGAATCGATGTCGAGGATCGGACTCTGGAGGGCATCGCCACATTGGGCGATGAAGCCGTCCTGATGCCTTAGCCACTCCCGGAGCGCAGAGGTGTCGTTGTGGACCAGCGCATAGCGGAACACCGGCTCACTCCACACATGATTCTGGACCAGCAGCGCAGTCAGACGGCGGAAGAAGCCGATGTTCTCCCGGCAGCGCCACGCCACCCGTTCCAGATCGATCCGGGCCAGGTTGTGGGACTCGAGATAGGCAAAGACCTCGTCGTCGGTCCCCTGCTGCGAGACATAGTCCCACGTGGTCTTGTCGACCACGGAGAGGCGTCGCACCACCTGGAAGACGGTCGGTGCCGCCACTCCGGCAGACCGGTCGGCAACCGAAGCCTGCGCTGGCAGGTGTTTTCGATCCGCATCGGGTGACGGGAAGTAGAATTGGTACTCGAAGGTCTTGGTCGAATAGGGCTCCAGGCGGGCCAAGCGGCTCCAGGTCCCACGACTTCCCGTCAGCGGGATCGCCCCCTGCGGGATCTGGGTCAAGAGGTCGAGCTTCACCGGATCGGATTCGGGATTACTGACCACGACACGTCCGCCGTAAGCGACACCACTGAGGAACTCGCCGGTCACGGGACGCGGACCCCGGTCCTCACCGGGCTGGAGGTCCGCGACACCAGGACGGAAGAACGATTCGCTGACCAGGATTCGGGGGCCCTTCCCCGGGGCGGATTCCATCGCCGGTTGGACACGGCGCCGGAAGAGAAGCGCAGGGCCCGCCAACTGGAGGCGAACCCGAGTCCCCGTCCGCTCGATCTGGTGCTTGGGGGCCTCGAAGGGCAGGTCGAGAAGGGCCAACGCGAGGAACATCTCGGCAAAGCTCCGATGGGCTTCCACGACCTGCGGAGACACGAAGGGCACCTTGCCGTCCCAGGCGGCGACATCCCGCCAGAATCCATTCACGGGGATCAACGAGGCATCCTGCTCCCGAAGCGGGCGACGATAGTAGTTGTTCTCCGCCCATTCCCGGGTTGGTCCCTGGGGCTGGTAGTAGGCCTGGCGCGTCACCATCTCTCGGACACGTTCCACCTCCTTGTCCTGGAGCTCAGCGAGGGCCCTCACCGCACCCGCCTTGCGGTCAAAGGATGCCTCATCGAGGGCTCTGCCGTTCTTGGTTTTGGCACGCCCCGACGCCTTGTCTTCCTGAAGCGCGAGGGAGTCCCTTCCAAACCTGCGGGATTCCATCTTAGCAAAACCACGACCACCCGTGGAGCCACCGGCAAAACCCATCGGAGCGTCAGCCGCGACCGGCATGTTCCCAGGCGGGAGCGCGGTCAGCGCCTTGGGTTTTGAGCTCATGTCGAGCGACCGGCCACGGAGGGCGGTCTCAAACCACTCGAGGGTCTGCTCCGGATCAGGTTTCTGGGTTTCCCAGAGCTCCCGCAGGTGTCGACGTCCGGAATCTGCCTCCCCAGGCAGCTGACGCGTCAGCAGTGCCCGCTCGGCCGCGTTGAGCCTTCCGTAGGCCCAAGGCGATAGATACCGACCAAGATCCCGCCCCAGAAGGAGGTCGTCGATGAAGGTCGGATCCTTCTTGTTCCGGAGATAGGGCTCCACGACCTCCTTGAAGAACTTTGGATCCTTCCGGCTCAGGAAGACGTTCAGCTCGTGACAGGAGAACTCGCTGTAGCGACTCCGACGCTCCTCGGCGGAGAGCTTCGGCCACCGGAGGGCCCACTCGAATCTCTCCAGATCTTTGTTGCCCCCGCTCAGGGCCAGCAGGAGCCCCTGGAGGGATCCCAGGGTGTCGTAGATCTCGAACTCTTCCGCCGTGATGTCCGGGATCTCAACCACTGCTCCCGCCTGCAGTACCAGCGACTCCCGCATCTCGGTCACAGAGCGGGCCGGATCCAGGGGCTGGGCGAGACGAAGGTCACGGAATGCCGTGGAACGCTCCGGCATCGGAATCTTCCTCCAGACGGCATCGGTGAGATTCTCGGCATACACTTGCACGAGTGATCGGTCTCCCAGTTCTTCCAGTGCGATCCGGACCACGCCGTTCGTGTCGGGACGGAGGTTGAAGAGGCCCGGTGCGGGTTTGGCGAGGAAATCGAGGCTCGATTCCGGTTCAGGCGCCACACGCTCGGCCATCTCCTGCTTGAGCGCCGCGTTCCGTGACAGTCCGTCAACCGCCCCGGCCATCGCTTGCGGGGCCTCGGTTGCGGTCAGGGCCGACGTACCGGATTCGGTGGTCCGGAGCTCCCATGGATTCAGGATCAGCCCGGGCCTCGAGAGAAGATTCCCCGGAAACTTCGCGGCATAGCGACGTTCCAGGATGTACCGGTACTCGTCCCCAATGCGCCTGCCGCTGGTATACAGGTTCGGCAACCAGTCCGGGGTCGTCATTCCAACCCCGGGCCGGGAGAATCCGGAGAGATCCGACCACAACCCGCCGACCGGGTCGAAGCGCGTGGCGACAACATGGACCCGGGTGAACGCATCCCAATCCGCCAGTCGGATCGCCAGCGTGCCTCCAGCCGCCTCCGTCGTGACCATCCTCAGCGTGCGACCCGCTCGGTG
>JBDLQQ010000261.1:0-3911 GCA_039800465.1 Verrucomicrobiota bacterium
CACTGGGGTCGCCCTGGACCTTGAAGTCGACCGAGGTCCAGTCCTTGAGGTCATTTGACGCCGAGACCGTGTAGCTGCGGCCGCGGAGCGCCACGAACTCCATGACGGCGGTCGACTCAACGGTCTCGCGGATCTCCAGCAGGAATCCGTCCGTGGGATCCCACGCGTAGGTCCCAGCGATGTAGGCATCGAGGACCGACAGGGGATTGCCGTTGAGGCGATCCCCGGGCTTCAGGCCTTCGAGGGTGAGACCCAGATTCCCCGCGAGGATCGTGTCGCGTTCCCAGGCGTCGGGCAGACCGTCCCCATCGGTGTCCTCCCCAAGGGTGAGATCGACCCGGGAGGCTTCCGAAGCCTGGCCCAGCTTCGCCATGTTGGCCTTCATCTCGATCGGGAGATAGGTCCGCCCACCGATCTTCACCTTCATCCGGAAGGGAGCCGACGGATTCATGGCCGTTGGACGGTAGAGGTCAGGCGTGAGACCCGCGTCGACCGGAACCTCGATCCGGTAGTTCGTGGCCACATCCAGCCCGGGAACGATCGTGGTGGTCAGTGTGGACCCGGCAGGCGTCTCGAGGATCACCTCCGTGGTCGTCGAGATCAGCGGGTTGCCGAACTCGTCGCGGACCACGCCGTACACGGTATGGGGTGGCAGGGGCGGGAAGGACACGGCCTGGTGGGTAGCCAGTCCGGCCACCAGGGCCAACAGGAGCGGTTGAATCAGGCGCATGGGAGGAATCAGGTCAGTTGCCCGAGTAGGAGTACGACACGAAGTGCAGCTTCACGTCCTTCACGCTCTGGATGAAGCGATCGAGACCATCGGCCGGGTTGTTGAGGAGCGTCTGCCCCGGGATCACGAGCTTCCATCGGCTGTTCCAGACGGAACGCCCGATCAGGCGCGAGTTGGTGAACTGGGACCGCGAGAGCGCCCCGCTGCCCGTGTAGATGTTCGGTGTGAATACCGAGGCGGTGGGCACGGGGCGGAACGCCTGGTGCTTGCGCACGGAGAAGAGGGGCTCCGACAGGGAGTCGGCGCTCTGCCAGAGCTTCTTCGTCGAGAAGTCCGAGGCGCCGATGTTGAACGGCATCGGCACGGTGACGTCCTGCACCGACCACGTCCGCACTGCGGTCTGGTCCCCCAGCGGCGGACTGCGCATGGAATCGAGTCCTACAGGGATCAGGTAGACGTACGGTGTGGCCGCCATGGCGTTCGGATCGGTGAACGCGAGGTTGGGATCCGCCGGCGAAGAGCCTCCGGATCCTTCGACCGCGCCCGAATTCGGCGACGGGGCATCCATGCCCTTGTAGCCCTCGAGGGCGACACCCACGCCGAAGATCTTCGTGGCGAAGGCGCTGCTGTGGAAGGTGTGATCACCAGCCGCCAGGGGCTGGCCGAAGAAGTTCATCCCGTCGGCAATCGTCGTGGTGAACTCCAGGATCAGGCCCGGCACCGCCAAGCCATCTCCCTTGTCCAACTGCAGGCAGAGACGCTTGACGTCCACGTCCTGGAGCACGTCGTCCTTCCGGGCCCGGTTGAGGACGTCCTTCCAGTTGGTGTCGCCATCCGACCCGGGGAGGATCCGGAAGTTCTCAGTCCGGAGGGAGACGGTGGTGCCATATCCATCGGGGTTGTTGAATCCGAGCCGTCCCTTGAGGACCTGCCAGTCGGCATCCATCTCCGCGAGGGCTCCGGAGAGGCCCGGGTCGCCGACGCCACCGCCCGTGAACTGGGGCCGGCCGTTGCGGACCACGCCCAGGGCGCGGGCCTGGATGATCCTGTCGACGAAGGCCTTCCCGCTGTTGCTCCCCAGCAGACCGGTCTCGTAGTCGTAGGCATTCGCGGTCAGGAGCGAGTAGCTCGAGGCGAGATCCATCAGGGTCCGATAGCGCTCGAGCTTCTCGTTGCGGAACAGGCGGTAGACGACGTCGCGGGTCCGGTAGCCCTGGATGAGGGCAGCAGCCCGGGTGCGGAAGGCCTGGCGGTCGGCCTGGATGCGCTGGCCCTCGGCGACGAGAGCCCGAAGCTTCATTTCCGCGTCATCGAGCTCGCGGCGCCGCTGGTTGACGGTCCAAAGGAGCCCATGGACGTCTTGGAGCTGGATGGCGAGGTCGTTGAGCGACTGGCGCAATTCCATGCGCCGTTCGCGCGGCAGGATGTAATTGAACTCCGTCCAGGTCTCGGCCGTCATGGTGGCGAACTCGAGCGACCGGACGACCGCATTCCGCGCGATCATCAGCTTGTCGAGCACCTGCTGGACGGCGGCACCGACGGCTCGGATGGCGGAGCGACCGGCGGAGGTGAGATCACCACCCGCGGCAAGACCCGCGACCATGGACTGAGGCAGGGCCTCCTGGACCTGCTCCGTGACCTCGGCGGCTGCCTCCTCGGTGGCCGCGGTGATCTCGTCAAAGAGGTCGTTCGCGAGCAGCACCGACTCCAACGCCTGGTTGGCAATCAACAGTTCGTTCTGCTTGGCGTTGATCTCCTGGGAGGTCTGCCAGTTGGCACGGAACAGGTCGACCGACTTCTGGAAATCATCCCGGGCTCCTCCCACGTCATCCCAGGCAAGGGCGAGGCGACGCTGCGCGGCGACCAGGTCCGAGATCGCCTGCTGGATCCGTCCCGGCGAGGCACGCCGTCCCGTCCAACCGGCAGGGCGCGGCGTGAATCCGTTGGCATCGACCTCGATCGTCAGCGTGGTCAACTCCGGGAACTGGATGGCCTTGGCAAAGGATTCGAGCGAGGCCTTGTCCATCTCCCACGCGGCATAGAAATCCTTGGTCGTGTGCTCGCCCCAGAGGCTCGGGAGCCCCGGCAGCGAGATCTCGAAGGTCCGCCCACCTTCCCCGGTGTCGTCGGGGAATCTGTACTCCGGCATGTCCACGTACATATAGTGGAGCAGGTCCGGACCGGCGTAGTCCTGGGCATAGGTTTTCCCCGGACCGATGTCGTCGGTGTACGGCGTGCCGTAGATCTCGATCAGCCGAGTGGTGAGCTGACGCTCGTTGTCCTGGATGCTCGCCTTCTCGTCCTCGAGGGTGTTGCCCTCCAAACGGATGGCCGTGGACATGTTGCCGGCCTCTTCGAAGGCGAGAGCGGCATTCTCAAGGGTGTTCACGGTCCGCTCGTACAGCTGTTCGAAGTGCCCCTTGGGGTTGGCCCCGGTGACGAGGTTCGGATTGATGTCGAGGGCCAGACTGTCGCGCGGCAGGCCGAGCGGCGTCAGTCCCGCCTCGGCGTTGTCCAGCACCTGCTGGATTTCGCGGTAGTTCAGCGGCAGCTGGGTCAGCTCGGGCACCGTGGTGCGGTCGATCTTCTGGATCCCCTCGTGGGTGGAATCGGGATCGACGTAAGGCAGCATGGAATTGCCAACCACCCAGTTGATGTAGGCGCCCTGCCCCACCCGGCTCGCCCAATGATCCACGCCCCAGTGGCGGACTGTCGTCACCGCCCGATTCGTGTTCTGCCGGGTCTCGCCGAAGCGGTCCCATCCAGCGACATCGCCGGAACGATAGGACTGCCGGAAGACCAGTTTCAAAACGTCGAGCCCCGTCTGGCTCACAGCTCCGGCGGCAGCGGCGAACTTGCGCTCGTCGACGTAGTCCACCTGGATCGCCTTCCCGAGGATCGTGACGGCCTCGGACCGGGGCACCCAGCTGAAGCTCGAGTTGATCAGGAGGCCGTAGTAGCCCTTGAGGCCGGTGAGATAGTGACCGTAGGCGTCGCCATGGCCCTGCGGGAATGCGTCGGCAGCATCGACGGCGTCGATGACACCGTCGCTGTTGAAGTCCTTGATGTTGTAGTTCTCGGTGTAGATGACCTCGCCGGAGTTGATGCCCCGCGTGAAGTTCCAATACAGGCGGTTGTAGGCCGGAGCGGTCTGGACCCCGGGCTGCATGAAGTCGTCACG
>JBDLQQ010000262.1:0-6992 GCA_039800465.1 Verrucomicrobiota bacterium
CTTCCCGTCGCCCAATCTTCCCCGGGTCGTCCGGGGCGAGGACGCCATCAAGGCGCTGGGAGGGAGCCTTCCCGCTGTAGCTCGGGCACATCGGCGCACTCCGGATCAGTTGAATCTCCAGCTCCGGATTGATCGTGCGCTGGCGGTCGATCCCAAGGGACGCCTCCTCTACACGGATCCCTTGCCCCAGGGTGGACTGCCGCTCATGCAGGGCTCCGGGGAGACTGCACCCGCCCCGCTGGCCGATACCTTCAAGCTCCACAGCAAGCCGGGTTCGAGCCGGATCCTGTTCCTCGACTTCGATGGGCACGTGATCTCGGGGACCGCGTGGAACCAGAACAACAACGGGGGACTCGACATCGTGGCGCCTCCCTTCGACACGGATGGCAACCCCGGGGTGTTCAGCGATGCCGAGCGGATCCGCATCCAGGAGATCTGGTCCCGCGTCGCCGAGGATTACGCGCCGTTCGACGTGGATGTGACCACTGAACTGGCCAGCGAGGCCCAGATCACCCGATCGACCTCGACCGACCTGGAGTTCGGTACCCGGGTACTCATCAGCCCGATCAGCAGCTATTTCGGGAGCTACGGCGGTATCGCCTATGTCGGCGTGTACGACAGCACGGGTTCCAATCACTCCTATTACCAGCCGGCTCTGGTGTTCCCGGAGAATCTCGGCAGCGGATGGCCCAAGTACGTGGCGGAGGCCGCCAGCCATGAGGCGGGGCACAATCTGGGTCTGGGTCATGATGGAACCTCGACGGTGGGTTACTATCAGGGGCACGGATCGGGCGAGACCGGCTGGGCCCCGATCATGGGCGTGGGCTACTCCCAGAATCTCAGCCAATGGAGCCGAGGAGAGTATCCTGGAGCCAACAACCTCGAGGATGAATTCACCGTGATCCGGAGCAACGGCTTGTCCTTCCGGGCCGACGATCATGGCAACTCGAGTGCCGCGGCCACCTACCTGCCCGCAGGGACCCAACTCAGCGTGGCTGGGAACCTCGAGACCAACACCGACAGCGATGTCTTCGCCTTCACCACCGGGGCCGGGGCGATCAGCGTCTCGGTCTCCCCCGTCAAATATGGCCCCAATGTCGACCTCCTGGTCGAGCTCCGGGACTCGGCCGGCACCCTCGTGTCCTCCGGAAACCCGGTCGCCACCCTCGGAGTCACCTTGGCTCCCACGGTTTCCGCCGGCACCTACTTCCTGACGGTCCGCGGCACGGGCAAGCCCGCCAACGGCACCGACTACGGCTACTCCAACTACGGCTCGGTCGGCTTCTACTTCGTCCGCGGCACCGTGGTCTCCACCGGCCCCATTGCCCCGGTGGCCGTCGCGACCGCCACCCCTCAGACCGGCGTTGCCCCGCTGGCCGTGACGCTCAATGGCAGTGGTTCGTTCGATCAGGACGGCACCATCGTCTCCTATGGCTGGAATTTCGGGGATGGCACGTCGGGCGACGGATCCGTGGTCAGTCACACCTATTCCACGACAGGCTCCTACACGGCGGTCCTGACGGTGACAGATAGCCAGGGGCTCTCAGCCAGCCAGTCGGTCCAGATCCAGGCGACCGCTCCCAACATGCTTCCCACCGCGGTGATCGCCGCCAGTTCCACCTCCGGCGCCGCGCCATTGGCTGTGACCTTCAACGGCTCCGGGTCGACCGACCCCGATGGTTCGATTGCAACCTATGCGTGGAACTATGGGGACGGGACCACGTCCTCCGGGGCTGTGGTCAGCAAGACCTTCAATACCGCGGGCACCTACACCGTGACCCTCACCGTGACCGACAACCGGGGAGGCAAGGGGACATCCAGCGTGGTCGTCCAGGTCTCCGCCAATCTCGCCAGGGTCATTCGGGTGAGCTCGATCAACCTTTCGACAACCACCAGTTCCAAGGGTAGGTCGGTCCTCGCAACCGTCCGTGTGACGGATGGAAATGGGGTCGCCCAATCGGGGGTCACCGTGTCAGGAAGCTATTCCGGACTCGTCTCCAAGGGGGTGTCTGGTCGGACCGATTCCACAGGGACTGTCGTGCTGACATCTCCCGCAACGAAGGCTTCCGGTACGGTGACCTTCCGCGTGGGGGGCCTCGACAAGCGAGGGTACACCTACGACGCCTCCCGGAACACAGTGACCCAGCAGTCGATCACGCTTCCTTGATTGGGCCCGATGCCCCTTCAAGGGCTGGCAGGAAGATCGGTGGGGGTGTCTCAGGATTGGAACTCGATCTCGCTCTTATTGAGACTCGCATATTAGGGTGTCATTCAGGCCATAAAGTAGCCTGCTTGTAGCAGGAGACGATTATTGTCCGACGGCGACGCATCCTGCGGAGGGCTGCTGTTGCTTCAAAGCTCAGGTCCCAGAACTGGGTGGCGATGAGGTTGGCGATCTGGTGCTGTTTGAGGTTGCTCCACATGTATTCCACTGGATTGAGCTCCGGCGCGTAGGGGGGAAGCCGCTCCACCACGATTCGCCCACCGGTTCCCTTCACATAATCCTGCACCAGTCGGCTTCGATGAATCGGGGCGCCATCCCAGATGACGGTCAGGTTCCCGGCGACATGCCGTTGGAGATGGCGGAGGAACTCGATGACCTGCGGTCCTTTGATGCTGCCGGGGTGGATCTGGAAGTAGAAGCGATACAGGGATAGTCCGCCGATGATTGAAAGGCTCTTCCAACCAAAGGTCTCTTGGATCATCGGCGTCTGACCGACGGGAGCCCAGGTCCGCACCCGGGTGGGGCGGGTGCTCAGACCGCTTTCGTCTATGAAGACGATGGTTCGGCCTTCTGCGCGGGCTTTTTTTTTATCGCTGGCCATTCAACCCGCTTCCACCGGCGGATCTTGGCTTCATCGCGTTCGATGGCCCGGCGTTCCGGGCGCTGACAGCTGAATCCGTTGTCGCCCAGCAACCGCCAGACATGACCCGGATGGTACTTCACACCGGTCAGTTCATTGATCAGGGCCGCAACTCGAGGGAGCGTCCACAAATTGGTCTTGTAACCACGGCTGATAGGACCGGCCACCAGGGCCTCGATCACCTGTTGGGTCTGATTGGCGGTCAACCTGGACTTGCGACCGGCCTTTCCCTTGCTGGCAAGGCCTGCTTTACCGCCTTTGACCCATGCCTCCTTCCACCGGTATGCGACCTGCCGGGTCACTCCGAGCCTTCGGGCGACTTCAGGAGCGGAAATATTCTTCTGGAAGAGAGCAGCGGCCCGAACTCGCCGTTTCTCCATCTGAGTGTGATCACGCTTTGTTGGCATGACCAAACCATAGACGGGGGATTGAGCTATGTCACTCTATTATGCGAGTCTCAATAAGATGAAGCTGATGGGCCAGGAGCAACGCCTCGGGCTCCAGAGATAGGGTTCTGCCGCGCACTGACATGTGGACGGTGGTCTGGACGCCGTCCGCCTCGAGGTTCCGGATGAACTTCTTGTGGAACTGGAGCAGGTTATGGAACCACTTCAGATGGTCTCCCACCGGCAGTTGAGATGCCAAAGGGGAACGAAAACGAGGTCGTCGCCATCGGACACGAATTCTGGCCCAAGGTGCTCATGGATCGCCGAGGCCCGGACGTCTGGACGGGTGATACGGACTGAAACGGAGCAGTTTTTCGTGGGTTTTCAGTGCCCACCCACGAATCCGAGTGCGGCGAGGATGGCATAGGCGGCCGCGGCGAGGGATTCTCCGGCTACGGCGCCCGAGGCTACCGGGATGATGTACCGCTCAGCGGAGGTCCGGTGGAGTCGGGTCCAGACCATCGCGATCAGCGCTCCGATGAAGAAACTCAGGGAGTTGGCGAACGGCACGACGAAGGAGAGTCCCAGTCCCATCGCCGAAGGGACCCATTTCCGGATCCGCTCAGGCGTCAGGGCCTCGAGCAGGGACAGGGCGATCCCGATGAGACCTCCGGTGACGATGGCGAGGCGGGCGCTCGAGGGGATGGTCTGGATGCCCCGAGAGAGGGCCTGGGCCACGGCATACCACATCGACGTTGCCGGGGAGTTGAACGCCTCCAGGGCGGCCTGATTGGGGACGAGGATGTACCAGGCCGGGACCACGGCAAGGGCGCCGAAGAAGACCCCGTAGAACTGGGCGAGGAACTGTTTGCGGGGGTGCGCACCCAGCAGGTAGCCGCTCTTGAGGTCTGTCAGCAGATCCGCGCTCGAGCTGGCCGCTCCTGCCGTGATACCGGCCGTGATCAGGTTCACCGAGGTGTTGGCCGGAGCCAGCACGGCATAGACGAACTGGGTGATCTTGCCCATGGCTCCGATCGGAGTCGTGTCGGTCTCGCCCGTTGCCCGGCAAGCCACGAGAGCGAGGATGAACGACAGGACCACACTCAGGAGCCCCAGCCACGGGGCGATCCCGAAGGCCAGCCAGCACAGGAGGACCAATCCGAGGGTGATGGGGACCCCTCCGAGCAACAGCCATCGCGTTGGCACCTCGATCGACTGCATGGCCCGATCCTCCTCCGAGGCCGTCGCGGAGGCACCCGCGCGCATGCCGGTGATCGCCCGAAGGATCGTGCGGTAGCCGACCGCGAAGGAGGTCAGCCCGGACGCCACCAGGATCGCTGTTCCCAACCAAAGGCTCCATCGCGTCAGTTTGATGCCCTTCACGACACCCCCATCGCCGAGGGAGGCCTCCAGGTGCCCGAAGAAACTCTTCCCGGGTTCCGTCCAGTCGGCCAGCGATGCCATCTGGGGCGCCAGGATGAGATAGTTGATCGACGCCCCGACCAGCATCCAGGTCGACACTCGGATCCCCACGATCATGCCGGCCGCGATCAGGAGCAGGCTCGGCTCGAACCACATCCCGAGCGTCTTGCCGGTCAGGGTCTGTCCCCGGACCAGGGCCACGGTCTGGTTGAAGAACAACTGCTCCGGGATGTAGCCGAAGGAGCGGACCAGGGCCGATAGAGCACCGACAACCAGCGAGAGAATCAGGGCTCTCGCCTTGAGGACGGACTCCCGACCCTCGGCGTAGAGGCTCCGGAGCGTCTCTGCTGCGGCGATGCCCGAGGGGAAGGCCAGTTGGTCGTGGTTGATCATCTGTCGCTTCATCGGGATCGCGAGGAAGACCCCCAGCAGCGCGGTGAACAGGACCCAGAGTCCCACCGGCAGCCAGCCGAGTCGTCCGGCATCTCCCGAGATGAGCAGGAGCGCGCCCACCGCCGTGGCCATGGTCCCGCCAGTGGAGTAGCCCGCGGCCGACGCTGTCGACTGCATGCAGTTGTTCTCCAGCAGGGTCATCTTGGTCCGGGCAAATCCGACCGCCACGAATGCATTCCAGATCGCGTAGCTCAGGACGCAGGCGGTGATTGCAACCCCGAAGGCCCAGCCCAGCTTCAGGGTCGTGTAGAGGTTGGAGACGCTCATCAACGCCCCCAGGATGCCGCCCATGAGCACCGCACGCAGGGTGAGCTGTGGGGTGCCCTCGCCGCGGAAGTAGGTCCGGAACCAGACCCGATCCCGATCCTCCGGCGCGATCCGCGTTAGATCGGGAAGCGGGGTGTCCATGGCGCTGGCTGGGTTGGGCGACGGACTGGGGTGGGGTTGAGAGGATGCCACGGTTGGGGAGGTTGAACTTGGGAGTGTTTGATTGGACTCCTTTTCCCACCCAAGGCGCAACCGGGTTCAGCGTCTGGAAGGCTTCAGCGCCTTGCGGTATCCCACCAGGCGGCCCAGACGCCCAGGTGGGCCAGCACGATGGACCAGGTCAGGAACTGGAACCCCCACTTCCGGGTCTTGTGACGGAAGCATCGTTGTCCCAACAGCGCCCCTGGCCAGCCGCCGGCGAGACCGAGAAGGTGGAGGGTGAGTTCCGGGATCCGCCCTCCTTGGCATCGGGCTTGTGCCTTGTCCCAGCCATAGGCCACCAGGGTGACACCGCTCATCACAAGGTAGATCCCGAGGACCCAGTTCATGCGGTGGGTCTCCTGCTCTGGGGTACTCCGGCTCCCCTGGTGGGGGACGCAAGGGGTTGGATGACACAGTCGGGGCCCACGGCTCGGATTCTGATTCCCGTCGAAACCACCGTTCTCGTACGTTGCCCCCCGTGCAATCCGCGATCGTGTCCCCCGGTGAGAAGGTCCACCTGATCCAGCGCCGGCATTTCGAGCTCGAACCCCATCGTCATTTCGTGGGTACCGTCGAAGCCTACTCCGAGGGACTCCTGCGGGTGGTGGGCCATGTGTTCGCCGTCGATGCGACCACGTTCGAGTTCCGACGCCGTCCCGAGGTGCGGACCCGGATCGTGTCGGCCGTCAGTGGCGAAGTCCTGATCAACGTCCTCCCACCCTCGGTGAACCTCGACAAGGTCGTCTATCGTCAGGAATCCGGCGCGCTCCGCGTCACCGATGGCAGTGATTGGCATCTTGATCTCAGCGAGGTCACCTGGAGATGACAGGCGGTACGCCTCGTGGCAGGGAGGCGGATTTGGCCTATTCCCCAGACCGTGCTGCCAGTCCGGGCAGGAAAGGGGGCCAGTAGTTGGATGCAAATCAGCGAGGCGTGCCCAATGCTGGAGCCGTCGGGTTCGGTACCCTTGTGGAAAACAGGTTGATGGCAGGCGCTCGGTCATAGGAATCGCCGGGCTCGGCCTTGCAGGGACTTCCGGGACAAGGTGGTGCGCCCGCCGCGATTCGAACGCGGGACCCTCCGCTTAGAAGGCGGATGCTCTATCCAGCTGAGCTACGGGCGCGGACCACATGCGAAACTTAGGCGGGCCCGAAGTGTCCCGGCAAGCCGGGGCGCAACTCACTCATCCGAGCCAGATACCCTATGGGTAACGAATGAGGAGGATGTTCGCCTTCGGAATCCAGATCTCAGTCCCTTTCCTTTCGATGCAGATCCAGTCGCCGTCGGCACTCCGAATGGTCCCGTGGAGGCTGACCGTTGCCCCGTTGAGGCTGTCGGTCTCGGGCGAGATGGGAAGATCTCCACCGGCTCCCAGGGCATCCCGTCGGAACTGGACGCT
>JBDLQQ010000263.1:0-15072 GCA_039800465.1 Verrucomicrobiota bacterium
CTGAAGAAGCTCGGTTCGCTCGTCCTCGACGTGGAGGGCCCGGAGCTGAAGGCGACGTTCCTGACCGACCGGTCCAAGGTGCTCGACTACTTCACGATCCGAAAACAGCCGTAGCGGCCTAGGAAACGTCCCGGACGTAGTCGTCCCTTGCACGGGGTCTGCCGGGTGGTAGCCTGAGAGGCGCACTTCTCATGGGCATCGACAACGACAGCGGCAAGGGCTCCGGCGGAGCCGGAGGATCACCGATTCAGCCCCGTACCTGGCTCGTCTGGGTCGCGGTGCTGGCCCTGATCCCCCTCCTCCTCTTCTTCCAACGCACCAGCCAGCAGCGGTTCCAGCAGATCTCCCAGAAGCGGCTCTTCGACCTCGTCTCCTCCAACCTCGTGGAGAGCGGTGAGATCAACTACAGCGCCCAGTCCCGAGACCTCCGCACCGTCCGGGGCCGGTACATCCAGCTCGAGGAGGGCAAAACCAACCTGGTCCCCTTCACCGTCGACGCCCGCCTCACCCCCTCCATGGAGGATGATCTCCTGATCCGAAGCGGTCGCTTCCGGGCCGTCGAGAACAACAATGTCCTCCTCCAGATCGTCATCGGACTGCTCCCCGTCGCGATCCTCGGTGGCCTGATCTATTTCTTCTTCATCCGACAGATCAAGGCGGCCGGCCGTGGCGCCCTGAGCTTCGGGAAGTCCAAGGCCCGCCTGCTCAGCAAGGAGAAGAACAAGACCACCTTCAAGGACGTCGCCGGCGTGGAGGAGGCCAAGGAGGAGGTCGCGGAACTGGTCGAGTTCCTCAAGGATCCCAAGAAGTTCCAGAAGCTCGGTGGCCGCATCCCGAAGGGCATCCTGATGGTCGGACCTCCCGGAACCGGCAAGACCCTCCTCGCCAAGGCCATCGCCGGCGAGGCCGACGCCGCCTTCTTCAGCATCAGCGGCTCCGACTTCGTCGAGATGTTCGTGGGCGTCGGCGCCAGCCGCGTCCGCGACATGTTCGAGCAGGCCCGCAAGAACACCCCCTGCCTGATCTTCATCGACGAGATCGACGCCGTCGGACGCGCCCGTGGCCACGGACTGGGCGGCGGCAATGACGAGCGGGAGCAGACCCTCAACGCCCTGCTGGTCGAGATGGACGGCTTCGACACCCAGGAGGGCATCATCATCATCGCGGCCACGAACCGCCCCGACGTCCTCGACCCCGCCCTGCTCCGGCCGGGCCGCTTCGACCGCCAGGTGACGGTGAACCTGCCCGACGTCCGGGGCCGCGAGGCCATCCTCAAGGTGCACGCGAAGAACGTGAAGCTCGACGGCAGCGTCGACCTCTCGGTCATCGCCCGGGGCACCCCGGGGTTCTCGGGCGCCGAGCTGGCCAACCTGCTCAACGAGGCCGCCCTGATCGCCGCCAGCGGGAACAAGAAATCGATCGGCATGAAGGAGCTCGAGGAGGCCCGGGACAAGGTCCGCTGGGGCCGCGAGCGCCGCAGCCTGGCGATGTCCGAGGAGGAGAAGCGGGCCACCGCCTGGCACGAGGCCGGCCACGCCCTCGTCAACGTCCTCCTCAAGCACACCCACCCGCTCCACAAGGTCACCATCATCCCCCGTGGCCGCGCCCTCGGCGTTACCATGTCGCTGCCCAAGGAGGACGTCCTCAACATGCGCCGGAAGCAGGCGCTCGACCTGATCACCATGACCATGGCCGGCCGCATCGCCGAGGCGATGGTCATCGACGACATCTCGAGCGGCGCCGCCGGCGACATCCAGCAGGCCACCTCGATCGCCAAGTCGATGGTCATGCACTGGGGCATGAGCGACAAGCTGGGCAATGTCCTCTACGGCGAGGCCCAGGAATACGTCTTCCTCGGCCGCGACATGATGCGGTCGAAGGACTACAGCGAGCAGACCGCCGAGGCGATCGATACCGAGGTCAAGCGGCTCGTCGAGGACGGCTACCAGACCGCCAAGAAGCTGATCGATGACCATCGCGACAAGCTCGAGCTGATCGCGAAGGCGCTGCTCGAGCACGAGACCCTCGACGGCACCCAGGTCGAGGAGATCGTGAAGACCGGGACCTTCACCCCACCGCCCAGCAACGGCACCAACGTGGAACCCCCCAGCGGCGCCGCAGCCGCCACCCCCCTCCCGGAGGTGGTCAAGCCCGTCCCGCCCAAACTCCCCGGCTTCGGGTCGGCAGCCCCCGCGGCAGCCTGATCACTCCAGTGGACTCACTCCCACACGGCCGGGTCGATTGACCCGGCCGTGTTGCTTTTGCACCCTCCGCCCTGTTCATGATCATCGCGCCCTCGCTCCTCGCCGCCGACTTCGGACGCCTGGCCCACGACGCGGCACGCGCCCAGCGGTCTGGGGCCGAGTACCTGCACCTCGACATCATGGACGGGCATTTCGTGCCCAACATCTCGTTCGGCCCTGCCGTCGTGGCCGCCGTCCGACCCCACTTCCGCCGGTTCCTCGACGTCCACCTGATGTGTTCCCGGCCTGAGATCCTCCTCGAACCCTTCGTGAAGGCCGGAGCCGACGGGCTCACCGTGCATGTCGAACTGGGCGAGGCGGTCGGGCCCCTGCTCTGGAAGATCCGGTCACTCGGCAGGAAGGTCGGCCTCGCCATCAATCCCCCTACCCATATCGCCACGGTGCGACCGTTCCTGAACCAGATCGACCTGTTGCTGGTCATGACGGTGAACCCGGGGTTTGGCGGCCAACCCTTCATCCACGAGTGCGTGCCGAAGATCCAGCAGGTGGCCGCCTGGCGACGGGAGCTCGGGCAGGCGTTCCGGATCGAGGTCGACGGGGGGATCACCGACGAGACCGCCACCGAATGTGCCCGGTTCGGCGCCGACACCTTCGTCGCGGGGACCTCGTTGTTCCGCCATCGCAACCTGACCGCCGCGGTCCAGCGCATGCATCGCAAGACGGTTGCTGGTGCGGAATCCCTCGCCCTCGGCTGATCCATGGCCCGGACGCCGGGTATCCCTGACTGATGATCCCCGCCCTACTGGCGACCCTCCTGTTCGCACTCTCCTCCGTCGCGGCGAAGCGGTCGGTCGAGCTCGTGGGCTCGTCCCACGCCAACCTGATCCGCATGGCCATCGCCGCCGTGTTCCTGGCGCTGCTCTCCCACACCATTGGATTCGGACTCGGGGGCCCGTCCCTCCTCTGGTTCATCGCCAGTGGACTGATCGGGTTCGGCATCTGCGACACCGCCATCTTCCTGGCGCTGCCACGGCTCGGGGCGCAGTTGACCAGTCTCATGGTCCAGTGCCTCGCGGCCCCCTTGGCCGCCCTCTTCGAATGGTCCTGGCTCGGGACTCCCCTGACCGGGGAACAGATGACCGCCGGGATGGTCATCCTCTCCGGCGTGGCGGTCGCCCTACTGCCCGGAAGCGGCACCGGATCCCGCGTCCAAGCCGGCTGGATCGGGCTCGGGCTGGGCTTCGTCGCCGCCGCGGGCCAGGCAGGCGGCGCGGTCCTGAGTCGTCATGGACAACTCCTGGCCCGCCTGTCGGGCGTGCACCTCGACGGCATCTCCGTCGCCTACCAGCGCATCCTCTCCGGGCTTCTGTTCACGCTGCTCTGGTGGATCTGGTCCCAGCGGTCCCGCATCGGCGCCCCACCGCCCGGCGAGATCCGCTGGAAGGCGGCGACACCCTGGATCCTGCTGAACGCCCTGAGTGGACCGTCCCTCGGCGTCGCCGCCTACCAGTGGGCCCTCCAGGTCCAACCGACCGGGATCGTGGTCGCGATCACGGCCCTCACCCCCCTCGTGGTCATCCCTCTGGCCTACTGGATCGACGGCGAACGTCCCACCGTCCGTTCCCTCCTCGGTGGACTCCTCGCCGTCGGCGGGGCCATCTGGCTCGTGGTTCAGAGAGCCTAGGGCAGGGCGGCACCCGGCTCCGGTTTCGTCCCCGGCAAAACGACGGTACGATGCCGCCGGATGTTCCGGACCGACTTCCGATTCCACCGAGGAGCGCTGCACTTCCCGGCGGCGCGGCTATGGCTCGATGCCCATGACGCCATCGGCCCCGGAGAGACGGTGTTCGTCTCCCACGCCCACAGCGACCACACGGAATCGCACGCCCGGGTGATCCTGACCGAACCCACCCGACGCCTCATGCGCGCCCGTGTCGCCGGCGAACGGATCGAGCACGTCCTCGAAACCGGCCGATGCCATCCCGGATCCGAGCTCGGGATCGACCTCCCATCCATCACCCTCCTGTCGGCAGGCCATATCCTGGGCTCGGCGATGTCCCTGCTCGACGACGGCCATGGGACCCTGTTGTACACCGGCGACTTCAAGCTTCGGACGGGGCGGAGTGCCGAGCCCTGCAGTCCACGGCCAGCCGATGTCCTCGTGATGGAGACCACGTTTGGTCGCCCCGGATACGTGTTCCCACCCACCGAACAGGTGGTCCAGGACATCCTGAGGTTCTGTCACGAGGCCCTCGCGAACGACGAGGTCCCGGTGCTCCTCGGGTATTCCCTCGGCAAGTCCCAGGAGATCCTGTCCTGCCTCGAGACGGTGGGCATCCCGGTGATGCTGACCGATCCCGTGGCGCGGCTGACCCGGGTCTACGAATCCCTGGGGCACCGGTTCCCGGCGCATGTGTCATGGAATCCCGCCAAGGCCTCCGGGCACGTCGTGCTCGCTCCGCCCTCGGGGAACACGGCCTCCCTGCGTCGACGTCTCGGCGCCTGCCGCGTGGCGGTCCTGACCGGATGGGCCCTCGACCCTGGATGTGCCCCGCGTCACCAGGCGGAGGCGGCATTCCCGCTCAGTGACCACGCGGATTTCGCGGATCTGGTCGAGATGGTCCGCCGCGTCTCACCCCGCCGTGTCTATACCCTGCACGGGTTCGCCACCGAGTTCGCCTCGCACCTCCGCAGCCTCGGCTTCGACGCCCGGGCTCTCGGGCATATCGAGCAACTGGATCTTCCCTCCGTATCGATCCACGTGCCCAAAGATGCCCCCCTCGCGATATCCAGGCCACCGGCGGAGCAGGGACCGCCGCCGGAGATCGCGATCTCCGGGGACGGGTTCAGTCGGTTCGCCATGACCTGTCGCCTCGTGGGCGAACAGGCCTCCAAGCTCGAGAAGGTCCGTCACCTCGCGGGGTTCCTCCGGGAGCTTTCCCCGGAGGACCTGCCTGCCGTGGTGACGTGGTTCACCGGCAGGGCCTTCCCCACAGCCTCCAACCGATCCCCGGAGGTCGGTGGTGCCCTGCTCCGCGCCGCCGTCGTGGCCGTGCTCCAGATCCCCGTGGCTCGGTTCCGACAGACCTACGCCCGCTTCGGCGACACCGGCGACACGATCGGCGCCCTGATCGCAGAACATCCGGGGAGAGAACGGGGCCAACCGCTCGGCTTCCGGGAGGTGCGGATCCTATTCGATGACCTCAGCCGGGCTTCCGGGCCGGCTCAACGACAAGAACTCCTGTCGGGGGCTCTCCGACGTTGTGACCCGGTCGAAGCCCGATTCCTCGTGAAGATCCTGACCGGCAATCTCCGGATCGGACTCAAGGACGGACTGGTTGAGGAGGCGGTTGCCGAGGCCTTCGAAGTCCCCGTCGAATCCCTCCGCCAGGCGGTCCAGATGCTGGGTGATCTCGCGGAAGGGGCGACACTGGCCCGGGAAGGACGTCTCCACGAGGCCACCCTGACCCCGCTGCGGCCGATCGCCGTGATGCTGGCTTCCCCGGAGCCAGACGCGGCATCGGTGCTGGAGCGGGCCTCCGCGTGGACAGCACCGCACGGCCCGCGCGATGTCTGGATCGAGGACAAGTACGACGGCATCCGCTGCCAACTCCACAAGCAGGGCGACCGGGTCGCGTTGTTCACCAGGGATCTGAAGGAGATCACCGCCACGTTCCCGGAACTCACCGCCGCCGCCCGGACGCTTCCCGGGTCGGTGATCCTCGACGGGGAGGTCCTCGGCATGGAGGGCGACCAGGTGATCCCCTTCACCGTCTTCCAACGACGACTCGGCCGTTCGGAGGGGGATCTATTCCTCCAGACCGAGGTCCCGGTCCGGTTCCTCGTGTTCGACCTACTCCACCACGACGGCGTCGATTGGATCCACAGGCCCCTGCGGGAGCGGCGTGCCGCCCTCGAATCCCTCGGCCTTCCAGAGCGGTTCACCCTGGCACGCATCACCCGGGTCTCGACGGCCGACGCGATCGACCAGTCCTTCCTCGCGGCGCGCGCCCGGGGTCATGAGGGACTCCTGATCAAGGACCCGGAGTCTGGATACACGCCAGGCCGAAGGGGGTTGTCCTGGCTCAAGCTGAAGAAGGCCTATGCGACCCTCGACTGCGTGGTCGTCCGCGCCGAGTACGGACACGGCCGGCGACATGGGGTCCTGAGCGACTACACCTTTGCGGTCTGGGACGACCACGACGGCCGTCTGCGGGTGATCGGCAAGGCCTACAGCGGGCTGACCCAGGAGGAGATCGCCGGTCTGACGACGCACTTCCTTGGGCGGGTCCTCCGACAGGAGGGGCGGGCCCTGGAGGTGATCCCGGACGTCGTGCTAGAGATCGCGTTTGATGCAATCCAGCCGAGCGCCCGTCACGACAGCGGCCTCGCGCTGCGGTTCCCCCGGATCGTGCGGATCCGCACCGACAAGACGGCGATGGACATCGACACCCTGGAGACGGCCCGCAGGCTGGGGTCTGGGAAAGTTGAGAGGGGGCCTCGGTAGCAACTGTGGTCCCTTACGGCCCCATCTCGATCCCTCCGCTGCGTTCCAGTCCACCCCACGACGAGGTCGGTTCCACTCAGGCGTCGCGAAACCCGATCACCCGACACAACCACTGAACCCTTGCGGTCAAGATGGGGACGCTAGGGACAGCGTCCCTCGGGCCATGGTCCCTCAGGGCCCCATCTCGATCCCATGTGGCCTCCAACCAGACCAGCTCCCTGGTCATGGGCCGGTAGGAACATCGAGGCCTCGACGCACCAGAAGCGGGCGGATGTCGGGATCGTGACCGGTAAAGGACCGGAACATCTCCTTGGCGTCCCGACTGTCGCCCCGTGAGAGGATCGTATCCCGGAAACGGTCGCCGTTGGCCCGGGTCAGTCCACCGTGGGACTTGAACCACTCGACCGCGTCGGCATCCAGCACCTCGCTCCAGAAATAGGAGTAGTACCCGGCGGAATAGCCGCCGGCGAAGATGTGGGAGAAGTAGGGACCGCGGTATCGCGGCGGCACCGGGGCGAAATCCACCTCCGCCTTCCTCAGGGCCTTCTGCTCGAAGGCCTCGACCTCCTCGGGGGACGGAACCTGGTCGGGCCCCAGCTGATGCCAGGCCTGGTCGATGAGGTTGGCGGCAACGAGCTCGGTCGTGGCGTGTCCCTGATTGAAACGGCTGGCAGCCTCGACCTTGGCGAGGAGCGCCTGCGGGATCGGCTCCCCGGTCTTATGGTGCTTGGCGTAGTTCTTCAGGATGGACGGCCAGGTTGCCCACATCTCGTTCACCTGCGACGGGAACTCGACGAAATCCCTCGGAACGCTCGTGCCAGCAAACCTCGGGTACTTGGTCTGGGAGAACATCCCATGCAGGGCATGGCCAAACTCGTGGAACATCGTCTCGACCTCGTCGTAGGTCATCAGCGTGGGCTGGCCTTCGGGTGGCTTCGCGATGTTCTGGTGGTTCGCGATGACCGGACGGTTCCCACGGAGGCCGTTCTGCGGGACGTAGGCGTTGGCCCACGCACCGCCGCGCTTGTTGGACCGCGCGTAGAAGTCACCCAGGAACAACGCGAGCGGGGTGCCGTCCGCATTGAACACCTCGTAGACGACCATGTCGGGGCTGTAGCCCTTGAGATCCGGACGCGCCTTGAAGGTGATGCCGAACAGCTGGGTGGCGGCAAAGAACACGCCATCCTCGAGGACCCGCTTCATCTCGAAGTAGGGCTTGAGCTGGTCCTCGTCGAACGCGTACTTGGCGACCCGGAGCTTCTCCGAATACAAGGCCCAGTCGGCCGCACCGATCTGGAACCCGCCCTTGTCGGCATCAACCAGCGCCTGCATCTCGGCGGCCTCCCGTCGCGCGTTGGCGACGGCAGGCGGGGCCAGCCGGGCCAGCATGCGGTTGACGGTCTCGACGTCCCCAGCGGTCTGCTCCTCGAGCTGGTAGGCGGCGTGGTGGGGATATCCCAGCAGCCGGGCGCGCTCCGCCCGCAGCCGGGCCATGGCGGTGATCAGGGCCTTGTTGTCGAACTCCCCTCCCCGGGCCCCTCTCGAGAGGGACGCCTTCATGATGCGCTCGCGGACCGTCCGGTTGCGGAGCGACGCCAACGGGGGCTGGCCGGTGGTGTTCGTCAGACGGACCAGGTATTTCCCTTCCTTCCCCGACGCCTTCGCAGCCTGGGCCGCGGCCTGGATGTCGGCGTCCGACATCCCATCGAGCTCTTCCCTGGAGTCGACCAGCACCGCCGAGGCGTTGATCTCCTTCAGCACGTTCTGCTTGAACTGCGTCGACAGCTTCGCGAGCTCGGCGTTGATGGACTTCAGCCGGGTCTTGTCGGCCTCGGAGAGCTGGGCGCCGCTCCGGACGAAGTCCCGATGGTACTGCTCCAGCAGCCGGAGCGATTCGGGATCCAGCCCCAGCGACTTCCGCGACTCGTGCAGCTTGGCGATGCGGGCGAAGAGGTCGGGGTTGAGCTGGATCGCGTCCCGATGGGCCGCGAACCGCGGGGACATCTCCGTGTCGATCTTCTCGAGGTTCGGATTGGTGAACGCACCGGTCAGTATGCCGAAGGCCCGCTCTGCCCGGTTGAGGGTCTCTCCCGACTTCTCGAGGGCCACGATGGTGTTGTCGAAGGTCGGCGGGGCGGGGTTCTTGGCGATGGCGTCGACCTGGCGGAGCTCCTCGACCATCCCCTGCTCGAAGGCCGGGACGAAGTGTTCGTCCCGGATGTCAGCAAAGGGCGGCAGCTCGTAGGGCAGCGGGCTGGGCTTGAGGAGGGGATTTTCGGGGGACTGGGACATGGCATCGGAGGGGACCGCGAGGCACACGAGGGTCATCCAGGGCATCCAGCGGTTCCAGAATCGGAAGGACATAGTGGGGAACGGGTTCAGTGTCCCCCCAACCAACCCTCGCCCGGTGGAGTTGGCAACTTCTCTCAACACCCAACTCTCGACCCTCGACTTCCCCAAGGCAGTTCTCTTGCCGCACGAACCCAACCGGGGAAGGTTCCTCCCATGCCGCGCGCCACGTCCCGGGGTCTCCTGATCGGACTCCTCCTCGGAGTCCAGACCCTCGCCTCCGCTCCCCAGCTGTTCGGCTTCCAGGGACCCGAGGCCTTCCCACTCGAGTACGGCATCGCGTTCCTGCAGACCACCGACCTCGATGGAGACGGACTCCACGACGTGGTCGTGGTGAACAACGCACGATCCCGGATCCACCTCCTCTACAACCGCACCGGGAACACGAACTCCCCGGTGACACCCCTCAAGGTGGGCCGATCCGACATCAATCAACTGCTCCCCGACGCGCGGTTCCGGCTGGAGTCCATGTCCTCCGAGAAGCGCATCACCTCGATGGTGGTGGCGGACCTGAACCACGATGACCGTCCCGACCTCGCCTACTTCGGGGAGCCGAAGGAGCTGGTCCTGCAGCACAACCTGGGCACGAATGGCTGGTCACAGCCGAAACGCTGGCCCCTCGACGATGGGACACTGGATTTCAATGCCCTCACCTCGGGGGATCTCAACGGGGATGGTCGCAAGGACCTGGTCCTGCTGGCCGAGAAGCATCTCTATCTCATCCGGCAGCAGCCCGATGGGACCCTGGCCGAACCCGAACGCCTGCCCTACACGGGCACCATCAAGGCGATCCAGGTGCTCGACCTGAACCGCGATGGCCGCCAGGACCTGCTCCTGGTGAACTGGGACAGTGCGACCCCGTTCCGGTTCCGGCTCCAGCGGGAAGACGGCCAGTTCGAACCGGAGGTCCACCTGCCGCTCAACCCCATCCGGAGCTACTGCGCGGAGGACCTCGACGGGGACGGCATCCCGGAAATCGTCTGCATCGCCGCCAAGTCGGGCCGAGCCTCCTTGTATCACCTGAATCCGAAGGCGGCCGAACCGCTGGTGGAGGGTCTCAAGGACGGACAGTTCTCGTTGCTGCCCCTGCCCCGCACGGACAAGGCCCGCCGCGGAACCCTGTGGACGGATCTCGATGGCAACAGCCTCACCGACCTCCTCGTCGCGGACCCGGGGAGCGGGCAGCTCTCGTTCTGGCGTCGACGCGACCACCAGACCCTCGAGGAGCCCCGGAACTTCCCGTGTCTGACCGGCATCTCCGACCTCGCCGCCGCCGACTGGGATCGGGATGGCCAGATCGACCTGTTCCTCCTGAGCCCGGACGAACGCCAGCTGGGGGTGACCCGTCTGGACGCCCAAGGACGGTTGCCCTTCCCCAGCCTCATCCCACTGACCGGACGCCCCCTCGCGATGACCGTGGGAGGCCTGTCGTCCAACCAACCCCCGACCCTCGCGGTGATCCAGGAGCGCGACGAGAAACGCCAGGGCAGTTCGGGCAAGGAGGAGACGATCGCGGTGCGGGAACTCGTCCTCCGCGCCGCCGACGGCACCACGACGACCCAGCGCCTGTCGGAGGACTTCAAGGGGGGTCCCGCGCGACTGGCCATCCATGATGCCAATCAGGACGGACGGCCCGACGTCGTCATCCTCACCCCCTATGAGCGGATCAAGATCCTGGTCCAACGCGACGAACCGAAGGACGGGGCGCGCTTCGAGGAGGCGGATGTCACCCCGCCCGGCGGAAGCCTGGAGTCCCCCTGGATGCTCGTGGCCGATGTGGACCAGGACGGCAAGGACGAGCTGATCCTCCCACAGAAGAGTTTCCTCAGGGCGGTTGTCCTGGCCGGCACCGCCGGGGACCGGGCCTCCTGGAACTTCGTGGTACGCGACCAGATCAACGGTGCGACCGGGACGTCCCGCATCACCGGGGCCGCGGTCGTCGAACACCCCAGGGGATCCGCCCCCTGGCTGATCCTCATCGACGCCGACCGCAAGGCGCTGTCGATGGCCCGGCGGGATACCAACGGCGTCTGGCAGATCGCCCGCAACACCCAGCTCACCTCCACTGATTTCAACTCCCTGATCCCCGTCCCGGTCGGCACCAACGAACCACCCGCCCTCGCCCTGATCGGGGTCAACGCCATCGGCTGGAAGCAGTTCGCCGGGAAGCTGTGGGAGCTCGGCGAGCTGGGTGGCTATGAGACGCCGATCCGCGACGGCTGGCTCCATGACGTCACCAGCGGGGACCTGAACCAGGATGGGCGGAAGGAGCTCGTGTTCCTCGAGACCGCGAAGAACTACGTCGACCTCGTCCTGTACGATCCGATCCGGGGTCCGGAACCCGGCAACCGGTGGCCGGTCTTCGAGGAGCGGACCTTCCGCCAGCGCCGCAATGACGTCCCGGAACCCCGCGAGGCCGCGGTGAGCGACGTGACCGGGGATGGCAAGCCCGACCTGCTGCTGATCGTCCACGACCGCATCCTGCTCTACCCGCAGGAGTGACGCCGCCTGCTTCCTCCGCGTCTCAGACATCCTCGTGACCATTCCCCTGCCCGGTCGTGGCTGATATCGTCGTCTCCATGGACAAGGATCAGGTGGCGGCGGTGCTGGTGGAGATCGGGACGCTCCTCGAGTTGAAGGGGGAAAACCCGTTCAAGACCCGCGCCTATCACAACGGGGCCCGCATCCTCGAGGGACTGACCGAACCGCTCGAGAAACTCGTCGCCGAGGACCGGCTCCACGGCATCAAGGGTATCGGGGAAGCCCTCCAGGAGAAGATCACCACCCTCGTCACCACCGGACGCCTTCCCTACTACGACGACCTCAAGGCGTCGGTTCCCCCGGGACTCCTCGACCTCCTCGGTCTGCAGGGCCTGGGCCCGAAGAAGGTGAAGCGCCTGTATGAGGAACTGGCGATCGACTCGATCGAGGCCCTCGAGAAGGCCTGTCAGGCGGACCGGATCGCACAGCTGGACGGTTTCGGGGAGAAATCGCAGGCGAAGCTCCTCGAGGCCATCGCGTTCCGACGCCAGTTCGCCTCCCAGCACCTCCTGGTCGAGGCGCTCGCCGCCGCCGAGCCGATCCTGGAATCCCTGCGGGGGCATCCCGACGTCACCCGCTGTTCCATCGCCGGGAGCCTGCGGCGGTCGAAGGAGGTGATCGGTGACATCGACTTCGTGGTGTCCTCCCGGAATCCGTCCGCCGTCCTGTCGTTCTTCGTCCAGCAGCCCGGCATCGCCTCGATCCTCGCCCAGGGCGAGACCAAGGCCAGCGTCCGCCTCGACTCGGGCATCCAGGCCGACCTCCGGGTGGTGAGCGATGTCGAGTACCCGTTCGCCCTCGCCTACTTCACCGGCTCCAAGGAACACAACATCGTCATGCGCCAGCGCGCGATCGCACGCGGGCTGCGTCTGAATGAGTATGGGCTGTTCCGGAGCGCCGAGGAGACACGGGATCCGGCACTGCGGATCCCCTGCGCCGACGAGTCGGACCTGTTCCGGGAACTCGGCCTCGACTACGTGCCACCCGAGCTCCGGGAGGATCGGGGTGAGTTCGACGCCGCCGAGTCCCACCGCCTGCCCCGGCCGTTCGAGTGGACCTCCCTCCGGGGTTCCCTCCACAACCACTCCGACTGGTCCGACGGCCGCAATACCCTCTCCGACATCGCCGCACATGCCGCCGAGCTGGGCCTCGAGTACTGGGCGATCACGGACCACTCCCGGGCCAGCTTCCAGGCGCAGGGACTCGACCCGAAGCGACTCCGACAGCAGATCCAGGCCATCGCGGACACGAACCGACGCCTTGAGGATGACGAGGTCGACTTTCACCTGCTCAGCGGGACGGAGGTGGACATCCTCAAGGACGGCCTCGACTTCGACGACGACCTGCTCGCGGAACTCGAGGTGGTCGTGGCGAGCCTCCATGTGCCCTCCAGCGACGAGTCCGAGAACACCAAGCGCTTCATCCGCGCCGCGGAGAATCCCCATGTCCACATGCTGGGGCACCTGAGCGGCCGGCTCCTCCTGGAGCGGGATGCCTACCGGCTGAACCAGACGGCGATCATCGATGCCTGCGCCGCCACGGGCACCTGGATCGAGCTGAACGCGTCGCCCTATCGGTTCGACCTCGACTGGCGCCTCTGGCAGTACGCCCGGTCCAAGGGGGTGAAATGCGTCATCAACTGCGACGCCCACCGCCTGGAGCATTTCGCCTGGCTGCGTCTGGGAGCGGCCGTGGCCCGGAAGGGATGGCTCGAGGCCGGGGACATCATCAACACGCAGTCGCTCGTCCAGCTCAGGAAGTCCCTGTCGCTGAAGCGGCATCGTGCCCGTTGACTCCCGGTGGAGTGACGGTCGGCACTCTCGCCGCCCCGGAGGCGGACCCACCCCAGGCATTCAAGGACCGCTCCTCCGTCCCGCCCGTGGGGATGCCGCCGAGGAGTTCGAGGGCCTCGCCAATCAGGTAGAGCGATCCGGTCACCAGCACGACCGGATCGGCTGCGGCCCAGCGCAAGGCCTCGGCGAGCGAGGCAGCTGCGCGGACCGGGCGTCCCAGCCCTGTCGCCATCACCGCCGCACGCACCGCCTCGGAACCCAGGGTCCTGGGGTTGGCCACCGGCACGGTGAGGATCCGACCCGCCAGGGGGACGAGCTGGGCCAACATCGTTCCGACCTCCTTGTCGGCCAGCAGACCGACGATGAGCGTGGGACGCGTCGGACCGCACAACTCCGGCAGCGCCTCCTTGAGGGCCTCCACACCCGCCCGGTTGTGGGCTCCATCCAGGAGGACCCGCTGGGATCCCCGTTCGAGGACCTGCATCCGTCCGGCCCACTGGGCCCGGGCCAACCCCTCGCGGAGCGCCTCGTCCGTCACCGGCAGGAACGCCCGCAGGAGACGGACCGTCGCCGCCGCGAGGGCGCCATTCACGCGCTGGTGGGGACCCAGGAGGCCGACATCCAGGCGGAATGCAGCCACCTGAGGGGGGCCGAGATTCAGGTAGGGCGCGTCCAGCTCCCGGGCCTTGAAGCGGAGGATCGCCTCGGCATCCGGGTCCATCGCCGCGGTCAGCACCGGCACCCCGGGCTTGATGATCCCGGCCTTCTCCGAGGCGATCGCAGCGACCGTGGATCCCAGGACCTGCATGTGGTCGAGACTCACGTTCGTGATCACGCTGGCGAGAGGCGTGACGATGTTCGTCGAATCCAGCCGCCCTC
The DNA here is from genome assembly GCA_039800465.1 of Verrucomicrobiota bacterium. Lineage (GTDB taxonomy): Bacteria > Verrucomicrobiota > Verrucomicrobiia > Limisphaerales > UBA9464 > UBA9464. Next base: position 14,274 of record JBDLQQ010000263.1, read on the forward strand.
CCAGGCCGGTCTCCCAGACCACGAGGTCCACCCGGGATTCCGCGAAGTGGCATAGGGCGAGGACCGTGGTGAATTCGAAGAACGTGGGGGCCGGCCCGCCCATCCGTTCCACCGCAGCCTTCAGGGTCGCCACGTGGCGTGCCAGATCGGCATCGGGGATCAGTACCCGATCCACCTGGATCCGTTCTCCGAACCGCACCAGGTGCGGCGAGGTGTAGAGTCCCACCTTCAGGCCCGCTGTCCGGTACACGCTCTCGAGCAGGGCGCAGACGGAGCCCTTGCCGTTGGTGCCCGCGACATGGATGAACTGCAGCCGGTCCTGGGGATTCCCCACCGCCGCCGCCAACCGCCGGGTGGTCTCGAGTCCCAGCACGATGCCAGAGGGCTGGAGCGAGCGCAGGAAGTCGAGGGCCTCGGACGCGGTCACGCGCCAGACCATTGTCTGGACTCCATCTGGCGCAAGCCCGGGATTGGAGCCCGGGCATCGGCTCGCCCCTTGGGATCAGGGCCGGGTCGGTTTTCCAAAGTCCCGATCGACCCGGTCCCGGACGTGGTCCATCCGGGCCATCACCACGAGGTACAACTGGATGAGGATGAGGACCACCGCGACCCACTGCTCGGCATGCAGGGCCCTCAGACGGTCGAACCCAGGCGGTGCCTGCCTCCAGGAGGGCTCTCGCAGGAGGAGGAACACGGCGGGTCCGGTCACGAAGATCCAGAGGATGGCGAGGACCCGATGGTTCAGCGGGACCGGCGCCGGCGCCGGAGTCGGACCGGAGCTTTCGGTTTGAACTGGGGG
>JBDLQQ010000264.1:0-8997 GCA_039800465.1 Verrucomicrobiota bacterium
CGATCGTCTGCGACAGATCATGGAACAAAGCGGACACGGCGTGAGCAGTGGGACAGTCGCCCTCGCCTTGGGGATCGCGGGAAGTGACATCGCCACACCGGCCCTGGCAGCCACCATCACCAGCATCGCCTCCGCGACTCTTCCCACGATGGGATGGACCCTCGCCACCGGGGCAGGAATCGGGGCCATTCTCGTGTCAGCGGCCTTGGAGCTCCTGCTGACCTCACAATCCCGGGAAATCGCATCGCTGAGGCAGCAGCTGCAGACACGTCCACCCGAGGCTGCGTCCGTGACGGCATCGCCCGCCGCTGCGTCTTCGGATCCCGAGAAGGAACTGCTCCAGCTCCGAAAGCAGGCCGAATCACTTCGCCGAAACCGAGCCACCAGCGGGCCCGGCGAGTCGACCTCACCCGCTCCGGGGGAATCCAAAGTACGCCCCCTGCTCCTCGGCATTGATGTCCCAGTCCCCATCAAACAGCTCGTCGACGCCGGGGCGGAATCCCCCCAACACGCGTTGCAGTCGGTTTTGGCGGCAACCTTCCATGAGGACCTGGATCGTCTGCTCGAGTTGGCCCCCTTCACCTGTGGTGGCCAAGGACCCGGCACCCCTGCCTCCAAGGATAGTCCAGCCGTCCAGGAATGGTTCACCCCTATCAAGGAGAGCCGCATGTTGGATGGGGCGACAGTTGAGGTGAACCATGTCCTGTACCGTGACCCAAGCAACGCCGTCGTGCGGATTCGATACCGCGACATCCACTCGTCGAACGAACTGGGCATCGACAATCTGGTGATGATCCGATCGGAGACCGGCTGGGTGCTCGCCGATGGCAAGACCGACTCCTCCGCGTCGCCCCCCGGGGGGCCATGATTGGACCCAACCCCTGAGCCACATGAACCCTCGCAAACCCCTCTGGATAGCCCTTGGACTGGGAATCGCCGTCTGGATGACATCGATCGCCTTCCGCTTCGAGAGGCAGCGGCGGGAACTCACTGGACTCCGGGAAAATCAAGCCCGGGCGGTGACTCCAACATCCCCACCCCTCCCGAAATCCTCGGCGCCACCGAACCCGTCGGACGAACTTCTGCGAGCCCGTGGTGAGGTGGCACAACTCCGGCGGGAACGGCTCGAGAATCCAGGCCAAACCACTGCCCCGAACGCAGGAGTCAACGCCATAGGCAGTGATCCCAGCGATTCCTCAACCCACCCGGACTATCGGACCGCCGACTCGCTCCAGAACCGGGGCTTTGCGACGCCGGACGACGCCCTGGAATCCTTCCTGTGGCACTTCGCAAAACCGGGCCGAATGAAACCACCCACGGAGGGGGGAATGGACCTGCTGTGGCACACCCCGGACCGACCCGCACCTCGAGGATTTCACTGGAGGATCGATCTGGGATTCGGATTCACACGCCTTGAAGGATTCCGGATCCGGGCACGACGGGAGATCTCACCGGAGGAAGTCGCCTTCGAGATCGAACGCAAGGAGAACGATCACAACGTCGTCGAGATCCGGCGGATCATAAGGGTCGGCGACGTTTGGAAGTGCGAGCCCGAGATGCGGCTGGAACCGAACACTCCATGACGGGGTGCACGGGCTGGGGACGACCTCCATGGCGTTCCAGATTCTCCCTGTGGGTGCCGCAGTGCTCTGCGGCACTAGGGCTCGGAGAGCCCAACCGAGCCCCGGGTTCAACCGGCTGATGAACTGAGCCGTTCCTCAGGGGCCCGTCAGCTCCGGAGATCACGGGTATCTCGGATGCGTCCAAGGATCCCGTCCACCCTCACGGGTGCGCCACGCACTGCGGGTTGAGATGGGGACCGGAGGGACTCGGTCCCTTGCCACTTCGACTACTTCCCGCCGCCCGGGGCCATCTCGACGACGACATCGGCACCCTGGCCGGCCGCGATCTCGAGCGACTGCTTCACCATGCCGGCCTTGAGGTGGTTCACCTCGAGGTCGTACTTGCCGGGAGGCAGGCCGGCCGGGAGCTCGAACCCACCCTTGTCGTCCGTCACGGCGAAGAACGGATTCTCCAGCACATGCACATAGGCCACCATCCACGGATGGACGTTGCAGGCGAACTTGACGCCCAGCTCGGGCTTGTCGAAGGACTTCTCGTTGACCTGATCCTTGGAGGCCTGGGCGAAATTGAATCCCTTGTTGGTCTTCGGGGTGGCGTTCACGTTGTGCATGAACGGATCGGAGTTCTTCACCTTGAAGGTCTCACCCACCACCACGGCTGAGACGTAGGGCTCGTACATGCAACCCGCCTGGTCGATTAGGATGGGCTCGGCACGCTTGCTGCCGGCACCCGCAGGGGCCTGGACGATCCGGACCAGGGCATAGCGCAGGCCCCCATCGTCCCCGACCACATAACCACGGGTTCGGGCGGTACCCACCGCGACCTTGCCGCAATTCGCGTCGGACTTGACCGCCCCGATGACCGTCTCATTCGGGGGTGTGCCCTTGAGGACCACACGCCCACGGATCTTGCCATCGGCGGTCGGCGTGACCTTGGGGGGATTGACCGCCACGGCCGCCGCGGCGGCGGGAGCCGGTTTCTCGGCCGGCTTCGCCTCGGCGGCGGGCTTCTCGGCGGCAGGGGCCTTCTCCGCAGCCGGAGCGGCATGACCGTGAGAGGAACCGCCGGCCACGACCTCCTGGACGTTCACCACGATGATCTGGTTGGTGATGATCGGCCGCGGCTTCGCACCGGGTTCATGGACAAATTCCTTTCCCGGACTCTTGAGGGCGAAGAACACGGTCGCGGCAGCAGCGAGCAGCAACAGGAGCGCGATCAGGACCAGCAACGGATCGGACAGCGGGGATTTACGGTCGGCAGCGGACGACATGGCGCGAGGAGAATCCGACACTCGCGATCGAGCGCAAGTCCCGACATCGACCACCCCAGCCACCCGGCTTAGCCCAGATCAAACAGAAGGACCTGAGAGGCCGAGACCGCCTCCACCGTCAGCTCCGATTCCGACCAGATCCCGAGGCCATCCCCCGAATCCAGCTCCTGTCCATCGACTCTCACCCGCCCCTCGGCCACGTGGACCCAAGCATGGCGTCCAGCCGCCAAGGAATGCCCCACCCGATCCCCCGGCTGGAGCCGCGACAGCAGGAGATCCGCATCCTGATGGATTTGGATGGATCCATCACGACCCGTGGCCGAAGCGATGCAGTGCCAGCGTCCCGGTTCCGCCCCGACCAGGGACCGATCCGCATAGGCCGGAGTGACACCTCGCTGATTGGGCAGGATCCAGATCTGCAGCAGGTGGACGGGGTCCGATGTCGACGGATTGAACTCGCTGTGAAAAACACCGGTGCCCGCAGCCATGTATTGCACCTCCCCGGTCTGGATGACCCGTCGATTGCCCATGGAGTCCTGGTGCTCCAGGGACCCACTCAGGATGTAGGTCAGGATTTCCATGTCCCGATGGGGATGCCGCCCGAATCCAGCGCCCGGGTCGACGGTGTCGTCATTCAACACCCGGAGGCTTCGGAACCCCATCCACTGCGGATCATGGTAGTCGGCAAACGAGAAGGTATGCCGCGCCTTCAGCCATCCATGATCAGCATGGCCACGTTGATCGGCTTTCCGGAGAACGCGCATCGGTCGAGGCGTGGAGGCAGATCAGGGTGTCTGCGTCTTCAGGAAGGCGAGTACCTGCTCGGCCTGATCGGACGTCGACCCCTTGGGATCGACCCAGACACACTTGCAATCCTTGAACAGGAAGGCGGAGCGGCTGGCCATTCCAATGACCCCCTTCACGCCGAAGGCCTCGGTCACGACCTTCTCCTTGTCGGCCAGGAGTGGGAACGGGAACTTCTGATCATCCCGGAACTTCTTCTGGCTGGCCTCGCTGTCGGTGCTGACCCCGAAGACCTGGACCCCGGCCTTCTGGAGAACCGCCCAGCTGTCCCGGAGCGAGCATCCCTGCTTGGTGCAGCCCGGCGTGCTGGCCTTGGGATAGAAATAGACGAGAAGGTATCCCTTCGCCCCGACCTTGGGCAGATCCACCACCTGGCCGTCCTGGTCGGGACATTGGACGGCAGGAATGGCGGCCCCGACGGCGAGCTTTTCGGCGGCGTTGCTGAAGAACGGGAAGAGGGAGGCGAACATGATGAGAAAGATGGGTTTCACTGCCTCAATCTGGGACGTTGAACCGAATCCGCAACCCGCGTCTCCGGGCCTGAATGGGAATCTGCCGTTGCCGGAGAGCCGCTCCTGGGATTAACCACAGTGCCCATGAAGCACCACGTCCACCGATGGATCCTCCCGGCTGTCTTGAGCGTGCTGGGGTGGTTCACCGTGGGGGTGCCGGGACATGGCCAGGAAACTTCCAAGACGTCTCCTCACGCACAGTCGGCAACACCGCCCCCGGTCCGGTCCATCGGCACCGGCCTGCTGCTCGAGCCCCCGCTGATGCTGACCAACGTCACCCGGGGCCAGTTCCTGGAGATGGCGGCGACGATTGGAAAACAGCGCATCGGACGACCCTGGACCCAACCCGTCCTGCCCCTGCCCGAACCCACGGGACGAAAGGCATCGGCACTGACCCTCTCGGAGATCCGGGACTATATGGTGGAGGCCCGACGCCGATTCGATGCGGGAGATTCGGTGCCCGTTTCAGACGTCGGACTCATCAGCACCCAGGAGGATGTGATCCGTCAGCCCATGCTGAACCATATCGCGGCGTTCTCGAATTCGGTGGCCCGGGTCTATCTCCTCGTGCAGAGGACCGCGACCGACCGTGATTGGTCCTATTACTCGATCGTGCAGGACGTCACCCAGCGGCCGGCGGTCGACCACTTCGCCGAACTCACCCGTTCGGGTCCCAAGTTCGAGGGCACCAGCTGCTACAAGTGCCACGCCTCCGGCCCCCTTGCGATCCATCCCAACCGGGAGGATCTGATCCTGGATGCCGGCCTCGCAGCCGCCCTCAACGAGCACATCGCGAACCAGCCCCTGTCCCGGTTCCACTTCCCCGCGGACAGTCCGTCTCCGCCACCCGGAAAGCCGCTGATGTTGAAGGCTTGCGCCCGATGCCATGACGGGGACGGGGACCGGAACCGACTCTTCCAGGTCCACGCCCATCCGATCCGCGTGCTGGTGGACTTCGGTCACATGCCTCCGGATCGCAGGCTGAAGCCAGACGAACTCGTCGAGCTGAAGGCGTGGCTTTCGGAGAAGCCCTGAGAACCGCAGGCAGGCGTCAAAGACGGTTGGCCGCTTGCGTTGACACCATGGTCCCACCATAACTTTCCCCACCGCCATGAACCTCAAGACTTTCTTCCTCGGTGCCGTCGCCTCGGCACTCGTTCTCGCCACCTCCACCGCGGCCGACCTCGGCATCCAGACCTGGACGCTCCGGCACATGGACTTCGACCAGGTCGTCGCCTTCGCCAAGAAGCACGGCATCAAGAACCTCCAGGTCATCGGGAAGCACATCGACCCGAACTCGCCGCGTGAGGAGTACCTGAAGAAGAAGGCGGTCCTCGATCAGAACGGACTCCGCGCCTACACGTTCGGCGTTGCCGGGACCTCGCTCGACAAGGAGCAGAACCGGAAGCTCTTCACCTTCGCCAAGGACATGGGCATCCAGCTCATCATCGTCGAGCCCTCCGATTTCAAGATCCTCGACAACCTTGCCGAGCTCGCGAAGGAGTACGACGTCAAGGTGGCCATCCACAACCACGGCATCCGCTCCCTCTACGGCAACCCGCTGGTCGTCCGCACCCTCCTCCAGCACCTCGACCCGCATGTCGGCGTGTGCATGGACGCCGGTTGGATCGCGTCGACCGGCATGGACCCGGTCAAGGTCTACAAGGACTACAACGGCCGTGTCTTCGACATCCACCTGAAGGACAAGCGCGTTGAGAAGACCCAGGGCGACGATGTCGCCTTCGACACCCAGATCGGTGAGGGGCAGGCCAATCTGGCGAATCTCATCGGCGAACTGAACAAAGCGGGCTGGAAGGGGACCATGGCGATCGAGACCGACAGCGATCAGTTTGCCCGGAACCCCGACGAGTTCGTCTCGAAGGCCAAGGCCTTCGTGGAGAAGACCTCCGGAGCGGCCCGTTGAAGCCGACAGCGGCTGATCCTGGCATTGCCGAGACGGCACCCTGCTCCCCAACAGCTCCTCCTTCCCGCACCACAGCCCAGCCTGCTCGCAAGAGACAGACTGGGCTGTGACGTTTCACCCCTGTAGCCTCCGGCCGTGTTTCGTCCCTGCATCGATCTCCGCAACGGAAAGGTCGTCCAGATCGTGGGTGGCTCCCTGAGCGATTCAGGGGAGGGCGTCCGGACCAACTTCGTCTCGGAACGCCCTCCACGCTGGTTCGCGGAGTTGTATCGGGCGGATGATCTCCGGGGTGGACATGTCATTGCCCTTGGACCCGGCAATGATCTGGCAGCCCGCGAGGCTCTCGGGGCCTGGCCCGGCGGACTGCAGTACGGCGGTGGGGTCAGTGCCGACAACGCCCAGGCCTGGCTCGATGCCGGGGCCTCCCATGTAATCGTCACCTCCTGGGTCTTCCGGGAGGGACGCCTCGACGAGGAGCGCCTGTCCACGCTGGTCCGCAGCATTGGCCCCAGCCGACTGGTCCTCGACCTGAGCTGTCGGCGGCGCGGTGAGGACTATTTCGTGGTGACCGACCGCTGGCAGAAGTTCACGGACCTCCGGGTGGACGCCGAAACCCTCGCCCGACTCGCAACGCATTGTGCGGAGTTCCTGATCCACGCGGTGGACGTCGAGGGCCTGTGCGGGGGAATTGACGAGGAACTGGTGGTACGCCTGGCGCGGCACAGCCCGATTCCCACGACCTACGCGGGCGGGGCCAAATCCCTCGAGGACCTCCAGCGCGTGGAGCACCTGGGCGACGGACGCATCCACCTCACGATCGGCAGCGCGCTCGACCTGTTCGGGGGCACCGGCGTCCGCTACGCCGACTGCATAGCCTTCAACGGGGAAAACCGAAGAACCGAGAGGTGATCCCCCTCAGCTCTCGACTTCCTTGGGCTCCGGCAGCCATTGGGTCAGAACCACTCCAATCAACGCATAGATACCCGCCACAACCGCACCGACCACGGCAATCTTGACAGGGTCGGGGGGACGGGAGGCCGAGAAGGTGATCGTCAGCCACGCCGCCGCGGTGCCGAGGACACGCCCCCCGATGTTCGCGGCGAAGCTCTCGCCGGTGCCGCGGAGATGCACGGGGAACACGAGGGGGATGTAGTTCCCCCAGAAGCTGAACTGGGCGACCGTGAGGAATCCCGCGATGAAGATCCCGATCTGGATCCACTGGAGGGTGTCCGCCTGCGACAGCGAGCCGGAGATCCACCAGAACAGGAGCGGCACATAGAGCAACGCCGGGATCTGGAAGACCCGCAGGAGCGTGCGTCGGCTGAGGATCCGGACCGCCAGCACCGCGAGGGCCATCCGTCCGAACAATCCACCGATCTCCTGCCAGAGGGTCACCTTCGCCACGGCCTCGTCCGTGGCATTGCCGCTGATCTGTCGGAGCCGGCGTGCATCCGGGGCCGGCTTTCCGGACGCCTGGGCGTCGGCCACCGCGGCATCCTGGACCGCCTTGGCCTTCGCGCGGATGGCGGCATGGCCCTGGGGTCCACCCAGGATCTGCGGGAGCTGCTGGATCGCACCGAATGCGAGGCCATAGCTGGCGGCGAAGACCAGCGTGGTCAGCAGCGTGGTCCGGATCAGGGCAGGACTGAACAGCTCCGCCAGACTGGGACGTCGGAGTTCACCGGACGCCTTCTTGCGGGCCCACACGGGCGACTCAGGCAGGAAGGGTCGGATCAGGATCAGTGGCAGGGCCGGGATGACCCCGGAGATGAGCGTGTAGCGCCACGCCTCGTGGTTGCCGTGGATGGCAGGCAGGTCGAGCGCGAACCGTGCAGCCAGGACGTTCGCTCCCCCCACCAGGAGCCCACCAATCGACGAGAACGCCTGGGTGTAGCCCAGGACCTTCTCCCGCTGCTGGGCGTTGCCAAAGAGTTCCGCCAACCACGCCACCGCGGCCACGAACTCCACGCAGACGCCGATGAAGACACCACACCGGAGCATCAGGAGCTGGGGCAGCGAGGTCGCAAACCCCGCGGCACACGCCGAGAAGGCATAGAGCAGGATGCTGAACGTGAGCACCCGCCGGCGCCCGAGGAGATCGGTCAGGTACCCGCCCAGGAGCCCGAAGACGCCGCCAGCGATGGCCGGGACGAAGAACAGGGTCCGGGCCCAGCGGACGTACTGGTCCCCACCGGGCGCCCACAGCTGGGCGGCGTCCGCCTTGGCCATGCCCCCTTGGACGAGGGCCTCGACCATCGGCGCGCTCAGCGCGGCAATGGCCGGCTTCACGATCAGCGGGAGCATCAGCAGCTCATAGATGTCGAAGGCAAACCCGATGGCGGCGATCGTGCAGATCAACCATTCGGTCATGCCCAGCCTCACAGGCTGCGATCCAGTGGAGTTCATACGTACGCGTAGAAAATCCCTTCACCTGACCGGTTGCAATGCCGCAGACGGGTCGGGGGTGTCACACGACCGGTTCAGAGCTCCACCCAGATCGGCATCCCCACCCACGCCATGCGGCGCAGGTAGTCCGCGTTCCAGTTGGCGAGACGGAAACACCCATGGCTCTCGGTGCGGCCGACCATCTCGGGAAGCGGCGTGCCATGGATGCCATAGCCGGCGCGGCTGAGCCCGATCCAGGCCACGCCCACTGGATTGTTGGGGCCTGGTGGGAGGACGAGTCGGCGCCCCAGCTTTCGACCTTCCTCGGATTCCGGGAACACGGCCGGGTTGAAGGTGTAGTTCGGGTTCTTGACCACCGACGCGACCTGGAGCTCCCCGACAGGGCGTCGTTCTGCGATTTTACCAATGCTGCACGGGAAGTGGGCGAGCAGGTCCCCGTCGGCATCGAACACCCGAAGATGGCGGTGCTCGAGGCTGATGCGGGCCAGGGCCGCCCG
>JBDLQQ010000265.1:0-20857 GCA_039800465.1 Verrucomicrobiota bacterium
CGACTCACAGGCCTTTGTGCGGAGAAGTTCATGCTCGACGGTCGGCACACCGGGACCGGTGGCGGCAACCACATCGTGCTCGGTGGGGAGGCGCCTTCGGACTCCCCGTTCCTTCGTCGACCGGACCTCCTCCGGTCCCTGCTCACCTATTGGCAGAATCATCCGTCCCTCAGCTGGCTGTTCAGCGGCCTCTTCATTGGACCCACAAGTCAGGCTCCCCGCATCGATGAGGCCCGCCATGATGCGTTGTATGAGCTCGAGCTCGCATTCCAGCAGGTTCCGACACCGGGTTCATCCGTAGCCCCGTGGGTTGTCGACCGCCTCTTCCGCAACCTTCTGGTCGACTCGAGCGGCAACACCCATCGCACGGAGTTCAGCATCGACAAGCTCTTCTCACCAGACTCGTCATCCGGTCGCCTCGGGCTCGTGGAGCTCCGTGGGTTCGAGATGCCGCCGCACTCCCGGATGAGCCTCGCGCAGCAGCTCCTGATCCGGGGCCTCGTGAGCACGTTCTGGAGACAGCCGTACACGAACAAGCTGGTGCGCTGGGGTTCCGACCTCCACGACCGTTGGATGCTCCCTCATTTCTGCCGGACCGACTTCAACGAGGTCCTGAGGGACCTCAGGGAGGCCGGGTATCCGTTCGAGCCCGACTGGTTTGATCCCCACTTCGAGTTCCGTTTCCCCAGGATCGGCGACCTCGCGCTCCGGGATATCCACCTCGAACTGCGGATGGCCTTGGAGCCCTGGCATGTTCTGGGTGAGGAGCCGGCGACCGGCGGAACGGTCCGCTACGTCGACAGCTCCCTCGAGCGGTTGCAGGTCTTTGCCCGGGGCATGGTGGGCGACCGGTTCCTTCTCGCCTGCAACGGTCACCAGGTTCCCCTTCACCCCACCGGCAACCACGGTGATCAGGTCGGCGGCGTCCGGTACAGGGCATGGCAACCACCCCAGTGTCTCCAACCCACCATTGGAGTCCATGCACCGCTCGTCTTCGATCTGGTCGACACTTGGAACCAGCGTTCCCTTGGGGGCTGCACCTATCACGTGGCCCATCCTGGGGGTCGCAACCACGAGGTGTTCCCAGTAAATGCCTACGAGGCGGAGAGTCGTCGTCTTGCGCGATTCATGACCCACGGACATTCCCCGGGGAACCTCCGTGTGCCTCCCCTGTCGCGTTCCACGGAGTTCCCCTTCACCTTGGATCTTCGATGCATCTGAGCGATGCTGGAAGCCCGACATCGGGTCCTGGAGTCCCTCGCCTCGGCCGGTGTTGACGACCTGCCACCGATGTCTGACGCCTTCCATGGCTCACGCGCGATCCCCACCGCCGGACCGTCCTGTCCGCCGGGAGGTCCGCCAGGTTCGTTCGACGAGTGCTTCGGTGGTTCGGGAATTCCACGTTCCAACTGGTCGTCCCTTCTCGACGCTCTCGGCCGCCACGGGTCGACCGAGTTGACCGCCCGACGGGATGAGGGCCTTCGGATCATCCGGGAACACGGCATCACCTACAACGTGTACGGTGATCCCAAGGGGTGTGATCGCCCCTGGGAACTGGACCTCGTTCCAATTCCCATCGCTGCCGCCGAATGGCGGGTTCTCGAGGCGGGACTCGTCCAACGATCGAGACTTCTCAACCTCATCCTTCGCGACATCTACTCCGGAACCCAGCGTCTGCTGCTCGACGGGTTCCTCCCTCCGGAACTCATCTATCCCAACCCGGGGTTTCTTCGTCCCTGTCGCGGCATTCCAGTCGCCGGTCAGGTCCACCTCCACCTCTCCGCTGTCGACCTCGTGCGATCGCCTTCCGGGGCGTGGGTGGCCTTTGCGGATCGCACCTCTTCGCCCAGCGGTGTCGGATACGCCCTGGAGAACCGGACCGTCCTGTCACGGATCCTTCCGGAAGAACTCGGTGAGGTCTCGGTGCGTCGACTCCACCCCTTTTTCAACACAGAGCGTGCCATGCTCGAGTCGTTGGCCCCCCGGGGGGTCTCGAATCCCGGCGTGGTTCTCCTCACGCCCGGCCCTCTCAACGCCACCTATTTCGAGCATGCCTACCTCGCTCGCCACCTCGGGATCCCCCTGGTCGAGGGGGCCGACCTCACGGTTCGGAACGAACGGGTCTTCCTAAAGACCCTCGAGGGTCTCCAATCCGTCGACGTGATCCTCCGACGGGTTGAGGATGGTTTCTGTGATCCCTTGGAACTCCGGGCAGAGTCCGTCCTGGGCATTCCTGGCCTCGTCCAGGCCGCTCGATCCGGCAATGTGACGGTCGCCAATGCACTCGGTTCAGGCCTGATTGAAAGCCCGGCCTTCCTCGCCTTCCTCCGTCCCATCTGTCGCCACCTCCTCTCCGAGGAACCCCTCCTTCCCTCGGTGACCACGTGGTGGTGTGGTGTCGCCACCGATCTCCGACATGTTCTGGAGAACCTGGAGAGCCTCGTCATCAAACCGGCATTCGGTCGCCGGCGCGGACAGATCTGGTTCGGCCATCTCCTCAACGCCGCCGAAAAGTCCCGGCTCCGCGATCTCCTCGTCGCCAAGCCCCGGGAATTCATCGCCCAGGAATGCATGAACCCCTCCTCGGCACCCGTTTGGACTCCCGGTGGATTCGAACGGCGCTCGATCCTGCTGCGAACCTTTGTCGCCACCGACGGGGCCTCCTACGCCGTGATGCCCGGTGGCCTCACCCGAGTTTCGGCCTCTGTGGACGATCCCCTCGTCTCAATGCAGCGCGGTGCCGGCAGCAAGGATACCTGGGTTCTACGGTCGGAGGAGGATCCCGACGAGCCCGGCCACCGCTCGCCGCTTCAAACCTCCGTTGACCGACGACTTCTCGGTCTCCCGAGCCGTGCTGCCGACTCTCTCTTCTGGCTGGGCCGCTACACCGAGCGGCTTGAGCAACGGCTCCGCATCCTTCGCTGTGTCCTCGGCCAGATCGCCGACCAGACGGCCGACGCCTCCGTGAGACAGACCGATGCCGTCGCCTTACTGGTTCAAGGTCTCGGCATCCTCCCCTCCGATCCCCCCTCCGACGCCGGGGATATGGATCTCAGTGATCGTCTTCTGGAGGTCATCTACGCAACCGAAGGACCGGGTTCGATTCCAGACCTCATGGGCCGGATCCGTCAGAATGCCAGCGCCGTGCGCGACCGGTTCTCGGGCGATACCTGGCGAATCCTCGGTCGCCTTGCTCCGGGTTCGACCGTCCAGCCATCCCGCCAATCCATCGCCCATGCCCTCGGGATGATCCAAGACCTGATCCTGAACCTTGCCGCATTCAACGGTCTGGAGATGGAGAACATGACCCGGGGTCCCGGCTGGCGGTTCCTCGATGCCGGCCGGCGCCTGGAACGGGGCACGGCGATCGTAGGACTCGTCACCGCCGCGTCGTTCGTCCCGGTCCAGGAAGACGCCATCCTCGGGCTGGTCCTCGAGATCGCCGACAGTGTCATGACCCATCGGAGGCGCTATTTCTCCAGCGCCCGATGGCCGGATGTCCTCGAGATACTCATCCGGGAAGGTTCCAATCCCAGGGCACTCGCCTTCCAGTTGGCGGCCATGCGGAACCATCTCGATGCCCTCGAGAGTGAACTGAGGGTCGGGGTGGATGACCGGTGGTCGGTGCTCATCGAAGGGATCCAATCGCGGATCGCTGCCGCTGATTTCGACTCGATCATCCCCCTGGGTGAGGGGTGCTCCCCAGATGGACTCGTTGGCCTGATGGAGACCTGCTCGCAGGGACTTGCCGGTCTTTCCGACGACCTCACCCACCGCTACTTCAGTCATACACTCCCCCGGATCAGTTGAGACCCCTCGACGCCCCCTCCCGCCCCCATGCGCCAACTGCTCTACGACATCGTCCACACCACGGATTACGACTACCGTGGCGCGGTTTCCGTCTCCCACCATTTCCTCCGCCTTGAACCCCGGGAAACCTCCCGCCAACGGTGCATCGCGCACGAGTTTCGGATCCTCCCGGAGCCCTCCGTCCTGAGTCCTCATGGGGACTACTTCGGCAACCGCGCCCATTTCGTCGCCGTCGAACGACCCCACTGTTCCCTGTCGATCATCTCACGATCCCGCGTTGCCGTTTCACCGGCTTTCCTTCCCGATATCTCGGAGACGCCAGCATGGGAATCGGTCCGGTCAAGATGCCGGGTCGACCGCACCCGTGCCACACTCGAGGCCTTGGAGTATTCCCACGCTTCCCCGCTCGTCCCGACGTCACCGGTGTTCTCCGACTATTCCGCTCCGTCGTTCACCGCTTCGCGACCGATCATCGACGCCCTGTCCGACCTGATGACCCGCATTCTCGCCGACTTCCGGTTCGATCCGACGGCGACGACGGTTTCCACCCCGCTCGAGGAATTCTTCAAGACGAAGCGCGGGGTCTGCCAGGACTTCGCCCACTTCCTGATCGCCTGTCTCCGTTCCATCGGTCTCCCTGCCCGCTACGTGAGCGGATACCTCGAGACGGATCCTCCACCGGGCATGCCGAAGCTTCGGGGTGTCGACGCCTCCCACGCCTGGGTCTCTCTCTACTGTCCCGGGATCGGCTGGATCGATGCAGACCCCACCAACAATTGTTTCCCTTCGCTACGCCACATCTCGATCGGATGGGGTCGGGACTACGCCGACATATCACCCGTCCGCGGTGTCCTGATCGGTGGCACCGATCAGGTGCTCAAGGTGTCGGTAGATGTCACCGCGGTGGGCTCCGTTTCCCAGTCTCTCCTGGGTTGAAGGATTTCCGGGTTGAAGCCTCTGGTCGCTCTCACTTCCCCCTATCCCCATCTGTTGAACGATTTCGTCTTTCTAAAACAGCCTTGCCATCGAGGGGGTCTTGCCGCTTTCATCAACTCCTTCGGAGCGCGAGCGTAGCTCAGTCTGGTAGAGCGTCACCTTGCCAAGGTGAATGTCGAGGGTTCGAATCCCTTCGCTCGCTCCATCTTCCCATCGGTTTTCCTCCCGGGTCCCGTTCCTCGTTCATTTCCCGTTGAGGTCCCCGCCTTCCGCTGTTTTTCGGTGATCTCGTTCTCTCTCTGGATTGATCTGCGGGAGCGGTACCGTCTTCGTATCTCAGCCTTGATGGGAACGCCTCGCCACTAGCCTACGCGCCATCTGGATCGCGTTCCGCATGCTGGTGGGGTCGGCGATGCCGCGGCCTGCTATGTCCATGGCGGTACCATGATCCGGGGATGTCCTGGGATAGGGGAGTCCGACCGTCCAGTTCACACCGGTCTCAAATGCCACCAACTTCAGGGGGGCAAGTCCCTGATCGTGATACATCGCCAGGACGATGTCGTGCCGCCCCTGTATGGCTTCCCTGAAGATGGTATCTCCGGGCCACGGACCCGAAACGATCATCCCTTTAGCCTGCGCCCTTTGGATCGCTGGTGTGATGATTTCCTTTTCCTCCAATCCGATCTGACCCTCCTCTCCAGCGTGGGGATTCAGTCCTGTGACTGCGATCCTCTCCGTTTCCAGTCCCAGTTCCCTGCACGCTCGTTGCGCGAGAGACATCGAATCCATCAGTCCCTGCGTGGTGATCGATCGGGGTACGGCCGCCAGTTGGATATGGGTGGTTGCCAGAAGGACTCTCAGCCATCGCCCGTGGTCATCGGTCCCTAGGAGCACCATTCCTGTCTTTGGGCCACCTGCCAATCCTGTCAGCCATTCAGTCTGCCCGACGAACGGGATGCCGGCCTTGTTGATGGCGGCCTTGTTGACGGGACCGGTCACGAGTCCCTCGATCTCACCGGCCAGTGCCAATCGTGAGCCGGTTGACAGAGCATTGACAGCATCCCGGGCTGGGTTGGTGCTTTCCTCAACGGTTCCCCTGATTCTTTCGATCCCTTCGGCCTCGATCCTCCACAGTCCTGGGATCGCCTTGGATCTTCCGGGCCATTCAGGAATCCCCGGTTTCAGGCCGTAGCGCTCCGCGTAGCGCTCGATGGTCGGGCCCCTTCCAATCAGGACCAGCGCCTCTTCGGGTACCTGTTCTCCAGTCGCCAGCGCCTTGAAGACGACCTCGGGTCCTATCCCCCGCTCATCGCCCAGCGTTACCCCGAGGACGCGCATCAGAACCCTGCGGTCTCAGTTGAAGTAACGGATAAAGGAGTTCTTCCTGAGACGGGCGACCCACTGCTTCCGGAGTCTCTCCATCTCCTCGCTCTTGAGGGTCTGCTCGATCTCGTTCCGGACCTCGCTGAGGGTCCGCATCCCTGCTGATTTCCTCTCCTCGACCTTCGTTATGAAGATTGCACCTCCCAGATCCTGGATCCCGCTCACGTCCCCGCTCTTGGCGCTGAACACGAAGGTCCTCAACTCCTTCCTGAGATCGGAGTCCTTGTTCTCCACCCAACCACGGTCGCCGCCCTTGAACCGTCTCGCATCATCGGAGACCTCATCCGCAATTTTCGCGAAGTCCTCTCCTGACTTGATCCTCTTCTCGGCTTCCTCTGCGATCTTCATCGGCTCGCCGATCGCGTGCTTGGATTTGTCGACGACGATCATCCGGATCTTGGCCCGTTCCTCCTGTTTGAACCTCTCGGTGTTGGCTGCGTAGTACTTCTCGATGCGCGTCGGGGAGACGAAGACGTTCTGGTTCACGTTCTTCATCGTCATGCTGTGGATGATGAACGCCTCCTTCTGGTCCTGTCGGTACTCCTCATACCGTTGCCCCATCTTGCGAAGCGTCTTCATCAGGGTCACGCGGTCCCCAAACTGTTCCCGCATCTGGGCCTGAATGATCTCGTTCACGACACTGTCCGGCAGGCTGTAGCCCGACTTCGTGAACTCATCGAGGATCAGCCTCCGATCGATCAGCTGATCGAGGCTGTCCCTGAGGATCTCCTGCTCCTTCTGGCGAAGCTCGTCCTCCCGGAATCGGCCCTGGCGCATGGCCGCCTCGACGGCTCGACGGGCGGACAGCTGGATCTCCTGGTAGGTGATGACGTGATCGTTGACAACGGCAGCCATCCCGTTGACCGGAATCCCCGCCGGCGCCAGCTGGCCGATCAACCGCCAGCTTCCCATCAGCAGGAGGATCGTTCCGAGAAGACACCTCTTCCACAGCCCTCGATTCATCACGTCGATCGTAGGGTGGATGCCGATTCCTGTGCAATGCGGCAGTCCTCGGGGGATTCTCCGACGACAACTTCAGCTCCCTACGCCTCGGTTGGTTGAACCGCGATGGAACGCTCGCTTCGATCCCCGTGGACTCAAAGCCTGTCGGCTGTTTTATTCCGCTCCGCGGTGACCGATCCCGTCCCCTCCATCCTTCTCCTGATACCGGCGTACAACGAGGAACACCGGATCGGTCCTGTTCTCGATGCCTACGGCAAGGTGTTCGCCAACAGGCTGGGCAAAGGCTCCTCGATCGTGGTGGTCCTCAACGGATGCCGGGATGGAACCCTCTCCGTGGTCCAGAAGGCCGAGTCGCTGTATCCCTGCATCTCCCACCTGGAGTTCAAGGATCCCATCGGCAAGGGCGGAGCTCTGATCGAGGGCCTCCGGCTCGCCCCAAGAGCCGACTTCATCGGCTACGTGGACGCCGATGGAGCGACACCCCCCGACGCCTTTCTCGACCTGATTCATCAGGCGGCGAGGTCAGGTGCCGATTGCGTTGTTGGATCTCGGTGGCTTCCCGATTCCCACATCACCCACGTCCAACCCGGAAAGCGGAGATTCGCCAGCAGGTTGTTCCATCTTTTCGTCGAAGCCTTCTTCCGGATGGGCATCGCTGACACCCAATGCGGCGCCAAGGTGGTGCGGCGAAGGGCAATCGAGTCAATCCATCGCCGCCTCGAGCTCGCCGACCTTGCCTTTGACGTTAACCTTCTCTATTCCTTGATTCGCGGGGGCTTCTCTGTCCGCGAGGTTCCAACGGTTTGGGAGGATAAACTGGGTTCCCATGTTGTTTTTGACGCGAGGACGTCGCTCAACATGCTGCTCTCACTGGTCCGGCTGCGACTCGTCTATTCGCCGTTCTACCGTTGGCTTAGGCCTCTGAGGCCCCTGGAGGCCTGGATCTATCTCAAGCTCCGGGCTCCCGCTCCCCGAGCGCAGGAGTCGACCGGGTCTGATCCCTCCTGATTGGATCTTGGCGTTTGAGCCGACTGTGGTTCCCCCTTTGGCGGGTTGGCCTCGGTCTCAGCTCATCCGCATCGGCATGATGACGTAGAGGAAGGGCTTCTGGGTCTTGACCACGCCTGGGCTCAACTCGTCGATCAGCTCGAAGGCGATTTCGTCCTCGTCCAATGCCTTCAACGGATCCATGAGAAACGCCGGGTTGAAGGCAATCGCGAAATCCTTCCCTTGGTAGGGTATCGCCAACTCCTCACGAGCCTCGCCGATCTCGGGGGTGTTGGCCGTGATGGCCAGCTGGTTCCTGCTGAAGGTGAGCTTCACCGAGTTGCTCTTGTCGCTGGTCATCAGCTCGGCCCTGCGGAGAGCCCCCAGCAGCTCTTCCCGGTTGATCTGGATCCGTTCCTGACACTCGCCGGGAATGACCTGCCTATAGTTCGGATAGCTCCCATCCACAAGCTTTGACTGGATCACGACACCCAGACCCGCGGTGCCTGCCAGATGGAAGGCGACCTGATTCTCGGACAGTTTGATGTCGACGGATCCAGATCCCGTGAGAAGGCGGTTCAATTCGTTGATGGCCTTGGTCGGAACAATGAAATCGACGACGGAATCTGGGGAAACCTCAGCGGCCTCGTCAGTCATCGCCAAGCGGCGTCCATCCGTGGCGACGAGCGTCACGGTGTGTTCCTTCAGGCTGACGAAGATGCCATTCAGCACATACCGGGCTTCATCGCTGGAAGCCGCAAAGCTGGTCTTCTTGAGCATCGCCCTGAGCTTCTCCTGCTGGATCGATACCGACTTCCCTTGCCGGACGATGCCCACGGGTGGGAATTCTTCGCCCTGGAGTCCGTTGACCTTGAAGAAAGACCCTCCGGCTCGGACCGACATTGTCGCCTTCTCGTCGACGTCTAGATGGATCTCGGGCGCCTGCAGTTCCCGGACGATTCCAAAGAGCCTTTTGACCGGGACCGTGGTGCGACCTGGCTTGCTGACCGAGGCCTCCACCGTGGCCATGATCGTCATGTCCAAATCAGTCGCCGTCAGTTCCAGCCTTCCTTCGGCAGCAACGAGAAGGACATTGGAAAGGACCGGTAGCGTCGTCCGGGATCCCACGACGTTCTGGACGGCTTGGAGACCGGTGACCAGCTGCTCCTTTGAGATCGAGAGCTTCATGTTGTTGGCCCAAGTATTGTGTAATCTCTTTGAAGAGAAAGCTATTAGTAGTGGGTGTGAGCAAATCCAACAACCCCAGGACGGTCCCGGAAACAGGCCCTGGAAGGACCGTTGGGAAGCTGAACAACCTTGGGGAAAGAGGACAACAAAGAGTCCCAGGAAGGGTTCTTCACGGGGAACAGGAGGGTTGTTCGGAAGTTGGTGACAGGATCAGGTCGGTTCAAGGGGTGGCCCCAGCTGCATGCAAAACAGGGAGCCCCGCAGATTGTGCTTCCGTTCGGTGTCGACCACCGCATGCTCTGCCGCCTCGCGTGGACGAGCGCCCCAAACATTACTGCGGAGTCTTCGGTATATTTGGCCATCCGAACGCGGCGGAGATCAGCTACTATGGTCTCTACGCTCTGCAGCACCGGGGTCAGGAATCGGCCGGGATTGTCTCGACTGACGGCAATACCTTCTACACCCACAAGGGAATGGGGCTCGTTCCAGCCATCTTTGATGGCCAGGTGCTCCACAAGCTCATCGGCAAGTCTGCGGTAGGGCACACCCGGTACTCCACCACCGGTTCCTCCAACATCCAGAACTGCCAGCCTCTCACGGTCGACTGCGCCAAGGGGAGGATCGCCATTGCCCACAATGGCAACCTGACCAACGCCGCGATGCTCCGTGAGGAGCTGGAGGCGAAGGGCTCGATCTTCCAGACCACCGTCGATTCCGAGATCGTTCTGCATCTCCTGGCCCAACCAGAACGGCCTGGAGGACACGACAGTTCCCTCATCGAGGCGATGAACCGCATCGAAGGGGCCTACTCGCTGGTCATTCTGACGGAGCGGGAACTGATTGGTGTCCGTGACCCCCACGGGTTCAGGCCCCTGAGCATTGGCCGGCTCGAGAATGGAGCCTATGTCCTGTCGAGCGAGACCTGTGCCTTCGATCTCATCAAGGCCGAGTTCGTCCGAGACGTCGAACCGGGTGAGGTCGTCATCATCGATGAGAACGGACTGAGGAGTCTCCAGGCCTTCCCGGACAACAAGCGGAGCGCTTTCTGCATCTTCGAGTACGTCTACTTCGCACGGCCTGATTCCTCGATCGCCGGTAGAAGCGTCTACAAGACCCGCGTGGAGATGGGACGGGAACTCGCGCGAGAGAACGGGGTGGACGCTGATATCGTCATCCCGGTGCCGGATAGCGGCGTCTGTGCAGCCTTGGGGTATTCCCTCGAGAGCGGCATCCCGTTCGAGATGGCGTTCGTCCGCAACCACTACGTCGGACGCAGCTTCCTCCAACCGTCGCAGTTCGTCCGCGACTTCGCGGTCCGGGTGAAGCTCAACCTCATCGCCGACCTCGTCCGAGGGAAGAGGGTGGTGATCATCGATGACTCCATCGTCCGGGGAACCACCAGCAAGGCCAGGGTCACAAGCCTGAAGGAAGCGGGTGCCAAGGAGGTGCATTTCAGGGTGAGCTGCCCGCCCCACATGCACCCCTGCGTCTACGGGATTGATTTCCCGGAACGCAACAAGCTCATGGCGGCCAACCATTCGTTGGAGGAGATCCGGAAGTTCCTCAACGCAGACACCCTCGGATACCTGTCCCTCGATGGCATGGTCCGCGCCACAGGAAGGCCGATGAATGAGTTCTGCCTGGCCTGCTACACAGGGGAATACCCGGTGAAGTACGACCCGACTGTCGACAAGCACATCATTGAGCGACGTCGGGGACGCACCAGCGGGCTCGGACTGGAGATCACCCTCGAGCAGAGGCAGCAGCGTCTGCTCTGAACCCCATCGGTCTCAGGGAACGCTGAGAAGCGTCGCATAGAGCTCCTCGTAGCGCCGGATCATCAGGGGCATGTCATACTCCCCTGCCCTCGCTCGGCACGCTGTCGACATCGACCGAACAGCCTCGCTCGGCATCGAGAGGACTGATCCGAGGCGGTCCGTCAAAGCCACCTCATCCCCTGTCGCCACGGTCCAACCTTCGAGGGAGTCGCGGATCAAGCCAGACGCGTTGGCCTTGTCGGAGATCAGAACCGGCTTACCAGCCGCCAGGGACTCCAAGGCGGCGTTCGGAGTCCCCTCCCAGAGGGATGCCAGAATCGTGAAATCAGCGGCGTGCAGGAAGGCGGCAGGATCGAGCGTCTGAGGAAATACTCGAACCCGACCCTCAAGCCCGTGGATCCGAATCGCTTCGTCGAGACGTCCTTGGACGGCAGGACATTCCTGTTCACCGACAATCCAGATCTGGTGGCGGGGTCCCAATGAACCCGACCGCATGAGTCGACCCACAGCCCGAGCCAAGAGATCCGGGGACTTCTGAAGAGTGATCCTGGCCAGCATCACGCCGATACGTTCGGCGTCAGGAGCGAGTCTGGAACGGAGACCCGGGTCGGGATTGGATCCGAACCGAGCCGTATCGAGACCATTCGGAATGTATCGCAGCCTGGACTCCCGAATACCGGCCGAGTCGCGAAGCTTCACCGACATGTCGGGGCTGTTGCAGACGATGAAGGACGACAACCACTGCTCCATGCGTTCATTACGAAGCTGACGCGCATCATAGGCGGTGCGGATAGCGGTCAGGAGTTTGAAGCGACCCGGACAGAGAAGTCGTGCAAAGCGGGTCAGATGATTGCAGTGGTGGCTGACCGAGTGGACCAGGTCGGGACGGAACTCCCGGATGCATCGGAGAACACCCAGAAGCGAGGAGGGAAGTTCGGCGGGTGACCAACGACGATCCAGTTCAACCACAGCGATTCCGGAATCCAACAACCGCTGAACAAAGTGACGGCTCTGGCTCATCCGGGGGCCATGCAGCGAGACCACCGAGGCGAGGAACCGCGTCCGATCCAACCGGGTCACCAATTCGACGGTCTGCCGCTCCGCTCCGCCCGCGGCGAGGCTGTCGATGAAGACTAGGATCCGGGACGGCTTCATGAACGGCCGGCCGCAAACCAGGAGCGGGCCCAGAGTTCCAGACACACGAGGGCCCACAACCGGCTTGCCTGGGACAACGCGAAAGGGGGTTGGGAGGAGAGACATCTGGCAACGGCCGAAGGCTCCAGCCACCGATGGATCGCGAGGGAGGAGGCCGAGCGAAGTTCATCCACCAAAGGAATCAGTGGCCCCGACAACCATCGGACAAGCGGGACGTCGAAGCCCCGTTTCCGCCGTTGGAGGATGTCCGATGGGAGGATGTCCTTCAACGCTTGCTGGAACAGCCACTTCGAGCCCGAGGAGTTCATCTTCAACTCGGGGGAGATCTGCGACATGAACTCGAAGATGCGATGGTCGAGCAGCGGGCAGCGGACCTCGAGCGACTCCTTCATCGAGAGCCGGTCCACCTTCACGAGGATGCCGCCCGACAGGTAGCCGGAGATGTCGAGGGACTGGAGCTGAGACAGAAGGGGGAGATGCCGCCGGTCCGAGACCCAGCCATGACGTAGCGATTCCGCATCGAAGCCCGCCAGGGTTCGGTTGAACTCAGGACGGTAGAGAGAGTGTCTCAGCGCCGTCGGGAAATACGGACTCGAGGTCCGCCAGATGGAAGGGTCCTCACCCAGGCGACCGACGTAGTCCCCATATTTCCGAGGGAGGAGGCTGCCAAAAGGAGAAACGAGAGATCGCAGAGATGAAGGAACGGCCCGCCGCAGGCGATCCTGGCGCCACGCCCTTCGATACCACGTGTAGCCACCAAAGATCTCGTCGCCACCATCTCCACTCAGGCAGACGGTGACCGCCTGCCGCGCGACCTTGGAGACGAACCACGTCGGGATGATCGAATCGTCGGCGAAGGGTTCATCGAGGTGTTCGATCAGACCCGGGACCCAGTCCATCAACTGGCGAGGCGAGAGCACCTCGTGCGTGTGGAGGGTGCCGCAATGCTGGGCCATGAGAGCCGAGAAACGGCTCTCGTCATTCGGGTCGTCCTCGAAGCCGATGGAGAAGGTCTGGACCCGATGGGAGAGTCGACGCGCCATCAGGGCCACGACGGCGCTGCTGTCGAGGCCTCCACTGAGAAAGGCGCCGAGAGGGACCTCGCTCATGAGACGGCACCCGACAGCCTCCTCGAGAAGCGGTCTCAATTCCGCGGCAAGGACATCCGGTGGTTCCTTTCGGAACGAAGCGGCGCGGGCAAAGGTGGGTTCCCAATAGGATTGGATCTCAAAACCACCCTTGGCGTCGATTCTAAGGAAGTGCCCGGGCGGCACCTTGCGGATTCCACGGAAGATGGAGCGAGGGGCGTTGACGAATCCCGAGCAGAGGAATTCGTCGAGTGCTTCCGGGTCGAGTTGCAGATCAAGACCCTGAACCTCCCGGAACACCTTCAGTTCAGAGCCAAAGATCACCCGCCGACCATGGATCGCGTAGTAGAGGGGTTTCTTCCCGAAGCGGTCGACCGCGAGGAGGAGCGAGCGCTGGATCGGATCCCAGAATGCGAAGGCGAACATGCCCACCAGATCCTGAAGACCGGCGGATCCCCGGTCCTCGAGGAGATGGAGGAGCGTCTCGGTGTCGCCAGAGGTATGGAATCGGAACTGGGACTCAAGACGCTTCCGGAGTTCCCGGAAGTTGTAGATCTCGCCATTGAAGACGAGCCAGGCAGACCGGTCGGCGTTCGCCATCGGTTGATGACTGTGCGCGAGGTCGACGATGCTCAGTCGGCGGAATCCCAACCCGACTGTTCCGTCGACGTGGATCCCCTCCTCGTCCGGACCGCGGTGATGGATCCGCCGGGTCATGGCGGCGATGACGTTCCGATCCACCGGTTCGTCCGAGCCAAAGTTCCAGATGCCGCAGATGCCGCACATTTGAGATCGGCGCGGAACGCCAAGCCCAGTGTCCCGATGTCGGCGACCCACTCAATCCGATAGTCGGCGGATTCGAGCGTCGGTGGATGGAGTCGGCCGCTGCAGTCGCCCCTTCCTCGGCCCGGAAACGACTTGTTCGGCAATCGGCCTGCCCTTTAGCTAGCCCACCGTCGATTCACCATGTCCTTCGTCAGTTGGCCTTTTGCCGTATTCCTGCCGGTGGTGTTCGTCCTGCACTACCTGGGCCGAAGCCAGGGCTGGCAGGTCGGTGTCCTGACGCTGAGCAGTTTCATCTTCTACGGCTGGAGCCATCCCAGACTCATCCCCCTGCTCGCGCTGGCGTGCTGGGTCAACAGCGCCGCCTCGTGGGCACTGTTCCGATCAGGTCGCTCGGATCAGGAGCGTCGACGTGTGCTTCTGTGGGCCCTCGCCTTCAACCTCGGAACCCTCGGCTTCTTCAAGTACGCCGCACTGATCGGCAGAATGGTCCTCCCCGAATCGCTCTGGGGGGTGGTCGGTCCGACGCTGACCAGCATCCCGCTGCCAGTGGGCATCTCCTTCTTCACCTTCCAGGGCATCAGCCTCGTCGTGGATGCCTGGCATGCGGGGTCGAAGGGAATTCCAGGGCTCCCCGGGGAAGACCGCGGAGGCGGTGTGGGACGCCACTACGGCAACGTCACCTTCTTCAAGTCGTTCTTCCCCCAGCTGGTGGCAGGACCGATCGTGAAGGCCGGCGAGTTCTTCTATCAGATCAGCGCCAAGCGGCTGGTGGACATCCCCTGGGATGCCTCCGTGAAGACCCTCATCCTGGGGTTCTTCTTCAAGATGGTCGTTGCGGACAACCTGAAGGAGGTGACGGCAGCGATCCGATATCCGGAGTTCCTCGATCTCCCCAGCATCAATCTTCTGGCCCTCGTCTACGCCTTCTCCTTCCAGCTCCTGGCCGACTTCGCGGGGTACTCCCTGATCGCCATCGGATTGGCCCGCCTGTTCGGGTACGAGTTCCCGGCGAACTTCAACCATCCCTACCTGAGCCGCAGCATCACTGAGTTCTGGCGGCGTTGGCATATGACGCTGTCGTCTTGGCTGAGGGAGTACCTCTATATCCCGCTGGGAGGCAATCGGAGGGGTGAATGGAGGACCTACCGGAACCTGTTCCTCGTCATGTTCCTGGGCGGACTCTGGCACGGAGCGGCGTGGAGCTATGCGGTCTGGGGCACCGCCCACGGGGTTCTCCTCGCCTTGGAGCGGCTGACGGGGCGACACCGGGCCACCGAGTCGACCTCCTGGTCGATTCTGTCGATCCTCCAGGCCTTCCTCTGCTTCACCGCGGTGACGTTTCTGTGGCTCCTCTTCCAACTGCCAGAATTTGGCCAGGCCGTGCTCTACCTCCGGACCATGGCAACCCAGGGAGGAGCACCTCAGGTCCAGGCCCTCTACGTGATCGCCTGCTTCTCACTCCCCGTCATTCTCTGGCACCTCTGGGGTGCGACTGAACCGTGGCGAAGGACCTGGTCAGCCCAGACAGCCGAGCGGGTGACGATTGGTCTGCATGGGGTCATGCTGTTCCTGATCATCACGAACTCCGGGCCTCCGGGAGAGTTCATCTACTTCCAGTTCTGAACTCATGCGCACCGGATCCCAATCCCTGAAGATCTTCGCGGTGGCCCTGGTTCTCTGCAGCCTTTGGACCATCGCCCGGAGTCGATTACCAAAGCCGGAGTTGGGGGAGACCAATTACACGGCGAACCGGTTGAGGATTGAACGGTTCCTGGAGACCCCTGCCCCACGATGCCTGATCGTCGGGACCTCCATCGCTGGACGGCTCCTACCAAGCTACTTCGAGGGCTCAAACCTCGAGAATATCGTTAATCTGGGTTTGGATGGAGCCAGCCCCATCACCGGCCTCCAATTGGCGCTGGGGCAGACTAACCCCCCGGCGATGGTCCTTTTGGAGGCACATCGACTGCAGAATCCAACCCGCGCAAACGACAACCAGCTTTTAGCCATTTCGCAGGGCATGGATCACCAATTTCATCAACGGGTGACGTTAACGAAAGCGGAAAGTAGACCCACGACGGTCCTCTACAGCTTTCTGAAATCTCGTCAGGGCGCCGGAGGGGCTCAGCCAGCCGCCGACAGGCAAAAGAATAACGTTACCGAAGTCTCAAAACCCAGCGAAAAGCCTAAGGAGTTGGTGGATACGATCCAAGCCCTACAGGCCCGGGGTTCCAAGGTGGTCTTGTTGAGGTTGCCGGTCGGACGGGAGAACCCTGCCGATCCCAAGGCCGAGGACTATATCGATCTTAGTGCCCAGCAATTGGGATTGCCGATCATCGATCTTTATCGTCAAAGCATTGGCTGGGAGAATCCAGTCAGTTACTCCGACGGCCTTCATCTGGCCCCTGAGAGTGCGCGGCGGTTGGCGAAGACCCTGGCGGAACACTTGGCTCGTTGAGCCCGGAGAGCCCGACTCAGAGGTGCGAGGGTGGCAGTGGGTTCAGGACGAGACACCCCCCTTCCAGAATCAGCGCCGAATGCCCCAGAGGAACGGATCGTGGGGATGCAGGTTCAGGGACGCCTGCGCCGTGACGAAAGCGGATCCCGAAAGGGTCGGTAGAATCAGACCCTGAGTCCGATCCAACCATCGGAAGGATGCCGTGAAACGGGATCCGACAATACTCTCCTGAATCCAGGGTGCTCCCTCCTCAAGGACTCCGTCCGCAGCGAGGCAGGCGAGCTTGGCACTCGTGCCCGTGCCACAGGGTGACCGGTCATAGGCCTTGCCGGGACAGAGGACGAAATTCCTGGAGTCCGAGCCATGTCCTCCCTCTGCAAAGAGCTCAACATGGTCAATCTCAGGGAATCCGTTCTCGTTGAGATGGTTCCGAACCGACCATGCGATATCGGTCAGGGAGTCCACGTGATCCAGCGATAGATCGAAGTGAGGCTCCCGGACGAGAAAGAACCAGTTACCACCCCAGGCGACATCTCCGATGACCGGAGACGCCAGCTTGGGAATCTGGAGTGAAACCCGATGGGCTTTCCGGTAGCTCGGGACATTGTCGAGGGAGACCCGTCCGTCGGGATGGAGGACTGTGGAGATGATGCCTACCGGGGTCTCGAGGCGGTGCACGCCCGGGGAAATCCGGCCGAGGTGATGGAGGCTCGCGATGACTCCGATGGTTCCGTGACCGCACATTCCTAGGAACCCCACATTGTTGAAGTAGAGGACGCCGCCGAGTGTGTCCGGCTGGGTAGGTGGAAGGAGGAGGGCTCCAACGAGGACATCCGAACCTCTTGGTTCATTGACGATGGCCGAGCGGTAGTGATCGAAGCGGTCCCGAAACTCGGCAAGGCGCTCGGAGCAGGAACCAGGGCTTAATGGGGGACCACCGGAAAGGACAAGGCGGGTCGGTTCACCCCCGGTGTGGGAATCAATGATCTCAATCGGAGCACCGGGGGGTGGAGGCGTCGGCATCGAAGGAAACAGTGTTAGATCAGGGTGGAGCCCTACGACGATTGAGACCAGCCCGGATTCCAAGGACGGGAACAGCTGGTGGATAACTCGGGATTGTCCGGGCGGGGTGCGTCGGTCAGCCTCGGTCCCATCATGAGGCGAGCCGGTTTGGGTAAAGGTTTGGGAACAATGATGGAACCGGCCCCAAGCCCGAGCCAAGGAACTGCAGGACCTGAGGGAGCAGTCCGGTTATTCCTCAAGACACCCGAGAAGCCGGTAGTGACGCCTCAGGTTGATAAGCCTGCTGAGATCCGGAATCTGGTTCAGCCATCGGATCGACGCGATGGGTCCTTGGGTTGGATTCCAGGAACTCTATTCGCCTTGGATGGCCTGTTGATTGTCATAGCGGGACTGTTCCTCAGTGTCGGCACGACGGAAACCAGTAAAGTTCTCGTATTGGGAAGTCTGGTGATTGCTGTCGCCGCCGCCTTGGGTCTGATCGGTGTGTGGTTGAGGGGACGGCAGTGAAGGGGCAAAGAAACAGGTTCGTGTTCCACGTGGAACATGACCGGGGTTTCAGGCTACCCTGACGGCATGTTCGAGTATCCGAAGCGATACGAGGTCATCGTGGTCGGCGGGGGGCACGCCGGGGTGGAGGCCGCCTTGGCGTCAGCCCGCATGGGGTGTCAGACGCTACTACTGACCACGAATCTGGACACGATTGGGCAGATGTCGTGCAACCCAGCCATCGGTGGGTTGGCGAAGGGGCATCTGGTACGGGAGATCGACGCCTTGGGCGGGGAGATGGGGAAGACGACGGATCTGACCGGGCTCCAATTCCGCATGCTGAACATGCGGAAGGGTCCCTCCGTCCGCGCACCTCGGGCGCAATGCGACAAGAAGGCCTATCAGTTCCGGATGAAGTGGATCTGTGAGCGGCAACCCAATCTGGACTGCCGACAGGCCCAAACCGTGTCCTTGGTCAGGGAGGGGGATCAGGTGGTTGGAGTGGATACGGCGCTCGAGGTTCGGTTCCGAGCCGAAGTGGTCGTAATCACCACCGGAACCTTCCTCCGGGGTCTGATGCATGTCGGATCCAACCAACAGAGTGGAGGCCGGGCTGGAGAAGCCGCCTCGATGGGACTCTCCGGATCCCTGAAGGAGGCTGGACTCGAGTTGGGACGGTTGAAGACTGGGACCCCTCCCCGGTTGGTCAAACGATCTCTGGACCTCAGCCGATGTGAGGTCCAACCCGGAGAGGACCCACCACCCTGGTTCTCCTTTTGGAAGGAGGATGTCTGGAATGACCCCTTGTTCCACGTGGAACAAGGTCAAAAGGGGGAACGGGATTCCAAGAGCGCATCGGGCTATCCGCCAGGGTCGATCCTCGATCGGATCGGGGGACAATTGTCGTGCTGGATCACGACCACGACGGAGCGGACCCGGGAGATCATCCTGAAGAACCTCCACAAATCTCCCATGTACTCTGGGGTGATCGAAGGGATTGGTCCCCGGTACTGTCCGAGCATCGAGGACAAGTTTGTCCGCTTCGCCGACAAGCCTCAGCACCAGGTGTTCCTGGAACCCGAAGGGATCTCGACCGATGAGATCTACGTCAATGGATTCTCAACCTCCCTGCCCTTCGAGGTACAGATCGAGATGGTTCGAACCATCGTTGGATGCGAGGCCGCCGAGATCCTTCGACCAGCCTATGCTGTGGAATACGACTTCAGCTATCCCACCCAGCTGGCACCCAGCCTCGAGACAAAGGTGTGTCGGAATCTCTTTCTGGCAGGTCAGATCAATGGGACCTCGGGCTACGAAGAAGCTGCGGCGCAGGGTTTGATGGCGGGAATCAATGCCGCGAGGCGGGTCCAGGGACGTCCGCCGATCGTTCTGGGGCGAGACCAGGCCTATATCGGGGTCCTTATTGATGACCTGGTCACGAAAGGCACCTCGGAACCGTATCGGATGTTCACCTCACGAGCAGAATACCGCCTGCTCCTGCGTCAGGACAACGCAGACCTCCGGTTGTCGGGACTCGGCCGGGAAGTCGGTCTGCTGCCTGAGAACCATCACGCCCGGGTGGTCCAGAAGGAGACAGCCATCCGGAACGAGCTGGCGAGGATCTCCACAACTCGTTGCGGACAGGACACTTTGGAGGAATTGCTTCGCCGACCTGAGATCGGGTATCGGGACCTCCAAGGCGCCCGAGCGGACCTCCCGGAGGAGGTGGTTGAGCAGGTGGAATTCGCCGTGAAGTACGCGGGCTACATCCAGCGACAGGTTGCCGAGGTGGAGCGTTTCCGGTCGATGGAGGACCGGGAGATTCCGGACGGATTCGACTACGCCCAGGTTCCCGGATTGAGGAATGAGGCCCGACAGAAGCTCAGCCAGATCCGACCGAAGACCTTTGGACAAGCCTCGAGGATCTCTGGTGTGTCCCCAGCCGATCTGAGTCTCGTCCTCGTCTGGGCCAAGCGAGGATTGGCGGTATCCACTCCGGGGGATTGCGCAACGGGAGGCTGTGGAGAGCTGGAATCAGACTAGGCCACCCGGCCCGGTGACAGGCTCGAATCCGGCCCATCAGATGGGTTCAACCTGATCGGCATCCACACGGAGAGCTGCAGCTTGGCCGATAAAATCAAGGCGGAGCTGGATCTCGAGGGCCCCTTGCCTCTGGATGACAATTCCCTCGATACCCCGGAGGGGGCCTAGTTTGATGCGAACCCGTTGGCCCTCGACGATGTTGGGGCACAGGCGAACCTCGGATTCCGATGATAGGGCTTCCAGGATCTGTTGCAGCTGGGTGGCAAACTCAAGCTGGTCGGGTGGCTCCAGAAGATTCGCCGTGTACTGGTTCTGGCGGACCTTGGACGCGGAGAGACGGTCCACGTGGAGAAACAGGTAGCCCGGAAACAGGGGCTTCAGAAACTCGACCTTCTTACGGCGGTATTTTTTAACCGATTGAAACAACGGTAACGTTGTCGAGAACCCCTCTCGGTGACAGAAGTCCTGAAGCTTCTTCTCACATCGGGGACGGACGTGGGCCACGAACCAGAGGCTCTCTTGATGCAATCCGTTGAGCCCAGCGACAAGGCCTTGTTGATCAGGCACTTGCATGTGTGGAATCGGAAGTGGGTTGATCGTTCCGAATGCCTTCCATCCGACTCAGAACCCATGCGAGAGCCATCACACCAACACTCGTGAACGCGAGGATGCTCCATCCAGCGGTATCATGCCACTTATCAAGGATATCGATACCGTGACGATATGCGAGGACTGAGAGGGCGTAGGAACGGAAAAGATTACCGATAACGGCA
>JBDLQQ010000266.1:0-3117 GCA_039800465.1 Verrucomicrobiota bacterium
CTGGCGCAGCAGATGGCCCTGCCGCAGGAGTACTTCGGGAACGGCCGGATCCCGAGGATAGCGCTCGACGAATTCGGCGAGCAGCTGGAGGGCCCTCTCGAGGTGTCCCCCATCGCGATCGTTGACCGCGGCTTCCTCCCGGAGATGGGCCAACTCGAGCAGGGTGAGTTTCCGGGTCTGCTCCTTCAGGTTCTCCGAGGCGTCGGACGTGAGGATGGACTCCACGCTCCGGCTGAGTTCCTCGAGGTAGTTGGTCGTCCCTCGGATCGACTTGAGGCCTTGCAGCTTGGCGCTGGCCCGCTTGTTCTGTCCCTCGATGTACTCCGTGCGGGGCTTGAACCGAAGATTCTCCGTCGGCAATGCACCAAGTCTCGGGTCCAGCCCGAACTCCACGGGTGCCGCATTGGTCTTCGGAGACGATTCCGGAGGGGTCTCGGCCTGGAGGCCGAGTGCGAAGAGCAGGACGAGGAGTACTCTACTTGAGTTCATAGGTGGCCCTGCTGGAACCGCTCACGGCGGGTTGTGGCTGCAACAGCCCATTGATGGGGAGGACGATGGGAAGGACGGGGTTCACACCATTTACGCCATTTACGCCATTCAGCCCATTCACACCGGGGACGAGTGGGACTCCGTTGGTCTGTCGCCCTGCCGAGAAATATCCCAGGATCGCCTCCGTCTGGGCGGTGGCATCGAGAGGTGCGTAGGGTCCCAACACGGGGTTTGCGGTCGCGGCCAACGTGTTCCCGAGGTAGACCGGGTCGGGGGACTCAGCCCGAACGGTGAAGTTGCTTCCGAACTGCGCCGAGGTGGCATGTAGTTGGGTGATAAACTCGGCGGTGTGCTTGGGCTCCGGGACGTAGGTCTGCGGCAGCGGCGGCAAGGCGGGGATCTGGGGTTTCGGGGGAGGCAGCGTGCGGATCCGCCCCAGGTTTGCCCCGCGGGATGGCAGGTAACCCGGACGATCCGCGGCTTCGAGCACCCCCATCCAGAGGACGCTCGCGGTGAGCCCCAATGCACAGAAATCGACCGCTGAGCGGCCTGTTCTGAGCTCTCGAAAGAATCCACTCCTCATATTTTCCAGAGTCTTATCGTTCATGCTCCAAATCAACCCCGGCGATCGCCGGGACCCCCGCCCGCCGTCGAGCCCGCCTCGTTCAGGACCCCTTCGGTCACGATAAAATCGTCGGCTCGGATCTCCTTGCGCCACCCGCTCGGGGCAAAGTCCTCGACGCTCCCCATGGCTTCCTGCAGCTGGATCAGCCGCATCTGGCGGGCCTCACGATCCGGATCCGCGAGGCCCAGAGTCGTGAAGTGCTGTCGCCACTGGTGGTACCCGCCGCTCTCAGGGTGGGTCGAGATCAGGAACGTTCCCCGGTCCGACCGGAGCCGCAGTCCGGTCTCGAGAGGATTCCTCGACCAGAAGCGGCAGACGTCTTCGGACGCGAGCAGTCGATCTCCATGAAAAATAGCGGGGCTCCGGGCCACAAGGGTGTGACGCAGCGTCTCGGTCACCAGATCCTCCACTCGCCAGCCACCTGGATGACACTGGGTCCGGAGGATCCGGTGGAGTTCCGACGAGAGGCGGAGCCTCAGCTCATCGCCGTCCAACACGGCTGCGGAACGGGCCCGGGACCGCGATGGCCGGCGTTCAACGGAGTCCGTCTCGGATGCCTGGGGCTCGACCGGGCTGGTCTCGGGTGTCCCCACATCGTCAGGCTTTAGCTCCTCGGGGGGCCTAGGCATGGGTTGCGGATTCGATGCGGCTCTTGGCCTTGAGGGCCACAGGGTGGTCGGGCTGGATGGTCAGGACGGTCTCAAACACGGGCCGAGCCTCACTGGCGCGCCCCGCCTGCAGTAGGGCAACGCCCAGGCGGATGAGGTCCTCGCAGACCGACGAAGTCGCCTTCAGGCAGGCGGTATAGGACAGAAGTGCGTCGGCCGGCTTGCCCTCGAGAAGCAGGTCCCCGCGAAGACGATGGGCTGGCGCGTGCAATGGTTGCTCCTCGGTGACCTGGTCCAGGAGCGCGATCGCCTCGGCATCTCGTCCACAGGCGCTCGCAGTCATCGCAAGACGGACCTGGAGGTCCGGGAGTCCCGGTGCCAAATGGTTGGCCTTGAGCAGATCGCGGCGCGCACCGTCGGCATCCCCGACCATGTATCGCAGGGACCCCAGGGCATCCCAGGCTTCTGACCAGTCGGGTCTCCGCTCCGTCACGGGTTCCAGGAGTGCGATCGCCCCCCGAAGGTCCCCGGAGGCCTGGAGGCGTCCCGCCTCATCGAGGCTCGCCCGGAGGCGGGCCTCATCACGGTGCATCTCAGCCGCCCGGAGTTGTTCCTGGGCCGCTTCCAGGTTCTGCCGCACCAGCGGGTTGCTCGGCTGCCGCTCGAGCACCCACTCCAGATCGGCGACGGCGTCCGCCCAGCGCTTGCAGTGGAAGGCACAGACACTGCGCGAGATCCGGGCCACGACGTCGTCCGGATGGTCCCGACAGAGGCGTTGGACAAGCCACCACGCCTCGTCATGCCGTCCTTCGCGATGGATCAGGTCTACCTCGAGACGGCGGGCCTCGAGGAACTGGGGGTCCAAGGCGAAGACCGCCTGGAGCGCCTCCAGCGCCTTGGCCCGGTGTCCGGTCTCGAACCGGACCAGGGCCAGCCAGGTTCCCAGAGCCGGGTCCCAGGGATTGCCTCGCACCAATTCCTCGAGGTGGGGCAGGGCGGGTGCGGTCCATTTCCGTTCGACCAGCACGCTCACGAGGTTTTTCCGGATCTCCTGGTTCCTCGGCTCGGACTTCAGGAATTCCATCCAGGCCCAGCAGGCAAACGCAGCATTGCCTCGCTCATAATCCATCCCGGCTTCCTCGAGCAGGGATCTCGGAGCGACCGGGGAGGCAGGACGCCCCAGCTTCCGCCGGGCGACCTCGAGGTTCTCGCGAGCCACTTCCGCGGTGCCGTGGAGGACCACCGCCTGGGCGAAGGTCTCCCCGGCGATCTCCCACTGGCCGCCACGGGCAAGGCAAACCCCAAGGGTGGTCAGGGTGTCCACATCGACCTGACCCAGATCGACCAGACGGGCGTAGTCCCGGCCCGCTTCCGAGTGGTTCTCATTATCGAAGG
>JBDLQQ010000267.1:0-3556 GCA_039800465.1 Verrucomicrobiota bacterium
CGCCACCTTGTTCCTGTATGTGACGATCTACGGGGGCTGCGAGGCCTACCGGGTGCGCAACGGAGCCTGGCACCTGACCTTCGACAAGCAGCCGGACGGCACTCCCGTCCTGCGGATCGACCATCCGCGGCTGCTGACCGGTGGGCCGGTATCGATCCGGTTTCCCGGGGAGAACGCTCCCCGGGTGACCAACGGGCCGATCACCTACGTGTACAGCCGGCCTGACACCAACTCGACCCCGTTCGGTCCGATGTACTTCGTCAATACGACCGAGTTGCCCGGGACGGTGGCGCTGGGGGCCTTCGGCCATGTCATCGAGATGATCCCCCGGACACTGTTCGTCGATTTTCAGGAGGTTCCTTGGAACTCGGGGACCAACCTCACGCTGTTGCCCGAGGGCAAGCCCTCACCGGAGCGCTTGAAGGTCAAGAATCAGCAGTGGAACGGCCGCTGAGCTCGGCTTGGGAGGCCGGTCCAGGCCCCGGGGCGGTGGGCAGTCGTCAAGGATCCGCCTGGGGCGATGTCTATCGCCGCTTCTGGGCTTTCCACGAAGAACCTTTGGCGGGAGGCTGATGAGCATGTTCCCTGGCTTGAGGTCAGCCCGTGCTGCGACGCTTTCGTCGCTGTGTTCGATCCTGCTTTCAACCGTGTCGGTGGCGGTCGTGGAGGCTGCGGAGGCCCCGGACGCCGGTTTCAAGCCTCTGTTCAACGGCCGTGACCTTCGCGGTTGGGTCAACGTCAACTGCGCCCCGGAGACCTTCACGGTCCGAGACGGCATGATCCACTGCGACGGGGTGCCCACCGGGGCCCTGCGCACCGAACGCCAGTACGAGAACTTCATCCTGGAATTGGAATGGCGTCATCTGAAGGCGGGGGGCAACGCCGGGGTCTTCATCTGGTCGGGTCCCATGCCTGCTCTCGGGCAACCCTTCCTTCGGGCCATTGAGGTCCAGGTGCTCGACCATGGTTACGGCAAGTCCGACTGGTTCACCACCCATGGTGACATCTTCCCGATCCACGGTTCCTCCATGAAACCCTTTGCGCCCAGTCGCGGGGATCGCAGTTTTCCGAAGGAATCCCGCAGCCTGGGGGCCCCGGAATGGAACCACTACCGGATCGTCGCCACCAATGGCGTGATCCGTCTGTCCGTCAACGGGGCCGAGGTTTCCGGCGGTACCGATTGCCACTGGCGCCGTGGGTACATCGCCCTCGAGTCCGAGGGAGGCATCGTGGATTGGCGCAACCTGCGCATCCGGGAATTGCCCTCCGCCCGGATCGCGGCCTCGGAGTCGGCACCGGAGGCCCAGCCTTGGAAGAGCCTCTACGATGGACGGACGCTACGCGGATGGCGGGTTCCCGCATCGCCCGAGGCTTGGAAAGCCAGTGATTGGACCCTTCGCAGCCGACCTGGTGGCGGACAAGAAGGCTCCGTCCTCTGGTCGGAGGCTCGGTTCCAACGCGACGAACTGATGTTCGACTGGCGCTGGGATGGCAAGACGACCGACCGGGTGCCTCCGGTGGTCTTCCGATCCCGGGACGGTGGGACGATCTTCCGCATGCCTGAAATGGCGGCGGTTCGGAGCGAAGGTTGGAACCGCCTTCGGGTGCGCCGTTCGGGATCGGCCCTGAAGGTCTCGGCCAACGATGCGGACGAGGTTTCGGTGGAGGTCCCGCGTGGCCGATTGGAGTTCGGGTTCATGCCGGCCTCCGTGCCACTCCAGATTTCGAGCGTCTTCCGTCGCTGACCCGTCCCGCAGGGGCCAGGCACGAACGCTCGGAGGCCGATTCCGGTCCGGGCCGTATCGGCCTATCGGAAACAGATCCGCCTCACGGCATCGTCGAAGCCCTGGGCTCCGGCGATGATCTTGATCTCCACCCGCATGAAGTAGATGGGCAGATCGCGGCGGTCGAGCTTCGGAAAGCGCACCGCGTCCTTCTGGGTCGTGACCAGCATGTCGGCCCGGCGCTTCTTGCCGCGGTTGACCGCGTCGAGCACCTCCTGCTGCGTGAAGCGGTGATGGTCGGCATACCGGCGGGCCAGGACGATCTCGGCCCCCAGTTCCGAAAGCTTCGACTCGAAGCTCTCGGGTTGTGCGATCCCACTGAGGCTGGCCACCCGTCGCCCCTGCAGCAGGTCGAGTCCGCGGCGTTCTCCGGTGAAGACGTCCTCGAAATACAGCGGGTGATGCACGCACTCGATGATCCCGGCGCGCGGGTTGAGTTGCGCGATACGTTCCCTCAGTGCGGCGGTCTTGCCGTCGCTCTTGGTCAGGAAGATGACGCTGGCTCGGGCCAGGTGGGAGGGCGGTTCCCGCAGGGTCCCTCGCGGCAGAAGGTGTTCGTTGCCGAAGGGTTGCTGGCAATCGATCAGCACCACGTCTGTCCGACGTCCGGCCAGCTTCCAGTACTGGAAGCCGTCGTCCAGCAGCAGGGTGTCGCAGCCGAAATGCTCCACGGCGTAGCGCCCGGCCTTGACCCGGTCCTTGTCGACCAGCACGACCACGTCGCGCAGGTTGGAGGCCAGCATGTACGGTTCGTCGCCGGCCGTCTCGGAGTCGAGCAGCAGCGAGTGTCCGTCGGAGACGATGCGCGGGGGCGTGGTGTCCTCCCGGAGCAGGATCTTGTCGAGAAGTCGTTCGGAGACGGGTTTGGGACGGGACCGGTATCCGCGGGACAGGATGGCCACCTTGCGTCCGGCATCCTGCAGGGCCCGTGCGAATTTCTCGACGACCGGCGTCTTGCCGGTGCCGCCCACCGTGAGGTTGCCCACGGCGATGACCTGCACCCCGAGCGTGGAATCGCGGAGGATGCGCACGCTGTAGAGCAGTCGTCGCAGTTTCACGATGCCCGCGAAGATCTGGGAGAGCGCCGACAGCACCGCCCGGATCGCGGAGGCCTTGCGGCCGGGAAGGTTCTCGAGGATCACCGCCAGCAGGTAGGTCTCGGCGGTCTCCGTGAATTTTTGCCAACGCTCGCGCACTCGCCCGGAGGATGTCATCACCTCCTGATTTCGGAAAGATTTCGTGCGAAACGACGGAATCGAATTGTCAAGAGACGCCTCCGGGCATTATCTCACACAGCATTCTCCCCCTGGCTGGAAGCCTCATGGACCCGAATCAGGTTGTTGCGACTCCGACACCGCCCCACAGGCCGGATGGCCTTCCGCGGTCCGATGTCCTCCCCTCGAACGGGTTTTTCCCGAAGATCCGCCCCTCGCCTGTAGGCTTGAAACCCGCACGAAACCCGCGAATCGCGGGCGAACCTCCTCTCGGGTCTTCCCCGGATCGCTGGGGCCAGGGCGGGTTGTGTTACCTCAAGATTTCTGACGCATCGGATCCGATGATTCCTCTCCACGAGGGGTCGATGGGTTCGGTGCGTCGGCCCTACAAACAAAACAACAACAAACTCAGAGTGAAACCAACCGAATCCACCCTCCAATCCGGTGTTGCCCGCACGTGCGCTCTCGCCGCTGCCAAGGCTCCCGCCAAGAAGGCTGCTCCCGCCAAGGCCGCCCCTGCGAAGAAGGCGGCTCCCGCCAAGAAGGCTGCTGCCGTCA
>JBDLQQ010000268.1:0-8383 GCA_039800465.1 Verrucomicrobiota bacterium
TTCGTGGGCGTCAACCTCATCCAATCTGCGTTCACCGGGTTCTGCCCGGCCGAGACGATCCTCCGGAAACTCAAGATCACCCAGGATGCCTGCTGCAGTGGTCCCCAGACCCGCTCCTGAACCGACATGGCTTCCCTCGGTGCCGACACCCGCGGATTGATCGTGTCTTGCCCCTCCTGCGGGCAGGGCAATCGGCTGGCATATGACCGGTTGGATTGCCGAACCCGTTGTGGACGGTGCCAGACCGATCTCCCTTTCGTCTCGGGCGTGCTCGCCGTCCCGGGAGACACCGAGTTTGCGGCGTTGGTCGCCCACTCCCGACTGCCCGTGTTCGTGGATTTCTGGGCACCCTGGTGTGGACCCTGTCGCAGCGTCGCACCCGAGATCGAGCGACTCGGTCAGCTCGCAGCCGGCCAGGCCGTCATCGCCAAGGTCGACACCGAGGCCCTCCCATCGATCGCGGCGCGATTCCAGATCCAGTCGATCCCGACCTTCGTCGTCTTCCGTGGCGGACATGAGATCCACCGCACCTCCGGTGCCATGCCAGCACCTCGGCTGTTCGAGTGGCTGAAACGTTCCGTCAGCTGATCCCCTTGCCCTCCGACACCCTCCGTTCCCATGCCCGTCCGAACCTCCCGCTTCCCCTCCACTACAGTCCTCCACTCCCTCACCGGATGTCTCGCCCCCATCATGGCGGGTGCGCTGTTCGTCGGTTGCCACCGGCAGATCCCGCCCACGCCGCCCCAGAGTCTCCCCCCCAAGGCGGCCACCCTGGTTGCCGTTGAGACCCATGGCCTCGCCACTTCCGAGGAGGTCGTCGGAACGGTCCGGGCAAAGCTCCGGTCGGCCGTGGAAGCCAAGATTCCGGGCCGGATCGAGGCGCTGCTGGTGGTCCCGGGACAGGCCGTGCAGGCGGGTGAGACACTGGCTTCGCTCGATGCCCGTGAGGTAAAGGCCCGATTGGACTCAACCCTGGCGGTCCGCGAACAGACCGGCCGCGATCTGGACCGCCTGAGGAGACTCGTCCGGGATGGGGCCGCCACCGCAGCCGAGCTGGACGCCATCGAGGCCCGCCATCGCGTTGCCACCGCCTCTGTCACCGAGGCTGAGACCCTATTGGGGCACACGCGGGTCGTAGCCCCCTTTGCCGGGGTCATCACACGGAAACTCGCCGACGTTGGGGACCTGGCCGTTCCGGGCCGACCGCTCGTTGAGATCGAAGATCCGAGCCGGCTCCGGATCGAGGCCGACGTGCCGGAGGCCCTCATCGACAAGGTTCAACTCGGCATGAAGCTCCCCGTACACATTGGCTCCCTGCCCAGCGGCACCGAAGGAGTCGTCGGCGAGATCGCGCCCGTCGCCGAGGCGGTGAGTCGAACCTATGTGGTGAAGCTCGACCTGCCATCCATCCCCGGCCTGAGGGCCGGACAGTTTGGGCGGGTCTCGGTACCGACCGGTGACGCCGCTGGACTCCATGTCCCCGCCAGCGCCCTCCTGCAACGGGGTCAGCTCGAATATGTGTTTGTCGCCGATGCCGGTCAGGCACGACTCCGCCTGATCCGCTCCGGACGGCGTCCCAATGGCATGGTGGAAGTCGTGTCCGGTCTGGACGCCGGCGAGAAGGTCGTTGCTCCGATCCCGGCCGACCTGCAGGACGGCCAACCGCTGGAGGTCCACCCGTGACCCCATCCGCAACCCAATCCCCAGGCCCTCACGGAATCGCGGGTCGGATCGCCCAGGCGTTCATCGATTCCAAGCTGACCCCCCTGGTGGTCGTCGCCTCGGTGCTGCTGGGCGCCTTCGCTGTCCTGATGCTCCCGCGGGAGGAAGAGCCCCAGATCAAGGTTCCCATGATCGACGTCATGGTGGCCATGCCCGGGTCCTCCGCCCGCGAGGTCGAGGAACGGGCCACACGCCCCATGGAGAAGCTCCTCTGGGAGATCCCCGGCGTGGAGTACCTCTACTCCCAATCCCATGAGGGACAGGCCCTGACGATCGTCCGGTTCAAGGTCGGCTCCGATCCCGAGGCCAGCTTGGTCCAGGTCACTGAGAAACTCCGGGCCAACTTCGATCGCGTGCCCCACGGCGTGGCCTTCCCCCTGATCAAACCCAAGTCGATCGACGATGTCCCGATCCTCGCCCTGACCTTCCACAGCGATCGCTACGACCACCTCGCCCTCCGTCGCCTGGTGGCGCAGGTGGATGACGCCGTCAAACAGGTCCCGCTGGTCGCAGAGACCACTGTGATCGGCGGGGCCCATCGGGAACTCCGGATCCTCCTCGATCCCGTCCGGCTCGCCTCGCGTGGACTCAGCCCCGGTGGACTGATCCCCATGCTGCGGCAGGCCAACCGCCAGTTCCGGAGCGGCGAACTGGTCGCCAACGACCAATCCGTGGTCGTCGAGACCGGTGGATTCCTCCGGACCGCCGATGAGGTGGGAACCGTCGTCGTGGGAATCGCCAACGGGCGGCCCATCTACCTGAAGGAGGTGGCCGAGATCGTCGATGGCGCCGAGGAACCCTCCAACTACGTCTTCTTCGGAGACGGTCCAGCGGGTCGCGCCGGCGGCATGGGCTCCCATGGAGGTGAGGAACCTGCAGTCACCCTCGCCGTTGCGAAACGCCCCGGTGCCAATGCCATCACGGTCGCCGAGGACGTCCTCCGGAAGGTCGACGGGCTGCGGGGAACGGTCATCCCGTCCGATGTCACCGTCAGCATCACCCGCCACTACGGGGAGACCGCGGCCGAGAAGTCGAACGAACTGCTCCTGCACATGGGCATCGCCGTCGTCAGCGTCTCCATCCTGATCTGGCTCACCCTCGGCTGGCGCGAGTCCGGCATCGTCGCCGTCGCCATCCCGGCCACCCTCGCCCTGACCCTGCTGGTCTTCTACCTCTACGGGTTCACCCTCAACCGCATCACCCTCTTCGCGCTGATCTTCAGCATCGGCATCCTGGTCGACGACGCGATCGTGGTCGTCGAGAACATCGTCCGTCACTTCCATCTCCCCGGAAACCAGGGCCGACCCTGGAACGCCATCGCGGTGGAGGCGGTCAGCGAAGTCGGGAACCCAACCATCCTCGCCACCTTTGCGGTCATCGCCGCCGTGCTTCCGATGGCCTTCGTGGGGGGATTGATGGGACCCTACATGCGTCCCATCCCCATCGGCGCCAGCGCCGCGATGTTCTGGTCCCTGCTGATCGCGTTCATCGTCACCCCCTGGGCCAGTATCCGGATGCTCCGGTGGGCGAAGGGTGAATCCCGTCTGGCATCCCTCCACTCCGGGGAGTACGGCGCAGACGAAGACTTCCTGACCCGGCTGTACCGACGGGTGATGAATCCGCTGCTGCACCATCTAGGATGGCAGTGGGCGTTCCTCGGGATCATCACCGTCCTGCTCCTGGGGGCGATGGCGACCGTGGGTGTCGGCTGGGTGAAGGTGAAGATGCTGCCGTTCGACAACAAATCGGAGTTCCAGGTGGTCCTGACCATGCCCGAGGGGAGCTCGCTCGAGCGCACCGCCCGCGCCGCCCGCGAGATGGCCGCAGCAATTCGCCTGGAGCCCGAGGTGACCGACTACCAGATCTACGTGGGCGTCGCCTCGCCGTTCAACTTCAACGGCCTGGTCCGCCACTACTTCCTCCGTCGTGGCGCCAACGTGGCCGACATCCAGGTCAACCTCGTCGACAAGCACCTGCGCTCAGCCCAGAGCCACGACATCGCCAAACGCGTCCGCCCCGCAGTCGCAGCCGTCGCCGAACGGTTCGGGGCCCGGGTCGCGGTCGCGGAGGTCCCTCCCGGACCCCCGGTGCTCCAGACTCTGGTCGCGGAGGTCTATGGACCCACGGATGCCGTACGGACGGAACTCGCTGGCAAGGTGAAGGAGATCTTCCGCAGCACCCCAGGGGTCGTGGATGTGGATGCCTACGTTGAGGCCGACCAGCCCAAGACCCGATTCATCATCGACAAGGAGAAGGCCGCCCTGCACGGGATCAGCGCCGAGACCATCTCCCAGACGCTCCGCATCGCGGTCGCCGGGGAGTCGGTCGATCTGCTGCACATCCCCCACGAGAAGGACGACGTGAACCTGGTGCTCCAGCTCCCACGCTCGGCGCGGACCCGCCCTGAGGACCTGCTCGCGCTCCGCGTCCGGAGCGGTGATGCGAATGCCCTGCCCGAGCCGGGGACACAGCCCTCCGGTCCGCCACTGGTCCCACTCCGGGAACTGGTCCGCCTGGAGACCGGGATCACCGACAAGAGCCGCCACCGCAAGAATCTCATGCCAGTGACCTACGTCATCGGCGACGTGGCCGGCGCGGTGGAGAGCCCGGTGTATGCGATCGCGGAGATGAACCGGAGGCTGGAGGCGGTGTCGCTCGAGGGATCGAAGGCGCCGGGCATCAAAGTCTACAACGCCTCGATGCCCTTCTCGGATGCCCAACCCGCCATGAAATGGGATGGGGAATGGCACATCACGATCGAGGTGTTCCGCGACCTCGGCCTGGCCTTCGCCGCGGTCCTGGTCCTCATCTATGTGCTGATGGTCGGATGGTTCCGTTCGTTCCTGACCCCACTGATCGTGATGGTGGCGATTCCGTTCTCGCTGGTCGGCATCCTGCCGGCCCACGGGGCGATGGGTGCCTTCTTCACGGCGACGTCGATGATCGGTTTCATGGCCGGCGCAGGCATCGTGGTGCGGAATTCGATCATCCTGGTGGACTTCATCGAGCAACGAATCCGCGAGGGCCTGCCACTCGACCAGGCGGTGGTTGATGCGGGCGCGGTCCGGTTCCGTCCGATGGTCCTGACCGCCGCCGCGGTAATCGTCGGCGCCGCGGTGATCCTGGCCGATCCGATCTTCCAGGGCCTGGCGATTTCCCTGATGGCGGGCGAGGTGGCCTCGCTCCTGATCAGCCGCATGGCGGTGCCGATCCTCTACTTCATGGCCAACCGCCGGCGTCCGCAGAAGCCTTAGGGAATCTTGCCTCCAGTCGGGACCCGAGGCGTGGAAATCGGGCCTGATCCAGAGAGGGAAGATGCTGCCTCTGTTGGGGGATCTGGAACACAGTCCCGGTCCGGAGCCTCCAACCGTCACCTGCATGGCACCTGTTTCTGGTCCGTGCGGTTTCTGTGGCGGCGGGCGATTGGCCAAGGGCTCTGATGCCTGAAGACCTCATGCCTCTGAACGGACCGCGACCGACCTGTTCCCGATGCCACCGACCCGCATCGGCCTGTTGGTGTGTCGGACTGGTTCCCGTGGAGACCGCCACCCGGGTCGTCTTTCTCCAGCACCCTCGCGAGTCCCGGGTCGCCATTGGAACGGCACGGATTGCCCAACTGGGACTCCGACACAGCGAGTTGCACGAGGGCATCGGATTCGGAGGCCACCCGCGGATCGAGGAACTTCTCGTCCAACCTGGCACCGCCCTCTTGTTCCCAGGTCCTGGAGCGGTTTCCCCGGAGACGTTGGCGGTGCCTCCAAGGACACTGCTCGTGATCGATGGGACCTGGCCCCAGGCGCGCAAGATGATGGCGCTCAACCCCGCGCTGGCCGCGCTGCCTCGCATCGGGTTCATGCCGCGGCGCCCCGGGAACTATCGGATCCGACGGGAACCCGATCGGCATTGCGTCGCCACGGTCGAGGCCGTGGTCGAGGTGCTGTCGGTCTTCGAGAGGGATACGGATCGGTTCGTGCCCCTGCTTCGGGCCTTCGACGGGATGGTGGATCGCCAGATCGCCGCCAAGGCGGCGCGGACCGAGCCGATCCGACGGCGACTCCGCACCGCCTCCCCCTGGTG
This sequence comes from Verrucomicrobiota bacterium, assembly GCA_039800465.1. Taxonomy (GTDB): domain Bacteria; phylum Verrucomicrobiota; class Verrucomicrobiia; order Limisphaerales; family UBA9464; genus UBA9464. Next base: position 5,800 of record JBDLQQ010000268.1, read on the forward strand.
GGAGAGCAAGGTCATGCCGGATCTGGAGGGGATGTGGCCCGACCTGGTGATGATTGCCGCCGAGGCCAATTCCCATCGGCGTGGCAGCGGTGTTCCTGGATTGCCGGAGCTGATCCAGCTCGCGGCCGTCCGGCCCTCAACCGGCGAGGCCTTCAACGCCTTTCTGATGCCACGTCGGCCCCTCGCTCCCTGTGCAACCCGACATCTCGAAGTCTCGCCGGAGGACATTCTCAACGGATGCTCGGTTACCGATGCCTTGGAGTTGTGGAACCAGTTTCTGCGGCCATCGGATCGTCTCGTGGGCTGGGGTGGTTTCGCCTGGGAACTGCTCCACCAAGAGGGATGGCACCCTGAACAGGCCCCCATCGACCTCCGAACGGTTGCCGCCCACCGTCTCAAGCGCCGTCCTGGCGCCGTGGAGTCAGCGGCACGGGCGCTGGATGGGAATCCCGGGGAACCATGGCCGGCTCCAGGCCGCGCTGGACGCACGGTGAAGGCCCTCGCGCTCCTGGTGGAGCAGTTGGTGCGGGAGAAACAGGCGAGCAGTCCTCGCGGAATGGACCTGCATGACTAGAACACGGCTTCCGGTGAGGTTGGGGACCCTCGTCTTCGGCGGGGTCTTTATCGTCGTGGGATTGGTGTTCCTGACATTCCTGATCTGGGCCGCGGCCGAATCAGTCCGACTACGCCTCCAACCAGCGATCGGGTTCCGGGTGGTCCAGACGGAGATCGTCCCCGCGGATCTTGGGCGCAGCGGCTTCAACTTGGTCCTCCATTTCCAGCGACCGGGACGCAGCGAAACGGAATGGGACGACCTCAATGGGGCGGACTACCGGGATCTGCTCCTCATCCAGCGGACGGTTCCTCCCGGGACAATGGTGATCGGGCGTTGCCTGCCCTCGGATGCCCCGGCCCGGCTGGATGTGTGCGAGCCCGGCTGGCGCTCCCTCCTGACGCTCCCGGTGTTCATGGCGTTGCCATGGCTGTTTGTCATAGTTGGAGCGCGGATTTTCTGGAGCGCCTTTACCGGAGCAGAACCGATTCCAAAAACCGCTGCCGAGACCCCTCCGTGGCTCCTCTTTCTCGGGGGTGCGCTGCTGCTGGCGGTCGGAACCGTCCCCGTGACGGCGTTGGGAGTGCTCCCCGTCCGGGACTGGGTCCGCTCGCGGGATTGGGTGTCGACACCAGCGACGATCGAGATGTCTCGCACCATTGTCTCCCGATCGTCCAAGGGGGGTCGAAGTTATCATCCGGAGGTGCTCTACCACTATGCCTGGAAGGGAGAACTCCACAGATCCTCGAGAATTGGGGTTGGGGTTGGGACGAAGGAATCCGAATCCGGGACCCGGAGGTTCGTTGACACACATCCGTTGGGTTCGACGACGACCTGTCTGGTGAACCCGGAGGATCCGACCGAGTCCCTGTTGGATCGTTCCCTGTCCTGGTGGTCGCTCCTGGCCGTGCCCTTCTGTGCGTTCCCCGCGTTTGGCGTGATGCTGTTGCGCGCCGGCTGGAATGCACGTTGGAGGTCGACTGGGAGGAGGCGGTCGAGGTCTTTGCCAGTGACGTTGACGCGGTGACGACGGATGGCCGTGTTGGGAAACGGCCCTTGTCGTCTCAACCGATCACCGCAGACCCACCGGGGGGAGCGCCCCTAAATCGCCCCGTGAACTGTCCCGGCGTCTCCCCGGGGGGCTGAGACATCCAGGCAGAAAAAAAGCCGGCCCGGGTGACCGGGCCGGCCTGAAGAGAATGAGAGGGGATCGACTTAGTAGCGATCGCCACGACCGCCACCGTAGCCGCCACGGCCACCGCCGCCGCCGCCACCGTAGCCACCGCGTCCGCCACCGCCGCCGCCACCACCGTAGCCGCCGCCGCCGCCGAAGCCTCCGCCGCGCGGACGGTCTTCCTTCGGACGGGCTTCGTTGACGGTGAGCTCACGGCCATCGAGCCGGGCGCCGTGCATCGAGGCGATCGCAGCCTGGGCGGCCTCGGCGGTGCCCATGGTCACGAAGGCGAAGCCACGGCTACGGCCGGTCGCGCGGTCGACCATCAGGTTGACCTCGGACACCGGGCCGTGAGCGGCGAAGGCGTCCTGGAGCTGCATCTCAGTGGTGTTGAACGAGAGGTTCCCCACATACAGTTTGGTATTCATTGAACGTAACTAACTAGTCTGGTTCCTGACTCTGTCCGGCTGTTCCCGACCATCGGGTTTCAAATCGTCACTGAACCACGTTCAACTGAAGATCCACCACGCCAAGAGACTTTGATCATTGCAACAGACCCGGGGAAAATGACGTTTTGCAGGCTTCCCGCAAGGTCGATTTCTGGGGGAGCGGCCCGGCGATCTGCGCCAAAAGTTTTGTTACCCGGGTGGAGTTGAGGAGAAGGGGTGAAGTGATCGTTGCGCCAAAAGTCGGTGTTACCCGACGTGGACAACGAAATGAGCCAAAAAACGCGTACAGAAGTGCTGGGAAAGCTGCGGCAGCAGTATGCCAAGGCGGGCCGTCAGTTTAGGAAGCGGATTCTTGATCATGCAGTCGAGGTCCTGGGCTATCACCGCAAGGCGGCCATCCGGGCCCTT
>JBDLQQ010000269.1:0-3323 GCA_039800465.1 Verrucomicrobiota bacterium
TTCCCGAGATGGCGGGACCGCTTCGGTGGGAGTGGAGCCTGAGGTGCAGGACCCCTGTGAGGACGCCGAGGGCGGCGATCGTGGCAAGAAGGCGTCGTGGAGGCATGGGGTGGTGCGTCAGAGCGGTGGATCAGGGAGAGGCCTGGGGAGCCTCCCGACGGAGGCTCCCCAGGGATCGTGGGTCAGCGGCTCATCTCAAGCTTGTAGGCGCCCTGCTCGGTTCCGTTATACCCCTCCACCGCGATGAAGTAGGTGCCTGCGGAGAGTGAGCGACGGATCCGGAAGTTGAGACCCGTGCCGTAGTCGTCCTGCTCGGCCAACACCCGACCTGTCGCGTTGACCAGGGTGCCATAGGTGTCGACTGAACCGGTGGTCCGGATCGTGACGGTCGCAGCCTGGGTCAGGGTGAACTGGAAGACGTCCCGGTCGTTGTTGCCTCCGAGCGTTCCAGCCGTGGAGGACGGGACAGCGACCTTGGTCGACATCAGGGTGGTATCCCCATGATCATCTCCAATGCCGGTGCTGAATCCCGCGCCGGTGAGGGTGACGTTGTAGGGATTCTCATCGGCATCGTTGTTGGGAAGGACCAGGTCTGCGGTGTGGGTTCCCGAGAGGGACGGGTCGTAGACCACCGAGAAGGTGGCCGACCTTCCGGCGGCGATGGAGGTTGCCGGCTGGGTGGCGATTCGGAACTGGGCGGCCTGGGCGCCTTCGAGTCGGACAGGGCCGACGTTCAGGGTGGATTTCCCGGTGTTCTTGATCGTGAAGACTGTGGTTTTACTGCCGGAGACGATGTCGAGCGACCCGAAATCGGTCCCCTTGGCCAGACTCGTGGTGGTCAGACCATCGGCGATCTCCGTCTTGTCGGCCCCCAGGAGCGAGATTTCAGGCTGGCCCGTCACGGTGGGTGTCGGCGTGAACTTCGCCAGCACCGTATAGGAGCCGGTGACGGATCCGTTGCCCCGGACGGCGACGTAGTAGATGCCGGCTGGCACCACTGACGAGATCCGGAAGTTGGGGGCTCCCGCTCCGTTGTCATCCTGCGCCAGGACGGTCCCGGCGGTGTTCGAGAGCGACCCCACCACGTCGGTGATCCCGGTGCTGCTCAGGACGACGGTGCCGCCCTGGGTCAGGACGAGTTGGAAGACGTCGATGTCCCCGGCGGTCTCGAGCTTGCCGGGCGCTGGCGTGTCGAGCACCAGGGTCGTCGCCCCGCTCGGCGTATTGCCGTGGTCATCCCCGGCGGTGACGCCGATCTGCTGAAGGATCCACGGGCGGTAGGTGAGGGTATTGGCGTAGATCCCGGGGATGTTGGGACGCGCGCAACCCTCGCCATAGCTGACGGCGCCGGCGTGGAGCCAGCCACCCTTGCCGTCGGACACGAGCAGCGGGCCGCCACTGTCGCCCTGGCAGGTGTCTTTCCCGCCCCCGGCAACGCCGGCTGCGAGGTGGGCGGAGGTGAGGCCGGGGTAGAAGAGCCGGGCCTGGTCGAGCGCGATGAGACCCATGTCGACCTGCAGGAGGATCGGCGATGAACTGCCGTTCTCCGAGGTGGTTCCCCAGCCGATCGCGCGGACGGCGGTTCCGGCCACGATTTGACCGGCCTGATCGACCAGGCCCAGGGGCGTGATCCCGGTGGCGGGCTGGGCGAGCTTGAGCAGGGCGACGTCGTTGGAGAGTTCCCCGTTCACCGTGCCGTATTGCGGATGACGGATGATCTGGGTCACGCCGATCCGGACTCCCTGGGAAGTATTGCGGAGGTCATGGGCGCCCACGACGACGTCGATGGAGGCGGCGGTCGATCCATCGACGCAGTGCCCGGCGGTGAGCACCCACTGGGGATGGATCAGCGCGCCGCCGCAGAACTGGCCGTTGACGGCGGTGTAGCCGCGGGCGACGAGCGCCGTCATCCAGGGATAGGCGCCCACGGGAGCGGTGGACCCTCCGACGATCCGGGCGACCTCGCGGGTCGGAACGGCGCGGCCGGGTTCAGTGGGGCGGTTGACGGCCATCGCCGTCGTGGTGGCGAGCAGGGCAGGGAGGAGGCGCAGGGAACTGCGGACCGTGTGGGCATTCATGGCGTGATGTTCGTTCTGGGTTGCTGGCGTGTCCGGGACCTGGGGTCCCTTGAGACGGCATCACGATGGTGGGCGCGTGTTACCTCCTGATGACGGTAAGTCACATTGATTGATGGGGTGTCGACCTTGGGTGGTAGGGCAGAATCCGTTCCGGGTCTCGACGTCCGGTCGGGTCTCCGGTCTCCTCTGGGGATGATGATCTCCCCAAGGTTCCTCCTCGCGCTCTGCGCCATCGCCGGGACGCTCCACGGCGCCCAGTGGCCCTCCTGGCGCGGTCCCAATCAGGACGGCACCACGTCCGATACCGGTTTCCCGGTGAAGTGGGACAAGTCCACCAACGTGCGATGGCGAACGGAACTTCCCGAGCTCGGCAACTCCTCGCCCGTGGTCTGGGGTGGAATCGTGTTCATCACGCAGGCCCTCGAGGATGGGAAGGAGCGCACAGTGATGGCGTTCGACCGCAAGACCGGAAAGCTCCTGTGGCAACGGGGGGTCCGGTACGACGCCAAGGATCCGAGGCACCAGACCAATCCCCATTGCGCCGCCTCGCCGGTCACGGATGGCGACTGTGTGGTGGCCAGCTTCGCCTCCGCCGGGGTCGTCGCCTACGACTTCTCGGGCAAGGAGCTCTGGAAGGCCGACCTCGGGAAGCAGGTACACGGCTGGGGTCAGGGATCCTCACCCGTGCTGCACGGCGATCAGGTGATCGTCTACCACGGACCGGGGGAGTTCTCGTCCCTCGTGGCCCTGGACAAACGCACCGGTGCCGTCCGGTGGCGGGTGCCGCTCCAGGAACAGCATCCGCCGGAGCGTTGGGACGGATTCGCCGGGAAGAACGACGGCATGATCGGCACCTTCAGCACCCCGCTGTTGGTCCGGACCGTGGGACGTGACGAGGTGGTCCTGCCCGTGGTGAACCAGCTCAAGGCGTTCGATCCCAAGACGGGGTCGGTCCTCTGGTTCGCCGAGGGCATCAATCCCCTCGTCTACAGCTCCCCGACCCTGGGGCAGGAGACCCTCGTGGTCTTCGGGGGATTCTTCGGCAGCGGGATGTTCATCCGACCCGGAGGTGCCGGGGATCGGACGTCGGAACGCCTCTTCTATGAGCGCCGCCTCAAGAAGCACACGATCGGCTCGCCCATCGTGAAGGACGGCTACATCTATCAGAGCTCGACCGATGGTTTCGGCCAGTGCTTCGAGCTGGTGACCGGGAAGCTCGTCTGGGAGGAGCGTTTGCCGTCGACC
>JBDLQQ010000270.1:0-11206 GCA_039800465.1 Verrucomicrobiota bacterium
CATGGTCAGTGTCCTCCCTTTCCGCCGTCGGCGGTGTGCAGCAGTTGGTGTTGGGCCTTCTTGACGTTGTCGGAGTTGCTGCCCATCCCCGCGAGGATGGCGACCGGGATCGAGGCGTATCCGACGAAGAGCGCGACGCTCGCCACCTTCGCGAAGAGCTGGACCCGCGGCCACCAGGTGTGGCTGCGGAAACCAAGGCTCTGGAACATCGAGGCGAGACCGTGGCTGAGGTGCATGAAGAGCAGGGACTGGGCGATGAGATAGGCCAGCGAGACCCACCAGACGCCGAAACCAAGGACCATCATCGCGTACACGTCATGGGCCTTCACGCCGGTCGGCAGCGTCGTCTCGAGGTGCCGGAAATCCCCGACGCCATTCACGCCGGGCATCAGCGCGGTGAAGTGGAGGAGGTGGTAGATGACGAAGGCGAGGATCGTCACTCCGCTCAGCAGCATGGTCCTGGAATTGAGCGGCGCGGCGTAGGGCGTCTTGACCCCGCCGTAGGGAACCGGCCGTGCGGCGCGGTTCTGGGCCGACAGCGACACGGCGGACAGGACGTGGAGCCCCACCACGGCAAGGAGGCCCAGTCGTGCGCCCCAGACGAGTCCCGGCTTGCTCTTCAGGAAGTAGGCGTAGGTGTTGATCAGTTCCGGTGGACCGAACACCTGGAGGTTCCCGGCAAGGTGGGCGATCAGGAACCCGAACAGGAGTGCTCCCGTCCCGGCCATGATGTATTTGCGCCCCAGGCTGGAGCGCCAGATTCGTCCGACAAGATCCATAAGTTGGAACTGCAGGCGATCCATCGCCCACATTAGTGACCATGGAACGCGGGTCGGACGGAACCGTCAACCAATCGGCCTCCGGAATAAGGTGGGCTTCGCGGTGCCGTTAGCGATTGCCGAGGAAATCCGGCAGGGGGTGGAGGGACTGCAGGGTGTTGGATCGCCAGGTGGTTTCCGTGCGATTCAGGAGGATTCCCTGCCCGCCGGACTGGAGGATTCCTGTCAGGTCCTCGGTCTCGCTGTCTCCCACGTGCAGCAGTTGACCCGGAGAGACTCCAAGTCGACGGGCGGCGATCTCGAAGATCCGGGGGTCTGGTTTTGGTGCGGGGGCCTCGACGGAGGGTAGTACGACATCGACCAACGCCGTGATCCCGAGGTTGGAGAGAACCGCATGGAGGCGCTCGTCCCAGTTGGAGACGATCACGAGGGGCCAGCCCCGGCTCCGGAGCGCGGACAGGCAGGGGACAACGTCGGGGTAGATCCTCCAGGTGCGGGACTCGGTGAACCGGCTCCAGAGGGTGTCGAAGAAGGCTTCGGAAACCGGTCCGGAGACAAGTCCGGCCCAGACCTTGTCGACGAGCTGCCGCCATGAGGTCCTCGAGAAGTCGAAGTGGCCCCGGCTGCTCCATGCGGACCAGAACCGGTCCTCCAGCAGGGTAGACTCCCACCTGCCCAGCCCCCAGTCGGCGGCGACTTCGGCATAGATGGCCCCGACCGAGGGATGGGGTTCGATCAGCGTCCCTGCGGCATCGAGGGACACTGCCCGGACCTCCTGCCGCCGGATCGTGTCCAGAGACTTTGGATGTTGTGGATGCACGGGCCGTGAATCGTGCTCAAGGGATGAGCACCTCGAGGAATCCGACACCACCGCCGGGTTGGACCCGGAACGTGAAGGTGGATGGGGAATTGGTCTGCAACGAGGCGTTTGCGTCGGTGAACGGGCCTTCCAGCTGGGGTGCGCTCCGAAGGGTGGGTATCCCGGTCCGAGTACCCGAGATCGTGAATCGGATCTCGATGGTCCCATCGGATGCAGCGTCGAGGCCTGTGATGGCAACCGTCGCCGGAGGTTCCCCGACCACCAGCGTCGCGTTGGGCGAGTCCGCTGAAAGTCCCACGCCGTAGAGTGCCCGGGCGAGGACCGATCGGGTCCCGCCGGTCACCCCTGTCCATGCCATGGAGTAGGGGGCCTCGGAATCCTCGCCAATGACCTGACCTTCGGCCACGAACTGGACCTTTGTGATCGTGTTGCCGTGGGACTCGACCGTGGCCTCGAGCGGCACGGTGGCGGGGGCGATCCAGGCGCCCTGCGGCGGGGCGCCGACGGTCAGCACCACGGTCGGTGCCGGTGTCGACACCGAAAGGCTGGCAGGCATCGAGTCGGTGGAGAGTCCACTGCCGTAGAGGACCCTTGCGACGATGGACCGAGTGCCTGCGGCGACCTCGGACCACACGACGGAGTAGGGGGCCTCGGAATCCTCGCCGATGACCTGACCCTCGGCCACGAACTGGACCCTGGTGATCGTGTTGCCGCGGGACTCGACCGTGGCCTCGAGTGGCACGTTGGCAGGGGCGATCCAGCCGCCCTGCGGCGGGGTGCCGACGCTCAATGTCACGGTCGGGACCGGGGCCGAGACGGATACGGTTGCCGCGGCGGAGTCGACCGTCTGGTTGAGGCCGAAGACGACGCGGGCGACGACAGACCGTGTTCCCGGGGTGTTGACGGTCCAGTCGAGGGTGTACGGGCTGGAGGTGTCTTCACCGACGAGCTGTCCATCGGCGAGGAACTGGACCTTGGAGAGGGTGTTTCCCTGGGCGTTCACCACTGCGGTCAGCGGTACGGTGGCGGGCGTCACCCAGCCCCCGATCGGGGGCGTCCCGGTGCCCAGAGTCACCGAGGGTGGGGTGACGGACGAGACGACATCGACCGGCAGGGCGGATCCCCACGGCCAGGTTGCCCGGGGGCTGATCGCCTGGACGGACACCTCATGGGTACCAATGACCGTGGGGGTCAGCACCAGGGGCGCACCGGCCTCGACGAGGGCTTCCGACTGGGGCTTGAGCTGGTCGGTATCCGTGAACTCGACGGAGTCGAAGTGGTACCCGACGGAGTTGTCGGGCTGGTTGAAGACGGAGCAGTTGGTGGTGCAGAAATCGATGCCGTACCAGAATCGGAACTGCACGGGCTTGCCGGCGTAGGCGCCGAGTGGGACGGACTGCTGGGTGTAGGTCTGGTCTCCAGCGTCCCCGGTACCGGTCTTGCTCCAGAGATTGGTCCAGGTTGTTCCGCCATCGGCGGTCAGCTGGACCCGGGCGACCTGGTTGGTGGAAGCCCAGCCGAGGCGACTGAGCCAGCGGAGGGATCCGTTGGACTTCGGACGGTAGGAACCGGTGGCCTGCATCCAGTTCGGGGAGACCCCATTGGTCTGGGTGAGATGGTAGGCCTTCCCGCCTCCGGGACGATCCACCAGGGGTTGCGGTGTCCCCCCCAGATCAGTGGTGAAGTCCTCGAGCCCGCGGGACCCGTCGAGGGTGCTGGGCTTCGGGAGAACCAGCACCAGCTTGGCGCGGAATCCGGTGGCTCCAGCAACGGCCGCATAGGTGTAGGTGAGGGGGCTGCCGACGGCGCCACGTCCGGGCCCGATGGCGCTGGGCGCCGGGTAGGTCAGACGCAGGTCGACCTTGGTGTTGAGTCCGCCGGAGAGGGTCCGCGTGATGGCCACCGGGGACAGGCCGTTGCCAGAGAACCGGATCGTCCGCTCCCCGTCCCCGGAAGGCACGGCGTAGCCGCCCGAGGCGCTGGTCACCGCGTAGGCGGAGGAACCGGAAACCTCCACGCGGACGTTTCCAATGCCTTCCCCGAGGTCGTAGCGGCTGTTGCCGTTCAGATCGAAGTACGCGACCCCCGTCACGAGCGGCACCTCCTCCCGCTGGGCCGAGAAATCGATCGTGACCGATGAGGGCCCCGTGCCGTTGGGACCATTGCCGTCCACCACGCCGATCCCGACCTCCCGGAACCGGGTGTCGTGGTTGCTGATGCGGTGTCCGGGAGGATCCTGCATCCCGCCGGGGCCGATCCCCCAGTCGACCTCGAATCCTGCGTGGCCGAAGGGGACGCTCTTCGAGAAGGCGTAGACGTTCTCCCCCAGGATCCTCCAGGGGTAGCCGACGGCGTTGATCCGGTCCGCGGTTGTGATGACCTTGGATGGGTCGGCGGGATCGGTCTCCGAATGGGCCTGGATGCCGTTGGTGAGCATCCAGAGGGAATGACCCCGTGCGGCTTGGGTCAGTCTCGGCTCGAAGGCCAGCGGTTGGGCGACGGGGTAGCCCCGGGTGTCGGCGACGAACTTGGCGAGATCGACCGAGAAGAACCGGTAGGCGTCGAGGATGTCGGGGTCGGTGGTATTGGTGAGGGCAAGGGCGCTGCCCGCGGGGTCGGCCCGGACTTCATTGATGAGCTCCAGGTAGAGCTGCTCGGCGTCGGTCGGATCCCCGATGCTGTGGAGGGTCGTCGCATCATGGCGCCCAACACGGGGGTCGGGGACAGGAGGGAATGGTCCGTCCCGGTCGATGCGAACCGCTGGGGGAGGCGCCTGGGGAACCGTGTTGGCCTCGGCGACTCCGATCAGAGCCCAGGCGAGCACTGCGGCAATAAGGGGATTCACGGGGTTACCCTACAGAAACCCCACCGATCCGGCCAACCCGCTCCCGGCTAATCCAATCCCCTAGGGCTGGCCACCTCTGCCCGATTCCCGGCCACAGCGGTCGTGGGACCTTGGATCGGCCGGGACCGGTTCAGTCCAGGGAACGCACCCTGAAGAACCGGCGGGATCCTCCATCGGGTTGCACCGGGATGAGCTGCTCCAAGGCGGCCGCCGTGGGCGGATCGGCACGGGTGGACTCTGAGATCCGGGTCCAGACGACCAGGTCCGTGCTGGCCTCAATCACATAGGTCCCAGCCTCGGGGATGTCGGTGGTGATGCGGGCCATGGGGACGCCCTTTGGCCCCTCAAAGAGGTACTGGATGGCGAGCCACGCCCGCTGGAGAGGGCCTCGGCGTCCACTGGGACCCGGATCGGTTGGGGAGTTGTGCTTGGATCCGCTCCCGGAGGGAACGGGGGGAGGGTTCCCTTTTCGATGGCCCAGGGGGCCAACGAAGGCTTGGACGACGTCAATTCGTTCCGGGGCATAGTACTCCCGGATCATGAGCGGGGATTCCAGGAGGGCGCCGACCCGGAAGCGTCCCGGAGGCAAGGAGCGTTGGAGAGCGGCGAGATCCAGTCGGACGGTCCGCGGGAGTTCCCCAGTCGGGGGGAGGTTAACCCGAATCTCGGTCAGCCTGCCATTGAGCGAGTTCTCATCGGTGTCGCAGAAGATCGTCAATGTCGCGTCCCCGGTCCCGGACCACAGGTAGGTGAGCGTCGCCGCCAGATCCTGGGACGTGTCCTGAGTCTGTTCGAGAATCCGGGGAAAGGCTCCGGAGGAGAACGAGGGGAAGCTGGTTTCGAGCGTGCTTTCCTTCAGTCCCGAGAGGTGGAACTCGATGAGATTGGCCCGCAGTTCCTGGGGATCCACCGTGACCCGTGCGCGATTGTCCCCGGGCGGGATGTCCAGGGAGGTCGACCAGAGCTGGTTGAGGCCCAGGAGCGGGTAACCGCTCGCAGCGTCCACCGGCTCGAAGGTGGAGCGGCGATCCCCGCCCGCCCGCAGCGCGTAGTGGTATCCGGCCCTCCGCCCTTGGTCCTCCGAAGGGGCGTACCATTTGGTGCGGGTGGTGGCATCGAAGGATGCTGAACCGTCCGAGGTGACGGGCGAGGCCGTCTCGACCGTTCCGTGGTACCACAGATGCACGTCTTCGTGGGGCAGCAGATACCCGCCGTCATTGAATCCCCACGCGTCGAGTTTTCGGACGAACGCCCCCCGGGCCTGCGTCCCCTCTGGAAAGAACAGCGTCTGGTGGAGGCACTCGGCATACAGCACGTTCTGGTACACCCCGTTCAGGGCAGTCCCATCTGCGAAGGTGAAGGTGGGGACGAGTGTGCCAAAGCCGTCATTGTTGTTGGGATGGGGATCCAGAAGGGTCATGTGGTCGACGACGACGCTGCGCTCGCCGAGGCGTTTTGAGATCTCACAGACGAGAGAACCGCCCCGGGAGAACCCGACCAGATGGAGCGGCCATCGGGCCACCGGTCCCCTCAACTCAGGGATGAGGTTCGGGGCGAGAAGGCCATTGGCAACCAGCGGTCCGATCGCCGTCGTGCCTTCGGTACTGCCGGTGAAGGGGTTCAGGTCGCCCGAATAGGGATTCCAGTCCAGGAGCAGGAAGACGTCGCCGGAGGGGTTCTGGAGAGGTGAGGCCCCGTCAATCCGTTCCGCCTTGAGGGATCGATCCCCGTTGAAACTAAGCCGATAGGTCGTCGGGCGCACGAATCCGAACTCCGCCTTCCGGAGAGGGTGCTCCGCCATGGCGCGTCCCATCGACCTCACCCAGCCGTCGGCGTCCTGCGTCCAGCCATGGGTGATCAGGGTCACCACGCCGGCCGTGCAGGGTTTCTCTGCGAGGAACAGTCCTGCGGCCAGGAATCCGATGCAGAGAGGCCAAGGACAGCGTGCAGAGGGCGGCATGCGCTACTGCTTACAGACGAATCCCAACGGTTCAAGTCCGTTGCGGATCCGCTTGGCTTATTGAAGCAAACGCACCCGGAAGAATCGGGAAGAGGCACCCTCGGAACCCAAGGGAATGCTTTCCTCAACGGCAGCCGCGGAGGGTGGACCAGAAACGGTGGTCTCCGAGACCCGTGTCCAGACTACCAAATCGGTGCTGGTCTCCATCACGTAGGTGCCGGCCGTGGGAATCTCAGCCTTCAGACGGATGGCTGGGACGTCCTTCGAAGTATCCACCCCGCACTGGAGGCGGATTTCGGATCCAATGGGATGGATCACTTCCACTCGTTCCGAAGCGTAATATTCGCGGGCAATGAGCGGGGATTCGAGGAGGGCTCCCACCCTGTAGCGCCCACGGGGCAGAGAACGTTGGAGCGGGCTGAGATCGAGTCGGATCGAGCGGGGGAGTTCACCGCTCGGAGGCAGTGCCACCTGGATCTCAGCCAACCTTCCATTGAGAGAATTTTCGTCGGTGTCGCAGAACAACGTCAATGCCGCATCCACGCTCCCAGACCACAGGTAGGTCAACGTTGCCGCCAGATTCTTTGTCGTGTCGTCGGTTTGTTCGAGGGTTGTTGGAAACACTCCCGAGGAGGTTGGAGGCGCATTGGTGTCGACAGGGCGCTCCTTTAATCCGGAAAGGTGGAACTCGAGGAGGTTGGCCCGGAGTTCGCCGGGGTCGACGGTGACGCGGCTGCGGTTGTCCCCTGCCGGGATGTCGAGGGCTGCCGCCCAGAGCTGGTTGAGTCCCAGCAGCGGATAACCGCTCGAGGCGTCGACCGGGGGGGACACGGCCCGCCGATCCCCGCCTGCCCTCAGCGAGTTATGATAACCCGTCCGCCGACCCTGGGCCTCCGCCGGGGCATACCATGTGGCACGCAGAGTCGCATCGAGGGTTGCCGAACCGTCCGACAGAGGGGATTCCCCTGTCTCGACCGTCCCGTAGTACCAGAGATGCACGTCCTCGTGGGGCAGCACGTATCCGCCGGAGTTCAATCCCCAGGAACTGAGGCTCCGGAGGAACGCCCCCCGAGCCGGAGTCCCCTCGGGAAAGGTGACTTGCTGGTAGAAGCACTCGGCGAACAGCACATTCTGGTACACGCCGTCCCGGGCGGTTCCATCCACGAACGTGTAGCTGGGGATGAGTGTCGTGAAGCCGTCATTCCGGTTGGGATGTGGATCCAAGAGGGTCAGGTGGTCCACGACGACACTGCGCTCCCCGAGGCGCTTGGAGATCTCGCAGACGAGGGATCCGCCCCTGGAGAATCCGATCAGGTGGATTGGGAGGCGTGCGGCCGGCCCCCCGAGTCCTGGGATGAGGGAGGGAGAGAGGAGTCCATCCGCCACCAGGGGGCCGATGATCTGGGTGCTCTGGATCGAATCGGTGAACGGATTCAGATCCCCGGCATAGGGTTGCCAATCCAGGAGAAGAAAGATGTCCCCGGAGGGATTCTGGAGCGGGGATTCCCCATCGATCCGGGACACCTTGAGGGAACGATCGGGATTGAAACTCATCAGATAGATCATCGGGGACTGCGGGCCGAATTCCGCCACCCGGATTGGATGACTTGCCGCAGACTTGCCCATGGCCGTCACCCAGCCCTTCGCATCCTCCGTCCAACCGTGGGTGATCAGCGTCACCACGCCGGCCTCGGAGGGTGTCGTGGCGAGGAACTGGCCTGTGATCAGGAATCCGATGCAGAGAGGCTTACACAAGCGCGCGGAGGACGGCATGCGCCTCTGCTTACAGACGAAACCCACTGGTTCAAGTCCATTGCAGATCCGAGCCCCGATTCCCCAGGCGGGTGGCGAGATCCTCGGAGGTCCACGCGCCGCCCCGACACTCAAGATAGTCCGCAGCCAGGCCGTGGTCCCAGGCTGCCTTGCGGCAGCCTGCGAGCGGATCGGTTGCGACCGAAGGCTGTGCCAGTAGCCCCACGAGGTAACCCGCCAGCACGTCCCCGGTTCCCCCCTGGGCGAGTCCGGGATTGCCGGTGGGGTTGATGTAGATGGGGCCGGTCGCCCCACCGATCAGGGTCTGGTGCCCTTTGAGGAGGACGAGTGCCCCGAAGCGGTCGGCAATCTGCCGGAGCGCGCCGACACGATCCCGTTGCACGTCCTGCGCGGTGCCTCCCAGAAGACGCCCCGCCTCTCCCGGATGGGGGGTCAGGATCCGGATCCCCCGGGCGGAGGGATGGGGTGGGACCCAGTCGAGTGCCGAAGCGTCCACGACGAGGGGGCCGGGGAATTCCTTCCAGAGCCGCACCACCTCCGCCGGCATCTGCTGCCTCGCGGAGGAAGAGGCCAGACCGGGGCCAATCAGGATCGCGGTCGCTCCCGTGGTGAGCGCATGCCCCTCCTCGAAGGGATGGACCATCGCGGTCACCAGTTGACTGGCCACGGGCGTCCAGGCCTCAGGGAGAGTGAGGACGCTGACGAGTCCAGGCCTTGCGCGGGTTGCTGCCCGGGCGGCCAGGACCGCCGCCCCGGAGTAGCCGATGGATCCAGCGATCACGAGGGCATGTCCATGGCTGCCCTTGTGGCTGTCCACTCGGCGGGGCGGCAGTTCCGGGAAATCCCCCGGGAGCCCCCAGTGGAGCGGACTCGCGCCCGTCGGGGTGCCCCGGAGACCCACGTCGAAGAGGACCTCCAGTCGACCCACGAAGGGCAGGGCGTCCGGCGTCAACAGGCCCACCTTCGGGGCACCGACGGTGAAGGTCGTTGTCGCCCGGATGGCGCCGCCGAGGGGGCTTCCCGTATCGGCGTCGAGACCCGATGGGACATCCACGGAGGCGATGGGGATTCCGGAAGCGTTCATCCGGTCCAGGATTCCCAGCCAGGGTCCCTCGAGGGGGCGGTTGAGTCCGATGCCGAAGAGGCCGTCGACGAGGAGGTCGGGGCGTCTCTGGAGTGCCGCCTCCAGTTCGTCCAGCTGGGTCTCGGGGCTCAGGATCTGGAGTCGCTCGACCTGGAACTCCGTGGCCAGTCGGTCCGCCGCGGCCAAGGCGTCACCACCGTTGTTGCCGCGGCCGGCGACCACCAGGATGCGGCTCCCGGTCGGGGTCTGTCCGTGGAGGGCCTGGGCGAGTCGTTCCCCGACGCGTCGGATGACGTCCTGCTCCTCGGCTCCCGCCTCCCAGGACTGCCGTTCCCAGGCGCGCATCTCGGCGATGGTGAGGACGGGGGCGGGCATGGATCGACGGGCGGTCGGGGGCGATCGGGGCTGGGCCCGGGGATCCGAGGACGGTCTAGTTCACCGAGACGTCCTGTCGGATCCCGAACTTCTCGATGCGTTTGCGGAGCGTGGCGCGGGTGATGCCGAGGAGGCGGGCGGCCTGGACCTGGTTGCCCCGGGTCTCCTTGAGGGCCTCGATGACGAGCACGCGTTCCACCGCGGGCAGCACCTTGAGCTTGGGATCGGCGCGTCCCATCCGGAACAGGCTCTGGGCGAGCCCCGCGAGCCCGGCGGCCTGTGGCTCGGACGTGGCGGGGGCAGCAGTCGCCGGCCCCGGGGTTCCCGACGAGGCCGGACTTGATGTCCCGGCGGCGGCGGGTGAAGTGGTCCCGACGTGCGATACCTCCGCGGGGAGGTCGGATGGGAGGATGGCCTGGCCCTTGGCGACGACGGTCGCGCGGCGCAGGACGTTCTCGAGTTCCCGGACATTGCCGGGCCAGTGGTAGGACTCCAGGAGTGCGAGGGTCTCCGGGCCGATGGACTTGGGCTTGGCGGCGGGATCCGCCAGGCGTCGGAGGAAGTAGTCGACCAGCAGTCGGATGTCGCTCCGCCGGTCGCGCAGGGCCGGCATCTGGATCCGCACGACGTTCAACCGGTAGAACAGGTCCTCCCGGAACTGGCGGGCCGCCACCGCCTCCTCGAGGGGCTTGTTGGTCGCGGCGATGACCCGGACATCGACCTGCACCGTCTGGTTCCCGCCGACCCGCTCGAACGTCCCGCTCTGGAGCACCCGGAGGATCTTGGTCTGGGTCGCCAGCGACATGTCACCGATCTCGTCGAGGAAGATCGTCCCGCTATGGCACTGCTCGAACTTCCCGATGCGCTGGCTCGTGGCGCCGGTGAACGCGCCCTTCTCGTGTCCGAACAGCTCGGACTCCAGGAGGTTCTCGGCGATGGCCGCGCAGTTGATGGCGAGGAAGGGACGCTGGGACCGCTGGCTGTTGTGGAAGATCGAACGGGCCACGAGCTCCTTGCCCGTGCCGCTCTCCCCGGTGATCAGGACGGTGGCCTCGGTCGCGGTGACCTGTCCGATCAGCTTGAAGACCGACTGCATGGCCTCGCTGCGGCCGATGATCCCGGACTCGTAGTCCTCGGCCTCGAGCATCGGCTTGGTGGAGACGGCCTTCCGGGATTCCCGGGCGGCCTTCAGGGCCTGGTCGACCAGCTCCTTGAGTCGGGGCACCTCGAAGGGCTTCAGGAGGTAGTCGTAGGCCCCGAGCTTCATCGCCTCGATCGCGGTCTGGGTGGTCCCATAGGCGGTCATGAGGATGACCGGCAGCCGGGGGTCGAGCGCACGGATCCGCCGGAGGGTCTCGAGGCCGTTGATCCCGGCCATGCGGATGTCGCTGATGACCAGGTCGGGCTTGACCTTCTGGACCAGTTTCACGCCCTCCTCGCCACTCGAGGCCGTGAAGAGCTGAAGATTCGGCGAATCAAAGATCCGCCGGAAGCTGTATTGGACGTCAGCTTCGTCGTCGATGAGCAGGAGCTTTTCCATGGCACCCGGGCGCAGCCTATGCCGGGTTTC